>JBGSMU010000150.1:0-14635 GCA_041739955.1 Gallionella sp. | reverse complement strand
GCCTGCAACCGTCCCGTGCTATAAATGTCCTTGTTAACCGCAACATGCGATCCCATGCATCAACAGGACTTGAAATGAAATACCGGCTGATACTTTTTATTATCCTTTGCCTTCCGTTCTTCGCTAATGCCGGAGTTTGCGAGGCGACCGAGCACGAGGATTTTTTGAGTTTCTTCTTTCGCTTTTCCGGCAGCAAGAATTTCGCCTCCGACCGCACCGTTTACCCGTTGAAAGTAGTCACACAGGTTTACGGAATAGACGAGACAGGCAATGACCTATCCGTCTCCGGCGTTTCGTACCGGTCTAAACAGCAAGACGCAGATCTTTCAAGCCTTGCAAATTTGTTGCAGGAAGAAAATATGATTGCCAAGGTTCACGAAATATCCGCCAAGGCTTTTGTCGTGCAGATTTTCGGGAATGACCCTGATCAAGGCGAAACCTTGCACTTTTCTCTAAACGGCAACTGCTGGTTCCTGAAAGAAAGCCGGAAACATTCCTTGTCAAATCAACACTGGGTCATCCAGCAGGAAAAAGCCCCTAAATCCCCCCTGGTCCCGCATTTTTATGCCAAGCCGGATAACCAGCAGTTGCGCGCAATGTTAAGGGTGCTTAATCACCTGTCGCTGGTTCGCGACGATGTCTCCCTGGGGGATATCGATGAAGCGATGACCGAGCTGTCCTATTTGATAGACAATCTTGAGGCAAGAAACAATTACGCTATCGAAGGTCGCGAGCAGGTCGCGCGTCAATTACGCGAGGCACTTTCCTCATTCAACAATGATGCAATCATCCAGGGGTCGATCATATTGGGGAACGTTGGCCGCACACTTTGGGGTAAGATTGATTAATCGTACGTTGCCACCGGAATTTGCGTAAGGTTCTCCGGCTTTCGACCCTGGTAAGTCACCCAACGATTGCCCTAGTCTCTTCAGACTGCAAGGAGTCTAATGATGAAAAATATAATACTCGCACTGCTGCTTTGCACATTAACCGCATCGGGATTCGGATGGGCCGACTCGGAATTTGATGTCGTCTACTGGGACACGGCGGAGGGCAAGGTACTGCAATCGCGCATTCCCAAAGATGCCGATTACTGGCAGCTGATACCAAACTTTGCCGTGCAAATGACCCAGTCGTATTGTTCCGTTGCCAGCGCGATCACGGTGCTCAACGCGATGCCGATCAAGAAGCCCATCGACCCGACCTATGCGCCCTACGCATTTTTCACCCAGAACAACTTCTTCACGCCCGAGGTCACAAAAGTAATCAGCGCGCAAACCGTGCTGGAAATGGGCATGACGCGTGAAGAGATGGCGGAGACCCTGACGGCACAGGGCGTCAGCGCGAGATCGGTCGCCGGTGACACGTTTGACGATGACAGCCTGCGCACCCTGCTGCAATACACCCTGGGAGAAGACGGCCAATTCGTTCTGGCCAATTATTATCGTGCGAGTCTGGGACAGGTAGGCGGAGGACACTGGTCTGCGCTGGCAGCCTATGACGTGGATTCCGACAGTGTACTGATACTCGACGTCGCAAAGTACAAGTACCCGCCGGTGTGGGTCGGCATCGGCACCCTGCGCCAGGCGATCTCGACGACAGATACAACTAGCAACAAACCCCGCGGGCTGGTGATCGTGTCGGGCAAGCCGTCGAGCTCATCTCCCCCGGCCGACCAGCCTTAGTTTTACCCCGTCAGTTCATACCCCGACATGCATGTCCTGGCGCACCCGCAAGGTGCGCCACGCGTGATATTGGTGCGCATTCCCTCCTTACATCACTCAACAGGCAGGTTCCTGCTTGACCCCGAATCATGCTGTTTCCACACAGGCATGCAGACACCACGATGACGCCTACCCGCATGCCTGCTGGTTTTGCCAGCTTAGTCAAAATGCGGAATCGTGCAATGCGGGATTGAAACACCGGAAGAATATCTCTCCCATTCGTCCGGGCATGCAACTTGCTCGGTTAAGTGGCAATGAAAGTGCTTAGACCGGAACGGCTGCAATGTCGTTCGGTACACCGAGCCTGCACGTAACAACGAACCCTGGGAGTACGATGATGACTCTATCTGACAAGCAACATGACATTCACCCCGGTAGCCCCCCCGCGGACATACGCATCATGGGCAACCTGATGATCCCCGACGAGCGCGTACTGGATGTATTGAACAGCAGCAAGCTGGTGGAAAACCTGCGCGACTTCGAAATCAGTGTTTTGGCAGGGATCATCACACTAAAATATTTTGAGGCCAACGAGTGTTTTACCGAGCTTGAAGACGAGGCCTTGAAGGACGCCCTGATGATACTGGTCGAGGGCAAGGTTGAAGTCAGCGCGATGGTGAACAGCGAACCGTTGTCGCTGATGCTTGAATCGCCCGGCGATTTTGCCAGGATCATCAGCTTTGTTGGCGGTGATGACATGAACATCCGCGCACAGTTAAAGATCCGGAAAAATAGCGCCGTCCTGTTGTTGCGACGATCCAAGCTGGAAACCCTGCTTAACTCGCATCCCTCCATCGTGTATAGCGTGATGAGGAATCTGGTGCGCTACGTGCATGGCGTGGCTAGGCGCAAGAGCATAGAAAGGGATGAGATGCGCAATTATTTCTTTCACATGCACGGGCGTTACTGAGCCCGGCACATCCTTGAAACGTTAGCTAATGCGGCATTGCACGCATGTTCAGAAACAGGAGAATCCATGAACAGGAAAGAACTCATCAACGCTTTGGCCAGCCAGACCGGCAGTACAAAAGCTGCGGCCGGTCGCCATGTTTCAGCCCTGATCGAAATCATCAGCGATAACCTGAACAAAGGCGACAAGATCGCATTGGCCGGTTTCGGAACCTTCGCAGTTCGCGAACGTGCCGCCCGCATCGGGCGCAATCCCATGAGCGGCACATCGGTGCAGATCAAGGCCGCCAGGGTTCCCGTGTTCAAGGCGGCAGACAACCTGAAAGCAACCCTGAACAACGGCAAGAAGTAACTCTCCCGCGACGTTATAACGCCTTTCCCTCGTCAACCCCGGCATCGTGCCCGGGGCGGTCAATCCACGCGTCATCCGCAATGTGAAACCAATTCACCCCAAGGCAGTCTATGATGTGTCGTCCTTCAACAACTGCACTCCCTGATGTCTTCACCCCCCCTGCGCATAGGAAAATATTCAGTCATCCAGATACTCGGATCGGGTGCCACATCGGATGTCTACCTTGCCCAGGATGAAAACTTTTCCGCGGTAGCCATCAAGCAATTCCGCAAAGCTTCATCCTCCGAATGGCACAAGCAGATGTTCCTCACCGAAGTCGAGTTGGGCAGAAAGATCCATCACAAAAACATCGTGCATGTCATAGACGCGGAGCTGAATGAAAAGAGCGGCGCTTTTCTGGTGATGGAATACGCGAACGGTATTTCACTGGATCACCACGAATATGCAGACAACCTGCTTCCGGTTAATACCGTGCTTTCCATCATCGAACAAGTCGCGGGGGCGTTGCGCTATGCGGCTGAGTTCGGCATCGTGCACCGCGACGTAAAGCCCGCAAACATCATCCTGATGCCGGATGGCGCCGCGAAACTGACTGATTTTGGCTGTGCCGTGCCGACCAACCGGCTTGGCTCTGTTGTGGCTGGCAGCCTCGCCTACATGTCTCCGGAGCAATTGGCGGGTGAGCCGCTCGACCAGCGTGCCGATATCTATGCCCTGGGCGCGGTGATTTATCGTTTGCTGACAGGGAAGAACACCTTCGAGGAAGATAACAATTTCGATGCCCGCATTGCCATCCTGAATTTTCCCATTACCCCCATCGAACAATATCGAAAAGGATTACCCCGGGATCTGGTCGATGTCATAGACAAGATGCTCCAAAAAACCCTCTCGAAACGCTATTCGGATTGGGATGAGTTCATCCGGGAGTTCGGCAATGTTGCAGCGAGGATCAAGATGTCCGATCACGACCTCGATCTGTCGCGCGGATTCAGCTTGCCGACCCAGGCGATGATCTCCGAGTATATGGAAGAAGACCGCCACTTTTCCCGCAGCGGCTTTTCCCGCAGCACGGTGCCCGAATCGTTCGGGGAATGACACTCGCCCCGGGCATATCCTGTCAGCCCGATCGTGATTCCAGAACACGGTAATCGCCACCCCCGATAGCCATTATAATTGCGGCCCATTACCGATTTCGGCAATACGGCAGAGACCTGCTTCAACCCGCGATCCGGATACCCAAGGAGCCTCTGCTTAATGGAGACAAACGCACTCTCTAAACTGCCTGCCAGGGCGCTGATATTTTCGCTGTTGCTGGTCCTGCTGGTTTTGTTCTTCTCCAAATCCCTCAATGACCCCGACTTCTGGTTCCATATGACAGTCGGGCGCGAAGCCATCCTGTCCGGCCATGTTCCGGACAAGACTTTTTACATATCCGGCCTGATCGGGAATCCAGAAAAATTCTACGAGTGGGGTTTCGGGACGCTGCTTTACCTTACCCACAGTGCCTTTGGCGCAAAGGGATTAAGTGTGTTGAACACGGTACTGGCGACACTGGCCATCCTGCTGCTGGTATTGCAGGCATGGACAGCGGCGGGCAAATGGGTAGTGCCTGCTGCGGTTATCGCAACCTTGATCGTGGCTGCAGGCATGGATGTCAGGATCACGCTGCGTCCGGAAAATGTCTTGTTTGTTGCGGTCGCGGCGACGATAGCCTTGCTCGAGATACGCAACAGGACTACACAGGACAAGTGGCTGTATCCGATCCCGCTGATCGGTCTGGTAATGTCCAATCTGCACCCTTCGGCGATCATCGTGGTCGGCACGATAGGCTGCTATCTGGCCCAGGACATCTTCAAGGGCAGGTCGTGGGGTGCAGCCAGGGCCCTGACGCTCACTGCCTTCGCAACAAGCATAGCCGCGATGCTGACACCGTTCGGGCCAGAACAACTTTTCCTGCCTTTCATCTTTGCGGCAGACGCCGGGTTGACCGGTCAGGTGGTGGAATTCTTCCCGATCATGACCACCTCTTCTGCACCCTTATTCTTGGCGATATTCCTTGCGGGCCTGGCAGCATTCGCCGTTAAGCCAAGGTCGCCCAACGCGATCGCGCGCGGCCTGCTGTTTTTGACTTTTACTGTGTTGACCCTGAGGTACTCGAGAAACCTGGGCTTATTTGCCATCGCTTCCTTCAACCCGCTGTGCCACTTGATCGACACGGCGCTCACCAAGGCCGAGTCCAGACTGTCGAAAAAAATGGCTATTGGAATTGCCTGCCTGCTGCTGGCCGCTTTGGTTACCGCACTGGGATGGTACCGGTACACCAGGAACAATTTCGGATACGGTTTCCGTGACGGCGTATTCCCTTCCTACGCCTTGCAGCTGAAAGACAGGGATGAAGTAACGGCGATCGCATCGTTATTCCACTTCGGCGGATACCTCGCATGGACAACCCATAAACCGGTGCTGGTTGACGGCAGGAATTATTCATTCAACAGCGTGATGCAGGACCACAATCAGATCTTCTCAAGACAGCCGCAGTGGGAGAGCCTGTTGGCAAAACATCATATCGATACGATCTTCACGCCCACACTGCAGCCCTTCAAGGGAACACCGGTACCCTTGCTCGGTGAACTTTATTTTTCCCCGAACTGGAAGTTGTGCGCGATGGACGAGATAGGTCTCTGGTTCGCCAGATCGGACAAGGTAACGGGTGCCGGAATGGACAAGGACCTGATATGGAAACGCATGAATTTTGAATTGCAGCGCAAGCGGGCGCCCTTGAAATCCACTGACCCGGTACTTAAGCTCAGTCTGGATAAAGCACAGATCGCAGACGCATTACCGTGGCCCCAGACCAGCGAGTTCTGCTGGTCACACTGAAAATGGTTCCGGGAAATAAGCATCAGACCTGGAACCAACCTTCAGCTTCATAGGAAAGAAAGGCTGTCTGCACAAACTCATCACCGAACAACAGCGCCGTAGAATATCCACCGCATTGCCGCCAAAATCCATCGCAACGCTCACCCCCGCCTGAAATTATCCGCACCAGACACTTTCCGGGTGTCGCACAACTCTGGTGCGCCAACCACATCACCATGCACGCTTTCAGCGCATCTGCCCGGGTATGCACCGCAAGTATGACCCTGAAATGTCGCTAATCCGCTCTGCAAGCCAGTGGCACGTTTTCTGCTCATGTATCCAGCGAGGGTGCTGGTCGGATTGGTCAGTCACTTGTGAAGACTAGGGTTCCGGTTGACGAAATATAGATCGTCAATGTCTGGTCCGAGAGTTTTCGGTCTTGTTTAGCGACAAGGCTACACGGAGGGATAAAAGCCCGGGAGGTTGTGACCACGTTTCGGTTGCACCCTCTCGGGCTTTGTTATTTTCAGGAGTGCGTATGTCGTCACGTCACAAAATCAGCGCCGGGTGGTCCAGTCTCTGGGTGATACGCGGGCATTTGAGTCACCGAACCTATCTGTTGTTCGCGCTGACCGGTATGTTGTTGCCGCTTGCCGCATGGTGGGGCCTCTCAGTCAGTGGCTGGATGGATAAAGTGTTCATGCCCGGGCCCCTTGAAGTGCTGTCCCGTGCCTACACCTGGTTCAAGGAAGACGACCTGATGCAGGACATCTGGATCAGCACCTATCGCGTCATCGCCGGTTTCAGCCTGTCCGCCGTGCTGGCGATTCCCATCGGGCTGATGATAGGTACCTATCGGCCGGTGCAGGCCATGCTGGAACCGCTGACCGATTTCATCCGCTATATGCCGGCTGTGGCTTTCATCCCGCTGGTGATGTTGTGGGTGGGCATCGACGAGAGCTCCAAGATCGCCATCATCTTTATCGGCACCTTCTTTCAGATGATCCTGATGGTGGCGGAAGATGTGCGCCGCGTGCCCATCACCCAGATCGAGGCGGCGCAGACCATGGGAGCGAACCGCGGCGAGATCGTATCGCTGGTGATCGTGCAGTCGGCCAAACCGGCACTGCTCGACACACTGCGCGTGACCATGGGCTGGGCCTGGACCTATCTGGTGGTGGCCGAACTGGTCGCCGCCAACTCAGGCCTCGGATATTCCATCCTGCGCGCACAGCGCTTCATGCAGACCGACAAGATCTTCGCCGGCATCATCCTGATCGGTCTGATCGGCTTGGCGATCGACCAGTTCTTCCGCTGGCTGCACCGCAAGAATTTCCCATGGCTGTACAAGAAATAAGGCGAATGATGGATACCAAGATCAGTATTGAAAAAGCGGGCAAGACCTTCGGTGATGGAGAACGAGGCATCGTTGCACTGCTGGACGTCAGCCTGGAGATAGGCAGCAACGAGTTCGTCACCTTCGTCGGCGCATCAGGCTGCGGCAAGTCCACACTGTTGCGCTGCATCGGCGGTCTGGAAACCCTGTCGTCGGGTAGCATCAAGGTGGATGGCGCGGAGATCAGCGGCCCCGGCGTTGGCCGCGCCATGGTGTTCCAGCATTACAGCCTGTATCCGTGGCTGACAGTGATGGAGAACATCAAGTTCAGCCGACTGCTGCGTATCGGTCGAGAAGACCTGACTTCATCCGATGTCGAGGCCGCTTCCGGACGTGCCGATGCATTGCTCAACCTGATGGGCCTGACCCATGTGCGTGACGCATATCCCAATCAACTCTCGGGTGGCATGCAGCAGCGAGTCGCCATCGCACGCGCGCTGTTGCCACGTCCGCAGATATTACTGATGGACGAACCGTTCGGAGCACTTGATGCGCAGACGCGTGAAGTGATGCACGACATGATCCTGCACGTTTCCAAACTGGAGAAGACCACCATCGTGTTCGTCACCCATGATGTGGAAGAGGCAATATATCTCGGGCAGCGCGTGGTGGTGATGGCGCCGCGTCCGGGCAGGATCGACAGCATCTACGAAGTTGACCTCCCGCAAAAACGTGACCAGGACATGAAGCTTGCGCCCGGTTTCCTGCAACAGAAGAAAGCCATCCTGACCCGAATCCGAGAGACCGCCGGCATGCATACCGACTACGAACTGCTGGAGCGCATGACCAGGCAGGCCGAACAACAGAACGACATGCGATAAGGAACGACGAAATGACAAAGCCCCTATCCAAAATCAACCAGCTGTGGGAAGAAAAGATACCCGGCGGCGCGCACTGGTCCTTCGTGATGAAGCGCGGCACCGCGCTGCGCATCACCGATCCGGAAGGCGGTGCCAACCTGTCGGGACTGTTCTACAACCAGGAAGAGAAACTGGAACGCTACAACATGCCGGACACGCTGAAGGCGCAGCACACCGCGCATCTCACAACGGGATTCGTGCTGTATTCAGACATGGGGCGCGTACTGGCCTCGGTCATCGGTGACAGCTGTGGCTGGCACGACACCATCAGCGGCATGAGCAACGCCGCACTGGTCGAAAAGAAATACGGCAAAGCGACTTACCAGCAGGCGCGCAACGACATGCATCGAAATGCGCGCGACAGCATGCTGATCGAACTGGGCAAGTGGGGCTTGGGCAAGCGCGATATCGTGCCCAACGTGAACTTCTTCAGCAAGGTGAGCGCCGATGATGCAGGCGCTATGCACTACGAGGCTAACCATTCCAGGGCGGGTGATTTCATCGAACTGCGTTTCGAGATGAACGTGCTGGTGGTGTTGTCGGCTACCCAGCATCCGCTCGATCCGAATCCAGAATACGCACCCAAGCCGGTGCTGCTGCAAGCATGGAGCTGCGGCACGCCGGATGAACAAGACCAGTGCCGCAATTTCCGTCCCGAGAACGTGCGCGGCTTCTACAACACCGAACTGCTGTTCCGTTGAGCGCCGGAGAGACCATGAGCATCGTTGAAAGCAAATTGACCCCGCAACAGGCGAGCTACGACCTGGTGCTGCCCGCCGGCGAATCCTGGCTGCATGAAGTGAAGCTCGGCCAAGTCTTCCGCATCCTCGACCTGGAAGGCAATCAGGCCGTGGACACCCTGTTCTACAGCGCGCACGATCCGGAGGAGCGCTACAGCGCGGTGGATACCATCCGCGAACAGGGCAACCTCTACCTGACAGCCGGCACGAAACTGATGTCCACCGAAGGCAATGTGCTGATGACCATCGTCGCCGACACCTGTGGCCGGCACGACACATTGGGCGGTGCCTGTGCAGCCGAAAGCAACTCTGTGCGCTATGCCATCGACAAAAAATACATGCACAGCTGCCGCGACAGTTTCCTGCACGCGCTGGGCCATTGCAATTGCGGCCCGGGGAAAATTCAAATGGACAAGCGCGACCTCACCGCCAACGTGAACTTCTTCATGAACGTGCCGGTGACACCGCAGGGAGAACTGACCTTCGCCGACGGCATCTCCGCGCCCGGCAAATATGTGGAGATGCGCGCCGAAATGGATGTGTTCGTGCTGATCTCCAACTGTCCGCAGCTGAACAACCCGTGCAACGCCTACGACCCGACGCCGGTGCAGTTGCTGATCTGGGATGAAGTCTCTCACTAACACCGCGTATCCGGACGACCGGATGCATGACCAAAACGCAGGACGACCTGCGACTCAGGTGAGTAACCATGTTCGATAAAGTCTTGATTGCCAATCGCGGTGCGATCGCATGCCGCATCATCCGCACGCTGAAGAAGATGGGGATCCGCTCCGTGGCGGTGTATTCGGAAGCCGATGCGCGTTCGCTGCATGTGCAGATGGCAGACGAGGCCGTGTGCATCGGTACGGCCGCCGCCGCCGACAGCTACCTGCGCGGCGAGCACATCCTTGAAGTCGCGCTCAGCACCGGCGCGCAAGCCATCCATCCCGGCTACGGTTTCCTGTCGGAGAATGCGGGCTTCGCCGAACAGTGCGCGCAAGCGGGCGTGACGTTCATCGGTCCGACGCCCGACCAGATGCGCCGTTTCGGCCTGAAGCACACCGCACGTGAATTGGCCGAACAGAATGGCGTTCCCTTGTTGCCGGGCAGCGGGCTGCTGAGCGATGCCGGTCATGCACATGCCGAGGCCTCGCGCATCGGCTATCCGGTGATGATCAAGAGTACCGCCGGCGGAGGCGGCATCGGTATGCGTCTGTGCTGGAGCGCGGATGAACTGGGCGAGGCATTCCAGTCGGTGGAGCGTCTGGCACGCGCCAACTTCAAGGACGCCGGTATCTATCTGGAAAAGTATGTCGAGCATGCACGCCATATCGAAGTGCAATTATTCGGCGACGGCAAGGGCGGTGTGATCGCGCTGGGCGAGCGCGATTGCTCGGTGCAGCGCCGCAACCAGAAAGTGATCGAAGAGACTCCCGCGCCCAACATCACCCCGGAAGTCAGAAAGCATCTGCTGGATACTGCCGTGCGTTTGGGCGAGGCCGTGGGCTACCAGTCGGCGGGCACGGTGGAGTTCGTGTTCGATGCACTGAGCGGCCAGTTCTACTTCCTCGAAGTGAACACGCGCTTGCAGGTCGAGCACGGTGTGACCGAAGAAGTGACCGGGGTCGACCTGGTCGAGTGGATGGTGTTGCAGGCGGCGGGTGAACTGCCCGCGCTGGAAAGCATAGAGATCAAACCCAAGGGCTCGTCTATTCAGGTACGCCTGTATGCGGAAGACCCGAACAAGAACTTTCAGCCCTCCAGTGGCGTGCTGAGCGGCGTCGAATTTTCTGCCAATGCACGCAACGAGACCTGGGTCGAGCGCGGCAGCGAAGTGCCGCCCTACTATGACCCGATGATCGCGAAGATCATCGTCAAGGCGATGGATCGCGATGCCGCGCTGGAGAAGATGAGCACAGTGCTGGCCGAGACACGCGTGGACGGTATCGAGACCAATCTGAATTATCTGCGCCAGATCGTGGCCGACCATGTATTCAGCGAAGGCCGCCAGACCACGCGCTACCTGAATGCTTTCCACTACCAGCCGCATACCATCGATGTGCTGGAACCGGGCGTGCAGAGCAGCATCCAGGATCATCCCGGCCGTCTCGGCTACTGGAACATCGGCGTGCCGCCTTCAGGGCCGATGGATGCACTGGCGTTCCGCTTGAGCAATCAACTGGTAGGCAATGCCGCAGACGCTGCCGGACTGGAGCTGACCGTATCCGGCCCGACACTGAAGTTCAACAAGGACACAGTCATCGCATTGACCGGTGCGGCGATGAAAGCCGAGCTTGATGGCGAGGCGCTAACGTTCTGGTGCAGTCATGCGGTGAAGGCGGGCAGTGTGCTGCGTCTGGGCACAGTGGTAGGCGGCGGTTGCCGTACCTATCTTGCCGTGGCAGGTGGTTTCGATGTGCCGGATTATCTGGGCAGCAAATCGACCTTCACGCTGGGTTTGTTCGGCGGTCATGGCGGGCGCACCTTGCGCACCGGTGATGTGCTGCATCTGGGTAAGCCATCCGAATCGTATGTACCGCGCGCGCTGCCGTCCAAGCTGTTGCCGAGCTACAGCAAAGAATGGGAGATCGGCGTGTTGTACGGGCCGCATGGTGCACCGGACTTCTTCACCCCGGCAGACATAGCGACCTTCTTCGCCACCGACTGGGAAGTGCACTACAACTCCAGCCGCACCGGCGTGCGCCTGATCGGCCCCAAGCCGGAATGGGCGCGGCAGGATGGCGGCGAGGCAGGGCTGCATCCATCCAACATCCACGACAACGCCTACGCCATCGGCGCGGTGGATTTCACCGGTGACATGCCGGTCATCCTCGGGCCGGACGGCCCCAGCCTGGGCGGCTTCGTGTGCCCGGTCACCATCGTGCATGCCGAGTTGTGGAAGATGGGTCAACTGCGTCCGGGCGACACCGTGCGCTTCTGCCCTATGTCGCTGGCACAGGCCAACTATCTGGAACAGTTGCAGGACGCAACCATCGCGCAACTGAAATTGCCGAAGCAGCTGGACGACTATCCGGCTGCGCAGGAGCCCATCGCGCAGAAAATGACCAGCCCCATCGTGCACACCATCCCGGCCAAGGGCGAACAGGTGCAGGTGGTGTATCGCCAATCAGGTGACCGCAACCTGCTCATCGAATACGGCCCGCTGGTGCTCGATCTCAACTTGCGTTTCCGTGTGCATGCATTGATAGAGTGGGTGCAAGGCGCGGTGGCCGGCGGCAAGTTGCCCGGCATCCTCGATCTGACACCGGGCATCCGTTCCTTGCAGATCCATTTCGACAGCCGCGAGCTGGCGCGTGATGCGCTGGTGAAGATGCTGATCAAGGCCGAGAAGAAACTACCGCCTATCAAGGACATGCGCGTGCCGACCCGCATCGTGCATCTGCCACTGTCATGGGACGATCCATCCACCAAGCTGGCGATCGAGAAATACATGCAGTCGGTGCGCAAGGATGCGCCCTGGTGCCCGAGCAACATCGAGTTCATTCGCCGCATCAACGGTATCGAGGACATCGAGACGGTGAAGAACATCGTTTTCGAGGCGAGCTATCTGGTGATGGGTTTGGGCGACGTCTATCTCGGCGCACCGGTGGCGACACCGCTCGATCCACGCCATCGCCTGGTCACCACCAAATACAATCCGGCACGCACCTGGACGCCGGAGAACGCGGTCGGCATCGGTGGTGCTTACATGTGCGTATACGGCATGGAAGGCCCCGGCGGTTATCAGTTCGTCGGTCGCACCATCCAGATGTGGAACCGCTACAAGCAGACGAGAGACTTCAAGGAAGGCAAGCCCTGGTTGCTGCGCTTCTTCGACCAGATCCGTTTCTATCCGGTATCGGAGCAGGAACTACTCAAGATGCGCGAGGACTTCGTGGCCGGCCGCTTCCAGCTCAAGGTCGAAGAGAGCACTTTCAGCCTGAAGGACTACAACCAATATCTGCAAGACAACGACCGTGAGATCAGCACGTTCCGCGATACGCAACGTGCGGCCTTCGCCGCCGAGCGCGAGATGTGGAAAGCCAACGGCCAAGCCGAGTACGCGAACGACAGCAGTGTGGCGGAAGCGGGCACGGATAGCGAACTCGACCTGCCGCCCGGCAGCCGCGCCGTCGCTGCACATGTGGCCGGTAACGTGTGGGCTATTCCTGCAGAAGTCGGTAGCAAGGTAAAGGCTGGCGATACGCTGGTAGTGATCGAGTCGATGAAGATGGAGATCGCGGTGGTCGCACCATGTGATGGCGAGATCATCCAGCTGAACTGCCGCACCGGCGGTCAGGTCGCTGCCGGACAGGATCTGCTTGTGATACAGGGCGAGGAGGGGTGAGATGAAACTCGATCTGAACATCGCCACCCTGCGCCGCCGTTATCTGGCGGGCGAGATCCATCCGCGCGAAGTGATGCAGGACATCGTTTCCCGCATCGGCGACGATCCGCACCATGTGTGGATCTACAGGCTGCCGTTGGAAGAGATTGAAAAGTACGTGGCCGCATTGCAGGACAAAGACCCGGCAGAATTGCCGCTGTACGGCATCCCGTTCGCGATCAAGGACAACATCGATCTGGCCGGTGCACCCACCACGGCGGGCTGTGTCGAGTATGCCTACCATCCGCAACACCATGCGACGGTGGTACGCCAGCTCATCAATGCCGGTGCGATCCCTGTCGGCAAGACCAATCTCGACCAGGTCGCCACCGGTTTGAACGGTACGCGGTCACCTTTCGGCGCCTGCCACAATGCTTACAACCCCGACTATATCTCCGGCGGTTCCAGTTCCGGCTCGGCAGTGGCTGTCGCTTTGGGACTGTCCAGCTTCAGTCTGGGTACCGACACCGCCGGTTCCGGTCGCGTGCCGGCCGCGTTCAACAATCTGGTCGGCGTGAAACCCACGCGCGGCTGGCTCTCCACGCGCGGTGTGGTGCCGGCCTGTCGCTCTCTCGATTGCGTATCCATCTTTGCGCTGAATACGGCGGAGGCCGCCACCGTGTTGTCAGTCGCGACGATGCTGGACGAACAGGATGCGTATTCGCGTCAGGCGCTCACTTATGGCTTTGATTTCGGTCGTGCCGAGTCCTTCCGCTTTGGCGTGCCGCATGACGATCAATTGCAGTTCTTCGGCAATCAGAACGCGGCAGCACTGTTCCAGAAAAGTGTCGCGGCAATGGAGGCCATCGGTGGACAGAAAGTGGAGATCGATTTCCTGCCGTTTTTGAAATCGGCGCGGCTGTTGTACGAAGGCCCCTGGGTGGCGGAACGCTATGCCGCGATCCGCAAATTCTTCGAGGCGAAGCAAGATGCCATCAATCCCGTGGTGCGCGAGATCATCGCGGGGGCGAAGAAGTTCTCCGCTGCCGACACCTTCGACGGCATGTACAAACTGGAAGCCTTGCGCGCAGAAGCCGCCCTGACCTGGGGCAAGATCGACTGTCTGGTGACACCGACCGCGGGCACGATCTACCGCATAGACGAGATGGAAGCCGATCCGATCAAGTTGAACGCGAATCTGGGCTACTACACCAACTTCATGAACCTGCTGGATTGCGCGGCGGTCGCGGTACCCACCGGTTTCCAGCAGGACGGTCTGCCGTTCGGCATCACGCTGGCAGCGCCGGCGCATCAGGACGTACCGCTGCTGCATCTGGCCGCACGTTTCTGCAACGATGAACTGGCCGACGTGCAGGTGGCTGAAGCGCAAGGCGGCCGCGTGCGTGTCGCGGTCTGCGGCGCACACCTCGAAGGTCTGCCGCTCAATCATCAGCTCACCAGTCGCGGC
>JBGSMU010000213.1:0-14787 GCA_041739955.1 Gallionella sp. | reverse complement strand
AAGGTGCAAAAACGTAGCGAGCGCAGCCAAGACAAGGCAAAAATGGATGAGGAACCGGAGTGTACGTGTGAGTACACGAGGATTTCGAGTTCATTTTTAACGCCGTATTGGCAAGCGCAGTAGTTTTTCATCGTACTAGCTGGTTGATCTCGATGATCGGCATCAATACCGCCAGTACGATCAATAGTACCACCACACCCATTGCCAGGATCAGCGCCGGTTCAAGCAGTCCGGCCATCGTCATTGCGCGCCGTTCCAGGTCCTGCTCCTGCGCGCTGGCTGCGCGTTGCAGCATCGCGGGCAGTTCGCCGGTCATCTCTCCCGAGTGGATCATGTGGATCAGCATCGCCGGGAAGTGTTTATGGGCCGACAGCGCCCGCGCCAGGCTCACACCCTCGCGTACGCGGGTGGTTGCCTCCTCGACCTGTGCGCGCATCGCGACATTGGTCAGGGTGTCGCGACTGGTTTGCAACGCGCGCAAGATGGGCACGCCGGAGCCGGTAGTGATCGCCAGCGTGCTGGCGAAGCGCGAGGTGTTGAGGCTGCGCTCGAATTTCCCGTAAAAGGGTGCGTTCAGCAGCCAGGTGTGCCAGCGCATTTTGACCTCGGGATTCATCAACGCGCGATGCCAGGCATAGCCGGCGGCGACCGCCAGCATGAATACGTATATTCCGTAGTTGCGCACGAAATCAGAAACGGCCAGCATCACCACGGTGAGGAAAGGAAGTTGCTGCTTGGTGTTGGCGAATACCGAGACGATCTGCGGTACCACATAGGTGAGCAGGAAGATCACGATCAGGAACGCCACCACGGTGACGATGGCAGGGTAGGTGAACGCGAGCTTGACCTTTTGCACCAGCGAGTTGCGCCGCTCGATGTAGTCCGCCAGCCGCGACAGTACCTTGGCAAGCTGGCCGATCTGCTCGCCTGATGTGACCAGTGCGCGATAGATATCCTCAAAGTCGCGCGGGTGTTTTGCCAGCGCATCGGATAGCGAAGTACCGCCCATCACCTCGGAACGGATCGACGCGACCAGATCGCGTACATAGGTGCGTTCGGCCTGCTCCTGTAATGCGGTGAGTGCTTGTTCCAGCGGCAGGCCCGCTTCCAGCAGGCTGGCGAGCTGACGGGTGAACAATGCCTGCTCCAGTGTGGACAAGCGATTGCCGAATGCGCCGCTCTTGGTCGATCCTGATTCGTCGATCTGGCTCGCGATGGTATCGACACTGAGCGGTACCAGCCCCATGTTGCGTAACTCACCGCGTGCCGCACGCGCACTGTCGGCGTTGACCCCCCCTTTTTTGGTGAGTCCGGTTTCGTCAACGGCTTCGTAGCTGAATGCGGGCATGGTGGGTTGGTTAGCTGAGTGTCATGGTGAAGAAAGTAACAAACTCATGAATCTGATGTTTTTTAAAAGGGAATATCATGAACATCCCATATTTTTCTGCTCGCTTGCGATAAGTTCAGTAAATGAATTGAAGTTCCCGACCCTTATTTTTGCATCAGGGTGGTCAGCCATAAATAGTTTATTGTTGGCCAGACTGCTCTCTAAATACTTGCATGCCATGTCACGATCTTTTTTGTTATTACTTGCCCACGCGATTCCCAGATCAATACTACTTAGTGCGTCATAGATATTGTATTTAGTAAAAATAGCTCTGGCCTTAAGATAATACTCAATTGACTTGTCGTACCTTTGATCAATGTTTGCAGTCTTATCGAGAAAACCATGTTCTCGAAAATAATCTTGCCAATTGTAAATTGAATCGGATCTGAAAAAATATGCGTAACTTCTATACGCGTGCCCTAAACCAATTTCATCGTTATCTGATTGGTAAATGTCGACTGCTTCACGAATTAGCCTTTCGGCTGGTAAAGGGCGATCTTGTTCATCTAACAGGACGTTAGCCCAACCGAGTTTTCTTTCTGGATCGAATGAGTAAGGAACCATAGCTGCGGCGCAACCAAACAGGTTGAAACAGAGTATTACCGATAATAATTTAACGGGAAGTTGCATAAGATTTTGATCTCCTATTTACATTCTCTAAAATGATTTTGTAATTGATAGGGGTTGCATTGAGTGAATCTTGTGCTTTCAGTCCTTAGTCACGCGCAGCAACTCCGCCTGCGTCGTCGTGCCATTGGCCAGCCAGCGTTCGCCGTCCTCGCGCATGGTGCGCATGCCGTCCTTCAATGCGGTCTGGCGGATGTCGGCTTCGGAGGCGCGGTTGTGGATCTGCGCGCGTATCTGTTCGGTGGTCAGCAGTAGTTCGTACACGCCGACACGGCCCTGGTAGCCGGTTTGGCCGCACTTGTCACAGCCTACATCTTTCCATTGCTCTCCGTCCTGTATCTTGCAATGCGGACAGAGCTTGCGCACCAGCCGCTGTGCGACCACGCCGAGCAGCGAGGAGGAGAGCAGGAAGGGTTCGATGCCCATGTCGAGCAATCGCGTGACGGCTGCGGCCGAGTCGTTAGTGTGCAGCGTCGCCAGCACGAGGTGGCCGGTGAGCGAGGCCTGCACTGCGATCTGGGCGGTCTCGAGGTCGCGTATCTCGCCGATCATGATGATGTCCGGGTCTTGCCTGAGGATGGCGCGCAGCGCCTTGGCGAAGGTCATGTCGATGCGCGGGTTGACCTGGGTCTGGCCGACGCCTTCGAGTTCGTATTCGACCGGGTCTTCGACGGTGAGGATGTTGGTCTTTGCATTATTCAATTGCGACAGCGCGGCATATAAGGTTGTGGTCTTGCCGGAGCCTGTTGGCCCGGTGACCAGCACGATGCCGTGCGGCTGCGCGATCAGTTTGTCGAATTGAACTTGCGTATCGGGGCTCATGCCCAGATGGTGCAAATCGAGCTTGCCGGATTCCTTGTCCAGCAGGCGCAGTACGGCGCGTTCGCCGTGGCCGGTGGGCAGCGTGGAGACGCGCACATCGACCGCCTTGCCGCCGACCCGCAGCGTGATGCGCCCGTCCTGCGGCAGGCGTTTCTCGGCGATGTCGAGCTGCGCCATGATCTTGATGCGGGAGATCAGCGAGGCGTGGATCGCCTTCTTGGGTCGCACCACGTCGCGCAGGCTGCCGTCGATGCGGAAGCGCACCACGGAGATCAGCTCGAACGGCTCGATGTGGATGTCCGATGCGCCCTCACGCAATGCCTGAGTCAGCAGCGCGTTGAGCATTCGTATGATGGGTGCGTCGTCGGAGGACTCCAGCAGGTCCTCGACTGCGGGCATGTCCAGCATCAGCTTGTTCAGGTCGAGGTCGGATTCATATTCGTCGATCACCTGCGCCGCGTCGCCGCCCGCTCCGGCATAGGCCTTGGCGATCTCGGCTGCCAGCGCGTCACGCGACATGCATTTGAGATTGATCGTGCCGAAATTTCGGCTGACTTCGGCGATGGCCGTGGGCGGAGTCGCATCCGATACCAGTACTTCTACAGCTGTGCCGTTGCGCTGCGCCAGCAGCCCGAAGTCTCGGGCGAAAGCGTAGGGCAAAAGTCTGGAGTCCATTTGGTTCATCTTAATAGGGTACATCGCCGGCTGACTGCCAAGCCAAATATATCGCGATGCCAGCCAGAGTGAACGTGGCAAGCGAAAGTACCGTGCTTTGCACGCGCAACGATTTACCGGGTAGCGGGATCAGCTGGGCTGTGACAGGAATGATGGCGAGGAAGGGTAGCGCATACCAGGGAAGCCTGGCGCTCAGTACGGCGAGGCAGCCGGTCAGCGCGGCAATGATGGCCAGCGGCAGGGTGAGCATGCGACCGGTCGGCAGGGGGCGGTTGCGGATGAATTGGATCAACAGGGGAGCAGCCGCAGCCGATCCGATCGCCAGGCCGAATTGGCCGAGCAGGGCGGAAGCCCCTATCAGTGCTGCCGCGCCGGTGCCTATACCCAGTGCGGTCGCGGCTCCCGCGGCACGGAGCGGATATTGAGCCAGCCTGTCCATACCCCATACCAGAAACGCGGCATAGGCAGCGCAGCCTGATCCCCATAACCACAATGCCTGAGTCTCCTGATGTAGCAGGATGCCATAGGCGGCCCAGACAGCCGTCATGCCGCCGAAGGTGGCCAGCAGGTAGCTCGTCCAGCGGGCTTGCAACAGGGATAAAGGAATTGCGATGGCGGCAGCGATCAATCCCGCCAGCACGATCTTGCGCGAAGAAGTGAGCGGTTCGAAACTGAAGCTGCTGGCAAGGTAGATCGTGATGGCGAATCCGGCGATCACTGCCAGGCCGCTCAACTTTAAACGCTGAAGCAGCAAGGCTGTGATGAGCGCGACCAGGAATGGTGCGAAGCCAGCCTGTACTGCGGGATGATTGATGAGTTCCTGCAACTTTTTCACCGCTTGGTTATCGAAGTACGGTGAGTTTACCACCCGCCGGATACTACTTGGGGGCTCTTGAAATTATACATGGGCTTCCCCATATTACCCGGACGCGACGGTGCTAGACTTCGCGGCGCATTTTTGACATTGGAGGCAACACGAATATGAAGCGGATTTTCCTGTTTATATTGACCAACCTGGCTGTGATCTTTGTGATCAATATCACGCTACGCCTGCTCGGTGTGGAACGCTGGGTGACGGAAACGGGCGGTATCAATTTCACGGCCCTGCTGGTGATCTCGGCGGTGATCGGTTTTGCCGGCTCGATCATTTCATTGCTGATGTCGAAGTGGTCGGCCAAACGCATGGTCGGCGCACATGTGATCGAACAGCCTGCGGACCAGACCGAGCACTGGCTGGTGGATACGGTACGTCGTCAGGCTGATGCGGCCGGTATCGGGATGCCGGAAGTGGCGATCTACGACGCGCCGGATGTGAACGCGTTCGCCACCGGCTGGAATCGCAACAACGCGCTGGTCGCGGTGAGTACCGGCCTGTTGCGCGGCATGAGTCGCGAGGAAGCGGAAGCCGTGCTGGCACACGAGGTCAGCCACGTTGCCAACGGTGACATGGTGACGCTGGCGCTGATCCAGGGTGTGGTGAACACCTTCGTGATCTTCTTCGCCAAGCTGTTCGGATTCTTTGTTGATCGCGTGCTACTCAAGAACGACGAACGCAACGGCCCGGGAATCGGTGCATTCGTTGCCGAGATCGCCGCACAACTGGTGCTCGGCGTGCTGGCCAGCATCATCGTCATGTGGTTCTCGCGCCAGCGCGAGTTCCGTGCCGATGCGGGCGGTGCCAGTCTGGCCGGACGCAACAAGATGATCGCCGCACTGGAGCGCCTGAAGGGCAACCACGAGCAGACCGTCCTGCCGGAAAAGATGGCCGCTTTCGGCATCTCGGGCGGCAAGGCATTCTCAAGGTTGTTCATGACCCATCCGCCGCTGGATGAGCGTATTGCCGCGTTACGCAACGGTAGTTGAACCGGTGTCGGTATGAAAAAAGGCCTGCGATCGCAGGCCTTTTTGTTTGTTGCCGATTCAGGGCAAGGCAGTTCTACCCTCATTCCTCGTCGTCAAAATCGTATTTCGGACGCGGCGGATTGCCGTCGTACACTAGACTATTGCGGTACATGAGGTATGAGTCGCGCATCATCTGGTATTTGTCCAGCGCCGCTTCATCCAGCACTTTCTCCGAATCCAGCAAGGCCGCGCGGCGGTGGATGAAGCTGCCGATGTAATACTGGTTGCGGGTCGGGATGTCTTCGATCCTGCCGGGAGGTTCCGTTACCGTGTCGACATAGAGGCCGGGGGCGTCACGCAGGGAACTCGGGCCCAGGAAAGGGAGCACCAGGTAGGGGCCGCTGCCCACGCCCCAATAGCCCAGCGTCTGGCCGAAATCCTCAT
Source organism: Gallionella sp. (assembly GCA_041739955.1). Taxonomy (GTDB): domain Bacteria; phylum Pseudomonadota; class Gammaproteobacteria; order Burkholderiales; family Gallionellaceae; genus Gallionella. The sequence continues at coordinate 8,990 of JBGSMU010000213.1, read as the reverse complement.
GATGTTTTTCCAGCCGGTATGCAACATTGAAAACACCGCCCAAACCGAAAGTGGTGTTGATCAGGAAGCGCGAGCCATCGGATGCCGCCTGCGCAAATTTCAATTGCAGAAGGTCGTTTAACGTGACTACCACGTCATCCAGGTTGGAGATGAAATTGCTGACAGCGATCCTGCCCAGTTCGGGCATCGCGGCTTCATAGCCCTTGGCGACAGGCTTGATCACGGCCTGGTCTATGGTGTCATTGAATTTGTAAACACCCCGGTTGAAAGGTTCGAACGGATCGCTCGGGTTGTGCGCGCCGGCACAGCCCGAGAGGATAAGGGCTGTGATCAATAATTGCGGGAGAACATTTCTCATCGTGTTCGACTTTGTGGTCGGTCCGGTCAGGATTTTAAGAGTTGGATCGCTGTTTGCTGCACCGGGGAGAGATCACTGGTGCGAAACGGGAAAACCCCGCTGTGCCGATCCGAAAAGTAATGTTGCAGGGTGAATTTCACCGGACGGAATGCCAGCATATCCCACGGGATCTCGTCTTCGGAAAACAGGCGCACCTCCAGACTTTCTATCCCGGGTGAAAAATCAAGGTCCAGCAATTCCGCGCGGTACAGCATATGAACCTGACTGATGTGCGCCAGATTGAACAGGGTGTAGAGCTCGATTATCCTGATACGCGCGTTGGCCTCTTCAAGTGTTTCCCTCGCCGCAGCTTCCGAAGTCGTTTCCCTGTTTTCCATGAAACCAGCCGGCAATGTCCATAGACCGTGGCGCGGCTCTATCGCCCGCCTGCAAAGCAGCACCTTGTCCTGCCAGACCGGCAGGGACCCGACGATCAGCTTGGGATTCTCGTAATGGATCTCTCCGCATTCAATACAGACGAAGCGGTCACGATTGTCATCCGATGGCTGGCGCAGTTCCACCGGCGAACCGCAGAGATTGCAGTACTTCATCGTGGAACCGTTATCGGCTGCGGGAAGTTCAGGTCCAGCACCCGCTGGCTGTCGTTGCGCAGATCAGTCATGCCCAATGCATCGTATCCCTGTACCAGTATCATCAGCGCGTCCCTGGAGGCGGTTGAATTCGGGAATTGGGTCAGCACATCGCTGGCGCGGTTCACTGCGGAAATGTATGCCCCGCGACGCAGATAATAACCGGCGACATGGATGTCGTAGGAAGCCAGCGCGTTGACCAGATATTGCATGCGCAATCTTGAATCCGGTGCATATTTGCTGTTGGGGAATCGTGTTACCAGATCCTTGAACGCATCGAAAGAATCCTGTGCCGCTTTCGGGTCGCGCTCGGTAGGGTCCTGGTCGAACGTGGAGCCGAACATGCCGATGTCCGCATTGAAATTGGCCAGTCCCTTCAGGTAAAAAGCATAGTCCACATGCGGATTGTTCGGATATTGCTTGATGAACCGGTCGGCGGTGGAAATGGCGGAGTCGGGCTCGTTCTGCTTGAAGTAGGCATAGGCGATCTCAAGCTGCGCCTGCTGGGCATATCGTCCATAAGGGAAGCGTGATTGCAGGGCCTCGAAATCCTTGATGGCTGCCTCGTAACTTGCCTCATTGAGAGCGGTCTTTGCCTCGTTGTACAGTTCCTCGGCGGATTTTCCCGACAGATCGTCGGACGTCGTGCTGCAGGCGGTTAACGTAACAAGCAGGAATACGGCTAAACTATGGCGCATGACAAATCCAGAAAATAATTTCGACGATTATAACGTAAACGCCAATCCGGACGATGTGTTGCAGCTCGAAGTGCCGGCTGATTGTGCGGGTTTGCGCCTCGATCAGGCGCTGGCGAAAATGCTGCCGGAGTATTCGCGCAGCAGATTGCAGGAGTGGATCGTCGGCCAGATGGTCAAAGTAGATGGCAGCTTTGCCTCGACCAGGCAAAAAGTATGGGGTGCGGAAAAGATCGAAGTGTTGCCCCAGACGCATCCCGCCGAGCAGCCTTACCTGGCAGAGGATATCCCGCTCGACATTCTCTACGAGGATGATGCCCTGCTGGTGATCAACAAACCGGTCGGTCTGGTGGTTCATCCGGGCAGCGGCAACTGGGAGGGTACCCTGCTGAATGCGCTGCTGCATCATGCGCCACAGCTGGGCGAAGTACCGCGTGCAGGTATCGTGCACCGCCTCGACAAGGATACCAGCGGCCTGCTGGTGGTGGCCAAGACGCTCATCGCACAAACCAATCTGGTGCGCCAGTTACAGGCACGCACCGTGAAGCGCGAATATCTGGCGCTGGTGTACGGCGAGCTCAGGCATGCGGGTACGGTGGACGAGCCGATCGGCCGTCATCCCGCGAATCGCGTCAAGATGGCCGTCACGGAAAGCGGCAAACCTGCGGTCACCCATTTTCAGGTGGAGGAGAAGTTTCCTGGTTGTACGCTGTTGCGTTGTCGCCTTGAGACAGGCCGAACCCACCAGATACGTGTGCATCTGGCGCACCTGAAACATCCGCTGGTGGGTGACAGCATGTATCTCAAGGGCCCGCAAAAATGTGTCCCCGAGCTTCGCGAGTTACTGAACGGTTTCCCCCGCCAGGCATTGCACGCGACACGACTTGCACTTGCGCATCCCGTAACCGGGGAGATGATGGAATGGCATGCACCGTTGCCACAGGATATGGTGCAATTGCTGGAGCGGATGAGAGCGGCTGTTGCAATGGAAAGTGCCGGCAATGGATCCGATTAAACATTGCATCATTCCCGACTGGCCGGCACCCGCCTGCGTCAGGTCTTTGCAAACCACACGCCTGGGCGGCATCAGCGGCGCACCCTATGACAGCTTCAATCTGGGCATGCATGTCGGCGACGATCCCGTTCGCGTAAACCGTAATCGCATGATGCTCAACACCCTGATGCCCAGCGAGCCGGTATGGTTGGAGCAGGTTCACGGTACCGTGGTGGCGAACGCCGACATGGCGGGTTGCAGCGTTAAGGCCGACGCCTGTATCGCGCGCCAGCGCGGTTCGGTATGCGTGGTGATGACCGCCGATTGCCTGCCGGTGTTGCTTTGCGATAAGCAAGGTACAGTGGTAGGCGCTGCGCATGCCGGGTGGAAAGGTCTCGCGGCAGGCGTGATCGAGGCAACCGTGCGGGCGATGGAAGTTGCACCTCAGGACTTGATGGCCTGGCTGGGACCGGCGATCAGTCAGTCCGCGTTTGAAGTGGGTGATGAGGTACGCGAAGTTTTCGTGGATGCAGACCCGGATGCCGAGACCGCATTTGTTCCCGGTATGCAAGGGAAATGGTATGCGGATATCTATGCGCTTGCGCGCTTGCGCCTGAAAAAATCGGGCATTTACAAGTCCTATGGGGGCAGCTACTGCACCTTCGGCGAACAGGAAAAGTTCTATTCCTACCGTCGCGATGGTCAGACCGGGAGGACGGGGACTTTCATCTGGCTGGAATAAACGATCTGGGCACCGGAGCTGATGTGCTCCACATACCCTCTGTCGCTAACGAGTATGTGAGTTGTTAACCAGTCCTGCAGAAACTGAACCATCTCGATCTTGGTTTTTGCCTCGGCAGACCTTTTTAGCGACTGTGTTTCGAAGTTATTCAGTGTGTTGATAAAGCGCTGGTGTTCCTTGCTATGTCCTTCCTTGCCCGGGTAGCCGAACATGCGCATGATCGCTTCCTCGAAGGAGAAGTGCATCTGAGCCACCTGGCTCAATTTGATGATGGCGTAATGCGTATTTGACCAGCTCTGGTCAGATTTGATCGATGCTTCGATGTCGGTAAAGCAACCCAGCAGAAGTTTGTGCTGCTTGTCTATCTCGGGGATGCCGACCGAATATTCTTCTTTCCATTCCATGACGCATTATTTCCTTATGAGCGGATGCCGAATAGACCGAAATCTGTAATTGCAGACAGACAATTGGTTTGTGATTTAGTTCAGAACCAATATATTTGGCGCTCCCGGATAATTTAACGAAATGTCCATGCGTATCATGTGCCAACCCCCGATTATGTTGGCATGCCTTGACAAATTTCCCGCTCATGAACCTCGGTTTGCACAGCCCAAAGACTTGATCCCGACGAAACCTGAGGTAATTCCGGCAATGTATTGCGGCCTGGACAAGAATCCTGAAATTGCGATGCATGGGGATGGGAATTTCACCCGGCTGGAATAGTCAGTGCCGCAATGCCGGCCTTTGGTATAATCCGCGCCCCTTGTATTTCCTGCCCATTCCAATGTCAGTTCTGATGTGGATCATCGTAACCAGTTTTGCCGGCGGCGCGCTGAGCGTGCTTTGCGCCGCGCTGTTCGCGCTGAACGCGCGGGCACACTGGGTGAACTCCCTGGTCAGCTATGCGATAGGCGCCTTGCTGGGTGCGGTATTCCTCGACATCCTCCCCGAGGCGATGGAGACGGGAAGCAGCGCCGCTGTGGTAAGCGGGACGGTACTGGTCGGTATCATGCTGTTCTTCACGCTGGAAAAACTGCTGTTGTGGCGTCACTGCCACCACGATCATTGCGAGGCCCACGAAATTCATGAACACGATACGCGCGGGCGTAGCGGTATGTTGATCATGGTTGGCGACACCTTCCACAATTTTGTCGATGGCATCATCATCGCTGCCGCATTTTTGACCGATATCAATCTGGGTATCGTCACCGCGCTGGCGATCATCGCCCACGAGATCCCGCAGGAAGTAGGCGACTTCATGATCCTGCTGCATTCCGGCTACAGCAAGGCGCGTGCATTGACACTCAATCTGCTGTCCAGTCTGGCGACGCTGGTGGGCGGCATCCTGGCCTATTTCGCGCTGCAATCCATGCAGGGCATCGTGCCGACCCTGCTGGCCCTTGCGGCTGCCAGCATGATCTATGTGGCTGTCGCCGACCTGATCCCAGGCCTGCACAAACGTACCCAGTTGCGCGATACTGTTGAGCAGGTGGTGCTCATCATATTGGGAGTCTGCTCGATATTGCTGGTCAAGTTACTGGTTGCGGAATAAGAAATGAAAGTGTGTCATGAGTAAATCAAAGATCCCGGCAAAGGTCGGATTCGTCTCCTTGGGTTGTCCGAAAGCCACTGTGGATTCCGAGCATATCCTGACGCGCCTGCGTGCCGAGGGTTACCTGATCTCAAGCAGCTATCAGGATGCCGATCTTGTGGTGGTCAACACTTGCGGATTTATCGACAGCGCGGTCGAGGAATCGCTGGACGCGATCGGCGAGGCACTGGCGGAGAACGGCAAGGTGATCGTCACCGGATGTCTGGGTGCCAAGGGTGATGTGGTAAAGAAGGCGCATCCCAAGGTGCTCGCGGTCACCGGTCCGCACGCCACAGATGAAGTGATGGCGGCGGTGCATGAGAATCTCCCACAGCCGCATGACCCCTATACCGATCTGGTACCACCGCAGGGTATCCGCCTGACACCGAAACATTTTGCCTATCTTAAGATATCTGAAGGCTGCAACCACCGCTGCACTTTCTGCATCATTCCAAGCTTGCGCGGTGACCTGGTCAGCCGCCCGGTCGGCGACGTGATGGAAGAAGCGCGCAGGCTGGTCGACTCGGGTGTGAAGGAACTGCTGGTGATCTCGCAGGACACTTCGGCTTACGGCGTGGACGTGAAATACCGTACCGGATTCTGGGGCGGCAGGCCGCTAAAGACACGTATGACCGAACTGGCGGTCGCGCTCGGTGAGTTAGGCGTCTGGGTGCGGCTGCATTACGTATACCCCTATCCGCATGTGGACGAGGTGATCCCGTTGATGGCGGAAGGGAAGATCCTGCCTTATCTGGATATTCCGTTCCAGCATGCCAACCAGCGCATCCTGAAACTGATGAAGCGACCTGCCAGCAGCGAGAACGTGCTGGCGCGTATCCGGAAATGGCGCGAGATATGCCCCGACATCACGCTGCGCAGCACCTTTATCGTCGGCTTCCCCGGCGAGACCGAGGAAGAGTTCGAGGAACTGCTGGATTTCATCGAAGAGGCGCAACTCGATCGCGTCGGCGCATTTGCCTATTCGCCGGTCGAGGGTGCGGTGGCCAACGGGTTACCCGATCATATCCCGCCCGAGGTTCAACAGGAACGTCTCGCGCGGCTGATGCTGCTGCAGGAAGAGATCAGCGAAGAGCGCCTCAAGCGCAAGATCGGCAAGACCATCACTGTGCTGGTGGACGAGGTGGACGAGGAGGGTGCGATCGCCAGAAGTTCGGCGGACGCGCCCGAGATCGACGGCCAGGTCTATATCGGGAACGGACAGGAACTGAATGTCGGTGACCTCGTCGAGGTGACGGTCACCGATTCAGATGCCCATGATCTGTGGGCTGAACTTTAAATGATCCCGCAAACATCAAATTCCTTTGCCTACCGCGACAGGCGACTGAGAGTCAGGCTTGAGCGTAGTCACGATTTCGTGAATCAAGTGCTGTTCTAGCCTGCCATCTTTCCGGCGGGCTCTGCAAAGAGTCACAGTCTGGAAGGTTGCGGGCAATGAGTGAAAATCCTTGTGTTTCCTGTGGCGCGTGTTGCGCCCATTTTCGAGTGTCCTTCTATTGGACGGAGTCGGATGATGTGCCGGGTGGCATCGTGCCTTCCGCCCTTACCGAGCGTGTAAACCTGCATATGCGCTGCATGTCTGGCACGCAGGGTCACCCTCCCCGGTGTGTGGCGCTCAGTGGCGAAGTCGGTGTGAAGGTGGCCTGCACGATCTATGAAAATCGCCCGTCACCCTGCCGCGAGTTCGATATCTACGAGCCGGACGGCACACTTAATCCACGCTGCCTGAAATTGCGCGAAGCACTTAAATTGCCTTTGCCGGGTGTGCCGCAGATCGTCCCGCATGCTGGTATCGAGGGCGAAACAGGAATAATCTGATCACGTGTTATCACCGGTATCGGTGGTGCCACATGCTCCATCCAGGCGAAGTCCAAAAGCCTCCTGCGACACCTGCCGAAAAGAGGTGCCGTTATTCGAAGCGATGATTCCAGAGGCGGAAGAGTATGTAGCTTATTTTTGCGGTCTGGAGTGTTACACGCAGTGGACGCAGGAAAGCGGGAACAGCTGAACAGGGAGCAGAAACCCTGAAGTAAGCGGGGCAGCATCCCTGCTGCCCCGGTGTGAGAACCGGCTGCCGGCCGGGTTATTTCTTTTCGTCGCCTGATGGTTTGTTTTGCATGTTTTCCCTGACCTTCATGTGCATTTCTTCAAGTTCGTCAGTCGTCATCTTGCTGTTGACGTGGTCGTGCATCTGTTTGCGTAATGCCGCGCGTTGTTCCGGCGTCATGCCGTCGTTTTCCTTGTTGAGTTCTTCGCGCAGCATCTCGCGTTCAACCGGGTTCATTTTTTCCATTTGTTCCCGGACTCTGTGATGCATTCTCTCCAGCTCCTCGGATGACATGTTGCTGTTGACGTGATCGTGCACGCCCTTGCGGAGTTCTGACTGGCGATCCATAGCGTTGCCTGACTTGCCTTGCTTGTCGTCGGCGATGGCGGGTGAAGCCAGCAATGCAACGATACTGAGTGCGAATAACGATTTAATGAAGGTTTTCATGACTAGCTCCTGTAGGAATGGAAATGCACGTGATCGCCCGCGCATCTTGCAGTGTACGCCTGCAACATCACGGCGTCATAAAAGCTTGTCTTTTTCCTGTGTTTCATCGTCAGGTATTGCGCCCTGCATTAGTGTCTCTTTTTCCGGTTGAAAGAACGCCACTGCTTCCGCTTCCACCCGCGTTCGCTTGAAAGGTGGCAGGCTCTGCCAGATGCGCTTGCCGTAATGCTTGGTGATGATGCGCGGGTCGCAGATCATCAGCACGCCGCGGTCGGTCTCGTCGCGGATCAGCCGGCCCGCACCCTGCTTGAGTGTGATGATCGCGCGCGGCAACTGGTATTCCATGAACGCGTTGTGTCCCTGCTTCTTCAGTTGTTCGATGCGCGCCGCCAGCACCGGATCGTCCGGCGGGGCGAACGGCAACTTGTCGATGATCACCAGCGACAATGCCTCGCCGCGCACGTCCACGCCTTCCCAGAAAGACTGGCTGCCCAGCAGTACCGCATTGCCGTGGTCGCGGAAGCGCGACAGCAGCTCGTTGCGCGAACCCTCGCCCTGCAGCATCAGCGGATACTTCCAGCCGCGCATGTCGAACTCTGCCATCAGAATGTCATAGGCGCGCTGCATCGCTCGCAGGCTGGTGAACAGCAGGAACGCGCGCCCCTTGCTGGCCTCGATCAGCGGCAGTGCGGCGTGCACCACCGCCTCGGTGTAGCCATCGCTGTTCGGCTCCGGCAGGTTGGAGGGCACATACAGCAATGCTTGCTCTCCATAGTTGAACGGGCTGTCCCAGCAGGCGGTGCGCGCATCCATCAGTCCCATCTCGCCCTGGTAGTGCGAGAAGTTCTGCTTCACCGCCAGTGTCGCCGAGGTGAATATCCACGCGCGGGAATTGCCGGAGATCTGTTTCTCGAAGATCTCGGCGATGGACAGGGGTGTGGTGTTGAGTTGCAGGGAGTGATGGAACACCTCCAGCCACTTCACATGATCGGTCTCCTCGCCGGACTGCCAGTGCTTGAGCTGCTGCACCAGCGCCTGACCGCGCTGCCAGCAATTCTCCAGCCCCTCGCTGCGTTCGGCCTGTTTCTCCAGCAGGCCGCATAGCTGGTTGAGTTTTTCGCTGAAAGTCTTGAGCGCGTCCGGCCACTCATTGAAATTCTCCGTCGCGACGGCGGGCATCCGGCCTTCCTTCTTGAACACCAGCCGCAGGTCGCGCGCGGCCTTGTCCAGTTCGTCGCAGGCCTTGGGCAGCGGCGCGAAATCCTTTGCCGCGGCCGCAGCCTCGATGCGCGTGTCGCGCGCCAGATCGAGCAGCAGCGTGGTGGACAGCGTCTCGCCGAAGAACAGGCTGGCTGTCTCGGGTAACTGGTGCGCCTCGTCGAAGATCACCGTGTTGCAGGCGGGCAGCAGCTCGGCCACGCCCTCGTCGCGCAGCATCACGTCGGCAAAGAACAGATGATGGTTCACCA
>JBGSMU010000172.1:0-5464 GCA_041739955.1 Gallionella sp. | reverse complement strand
TCCAGCAATCCGAGCACGGCACCCAAAGCTCTCATTTGAGCTGCTGCTGCTATTGATTTAGTGATGTTGACCTGTTTTGACAAATCGAAAAGCACGGCCATTGCCTCAGGTGTATTGAAATCGTCATCCATCGCCGCCTTGAAACGTTGCGTGTATAGTTCGCTCCAATCGACCTCAACTACCTCGACCATAGGCACATTCTCAAGTGCCCTATAGAGACTGTTCAATGATTGCCGCGCGTCATCCAGATGCACATCGGAATAATTCAGCGGGCTGCGATAGTGCGCGCGCAGGATGAAGAAACGTACAACCTCGGCATCGTATTTCTTCAGCACCTCGCGTATCGTGAAAAAATTTCCCAGGCTCTTGGACATCTTCTCCTTGTCCACATTGACGAAGCCGTTGTGCATCCAGTAATTAACAAAGCTGCATTGATGTGCACCTTCACTTTGCGCGATTTCGTTCTCATGGTGAGGGAACTGAAGATCTGCGCCACCGCCGTGGATGTCGAAATGCTGTCCGAGCAGTTTTGATCCCATTGCCGAACATTCGATATGCCAGCCAGGACGACCCTTGCCCCACTTTGAATCCCACTTCACCTCTTCTGCTTCCTGTTCCTTGGCGTGTTTCCACAGCACGAAATCGAGCGGATCGTCTTTGGCATCCGTCACATCGACCCGCTCGCCGGCTCGCAGGTCTTCCAGCGACTTGCCTGACAGCTTGCCGTAACCGGGAAACTTGCGCACCGAGTAATTCACGTCACCATCCGGTGCCAGGTAGGCCAACCCGTTCTGCTCAAGTTGAGCGATCATGTCTAGCATCTCGGGCACAAACTGCGTGGCACGAGGCTCATGATCCGGACGAAGTACGCCGAGTGCATCCGCATCTTCGTGCATTGCATCGATGAACCGCTGAGTCAGTGCATGGATGGATTCGCCATTCTCCGCAGCCCGCTTGATGATCTTGTCGTCAATGTCAGTGATGTTTCGCACGTAATCCACATCGTAGCCGCTCGCCTTGAACCATCGGTAGACCATGTCGAATACCACCAGAACGCGCGCATGGCCCAGGTGGCAATAGTCGTATACCGTCATTCCGCATACATACATCCCGATTTTGCCCGGCACGATGGGAACGAATTCCTGTTTGTCACGTAGCAGAGTGTTATAGATTTTTATCATCAATTTTCCGGGGAAAGAGGGTGAAAAGCTCGATTCACATATGAGATTACATCTTCAATTTGCTGTTCCGACAATACCGATTTCCACGCGGGCATGGAAGTTCCTGTCAAACCATTGAGGATCACGGCTTTCAGGCGGGACTTGGTCATGCTGGACATTGCTTCAGAGTTAGTCAGGTCGCGAGGGTGAGGTTCCATAAAACTGCCTATCCAATTGCGTGCTGTACCGTCAGCCGCGTGGCAGAACGCACAATTATTTTGAAACAGCTCTTCGCCGCGGCGTTCGGATGTAGATAAGTCTTCAAGTACAGGTGCACGTTCGTGGAGCAGATAGGGGCTGGCACTGGCCATAGAGTCTATCTTGGAGGCCTCTTGGGGGTCTGATCCAGCCGTATCTCCAGGAGAATACTGGTTGCGCGGATATGATACCGGTCTTGATTCCCAGTGCACTCCTTCGTCAATTACCTTGGCACGGTCATGGCAACTTACACAGGAGGACATGAATAGTCTTTTGCCGTCGGCCTGTTGCGGTGTCAGTTGTTCCCAAGGGGTGTCCAGTGGAATTTCGCCAAGCGCAAAAGGGTAGGCTATAGCGTAACGTTCATGATTCACCCAGCCGTTTGCCTCGATGTGGTAACGAGTGTTTTCAGCCTTTGCTATCATGAATTCCTGACGTATGAAATCAGTTACGGCCTCAATTTCATGAGGCTTAAGAACACTGGAAAAGCTTTTCATTGCCGTATTTTCACGGCCAAACTGGATGGATACAATCATCCGTTCTCTACTCAATTCTTCAATTGGGGTGTTCGTAAAATCACGTGGTTTTGGTGTAACAAAACTGGCAGCCAGAGTACGTGCGTTGCCTGAGTATCCGTGGCAGTAATAGCAGCGAAAGTTATAGATTTTCCTGCCTAACTCAAAGTCAGGAGGTGTTGAATGGGAACTGGCGGCGGCTGTAACTTGAACATTCTTTTCTTCGTGTTGTTCGGATCCAGAACATCCACTTAGTGCGACATAAGCCGCTACCAGCAGAGCTATTTTTCTCATTTACTGCTGGTTTCCCGCTCCAAATCAACTTTGGGTGCGCTGATAAATGTCTGGAACACAAACTCGGCAAGATCAGCTATCTCTTGTTCATTCAACACCTTACTCCAAGCAGGCATTTCGGTGCCCAGGCGACCATTGGAGATGGCTTCGAATAATGTAGGGAGATTCAATTTTTGACGCGAGGATTCAAGCAGAAAATTCCGCGGTGGTGGATTGATGAAATAGGCACGTGGACCTTCTCCATCACCACTCGTGCCGTGGCAGGTAGCGCAGTTCTGCAAAAAAAAGACTGCAGCCTTATCGGGATTTCCTTTCAGCCCGCGCGGAAGTGGTAATGTCATATCCACCGAAGTGGTTTTATTTGCAGTAGGAGCAGATGCTGGTGTGGAGGTCGATTGCTTGGGGTCACTTGCAGACGGCTCCTCCACACACCCGGCAAGTATCATGGAAGCGAATATACCCGGCAATAGCCTTGCGAACAAAGTAATCTTCATGTCTTATTATTTAGTCTGAGAATTATTGGACATGAATGCCGCACGAATAAAATCAACCATCGCTTCAATATCTTTTTGGTTGTATTTCTCTCCATAGGGTCGCATTGCTGTTCCAGGTCGGCCATTAGTTGTTGAGTCAATCATTCGTTTTCTTGTGAGTTCAGCTATCCGTGCCGGGGATGTGAAGTCACCCGGGGGAGGTTGCATACGTCCGGAAACTTGACGTGCGCCTGTATCTCCGTGACACATAACACAATCCTTCATGTACAACACGCCCCCTCTACTAGCCAATAGTTTTTCGCTGGGTTTTGCGCGCGCCGCATCAGTTTTGATGTTCAGTTTCATGAATGTTGAGCGTATGTAGTCAACGACAGCCTCGATTTCCTGTGGGGACAATTCCGTTTTCCACGAGATCATCGCAGTGCCGGGTCGACCATTGGTTACAGAATAGATCATGCGATCACGTGTCAATTCAAGTGCTGCTTCCGGGGTGGTGTAGTTTCGAGGCGGGACAAGAAAACTGTTCTTTGCCCTGCTTTGACCGTCTCCTTTATCACCATGACAGACGGAGCAGTAATTGTGGAATATTGTTGCGCCGGGACGAGTTACGCCAGGCGGAGTGCGGTAGTGATCCCCTGCAAAGACACTGGAAGTGCACAATATCAATAAAGTTGCGAACAAGTGTCCCTTTCGAGCAAGCAGATTATTGTTGTTTTCTTTGGTCAATGTTTGATTTGAACGCATATTCAGTTAAGGCCTCGTATCTTATTGTTTAGGGGAGCCGCAATACTGTTGAGCATTGAGCATTTTGAACTTCGTTGCTTTGTCGATATCATATATTCGTAATATCTGGCGGAGTATATGCCGATTGAGTTCCGGCCAATTAATCTTGGAGGCGAAGCGCAAGGAAAACATGGTAAAAAATGTTATCACGCCTATTGATAATGTGGCAATGTTGTTAGGCATTGCAAGTAACGTTTGCTTGCAAGGTTTCTAGCAATGAGTGTATGCTACATTGATATTTTCACCAAATTCTGCCTAGGAAAAACAAAATGACAAATCGGTTCATTGTATTAATTCTGGCTGTTACATTTGCTTTTAGTGGTTGCATGATGTCGCCATCCGGCAAAAAGGAAAGTGTGGACGAAAGTTTGGTATTCCCACGCCCCCCAGAAGACCCACGTTTTTACTATGAGCGAACGATAAATAGTAGTGCAGATGTGATTCCCAATAGTGAAGCGGACAAGCTCAAGAGAGCATTTACCGGGGAATCAATGAAGGGAGAGGGTTTCGCCAAGCCTTATGGTATTGCAGTACACCGTGGGCGGATATTTGTAGGCGATACAGTGCGTCACTTAGTAATGGTTTTCGACGTTCCAGAGCAGAAATTCTTCTTTATTGGCCGCGATGAAGTGGAGGGTGAAGGGAAGATACACAAGCCAATGGGAATGGCTGTGGACAATAGCGGTAATCTTTATGTCCTTGATGCGACAGCAAAACAAATTGTCATTTATGACAGGGATGGAAATTTTTTGCGGAATATCGGAAAAGCTGGTGATTTTTACAGGCCTGCTGGAATAGGTGTGGATCGTGAAGGAACTCGAATTTATGCTGTTGATATTGGTGGAAGTTCTTCTGATAACCATCGCATTTTGGTTTATGACGCTCAAAGCGGGAAACGATTGCCAGATATAGGCAAGCGGGGTGCTGCAGATGGAGAGGTAAATCTCCCGCGTGACGCGTTGGTTGCACCGGATGGATCAATTTTTGTGGTTGATGGTGGAAATTTCCGCGTTCAGCACTTCAGTTCTGATGGTAATTTCATTAGCAAATTTGGCAGTGTAGGTCGTCAACCAGGCCAGTTTTCTCGTCCCAAGGAAGGTGCTGTTGATAAGGAGGGGAATGTTTATGTGATAGATGCTGCGTTTGGCAACTTCCAGATATTCAACTCTGATGGCCAGTTGCTGATGCATGTCGGAGAGCGTTCAAATAACAATGGCCCTGCAAGATTTACGCTGCCATCAAGTATTGATGTGGACGAGGATGGAAGAGTTTATGTGGTGGATCAGCTTTTCCGAAAAGTTGAGGTTTTCCGGCCGGCCGATTTGGCGGAAGATGAAGGTTATACACACAAGGAAGACAACAAAGAGCAGAAGTAATTGTTCTCGCCATTAAGTGGAGTAGAAGTTTTTTTCTTGTATTTATCCAAAAGCACCTTTTTCAGTTGGTCACGTTTTCGGAGACTGTTAATGTGACAGCCTTCAAACTCACCGAGTTGCGTGGCTATGGTGCATTGCCATTGCCTTATTCGTGAGGCAGTACTGTAATATCCCATCAAGCGTACACAGTGTACGCATCGGGCCTCAAAATACCCCCTCGCCGCACTTGGCATGCTGGTTCACGCATAGTTTGCTCACATGCGATACGGGTTGCTAGATGGTAACGTAGTAGTCATACAGCGATGCTAAAAACACTTACCCTTCCACAGCCCTTTTTTATCATTGTTGCTTTGCTGATTGCCGTTGTCGGCGTATATGCGGGCTCTCTTGCCACACACTTTTTCTTTGATGATTTCACCTTCTTTTCCACTCCCGGAGCCATGCAGGGATACAGCCACCTGCATCTTGTGCCGCGCGGCTTATCATATGCGACCCTGAGCTGGACGGTAGGCTGGTTCGGTCTGGAGATATTCTGGCTAAGGCTGGGTAATGTCCTGTTGCACGCAGCCAATGCCATTGCGCTG
>JBGSMU010000142.1:0-9511 GCA_041739955.1 Gallionella sp. | reverse complement strand
CGTCGCGTCGTCTTGCTGTAGCGGTCAAAGCTGCTTGCAGAGAGTGTTATTTGTTTCATCGTTCGGCTCCGTTTGTTCGATCTTCGCTTCTGACATCATGAAACGAAATCGTTCAGGACTTAATCAGAGATTCCTTAAACTGGTCCGCTAGCGCTTCTTCCGAAAAGGACACTGTCTATGCATTAGCTGTTGATATCACAGAGCGCAGGAAATCTGAATATGAAGTATTGAATACTACTCGCGCACTTGCAACATTGAGCGAGGTTAACCACCATCTGGTCCATGCTGTATACGAACCCGAATTATTGCAGAAGATTTGTCATTCTATAGTCTCCCAGCGGGGTTACCGGATGGCCTGGGTGGGCTATCTTGAACATGATGAGGCCAAGACCATACGTGTCGTTGCAAAGGATGGCATTGAAGAGGGATATCTTGACGGGGCACACATCGTCTGGTCGGATAACGAACTCGGTCGCGGACCAACTGGAATCGCAGCGCGTAGCGGAGAGACTCAGGTTGTACAAAACTTCCTGACCGACGATCGCATCCTGCCTTGGCGAACAGAAGCGTCAAAGCGCGGATATGCTGCCAGTATTTGCCTGCCGCTTATTTTGGGTGAAGAGGTATTTGGCGTGCTGACCATCTACTCGGGCTATGTCGATGCCTTCAATAAGGAAGAGGTCAAACTGCTTGAAGAGATGGCCGGAGACCTGGCATTCGGTGTGAATAGTATCCGCACCCGCCAGGAGCGAGATATTGCATTGGAAAAAATCAAAGAACATCTGGCTGATCTTGAAAGGAGCCTGGAAGACACCATAGAAGCAATTTCCACTATCGTCGAGATGCGAGATCCCTATACAGCAGGTCATGAGAAAAGAGTGTCCGAGTTAGCTGTCGCAATAGCCAAAGAATTGGGGCTGCCTGACGACAAGGTCCATGGGATTCAACTCGGAGCTCTGGTTCATGATTTGGGCAAGATCCAGGTTCCAGCGGAGATACTCAGCATGCCCAGGAAGCTGAGCGAGCTTGAATTTTCCCTGATAAAAACCCATGCGCAAGCCGGTTATAACATACTGAAAGATATCACCTTCCCTTGGCCAATTGCACTGATGGTATTGCAACACCACGAACGGATGGACGGCTCCGGCTATCCTCAAGGACTCAAGGGAGATGAGATTGTCTTAGAGGCGCGTATTTTGAACGTGGCCGATGTGGTGGAAGCGATGTCATCACACCGCCCATATCGGCCTGGACTGGGTATTGATGCAGCGTTGAGCGAGATCAAAAACGGACGCGGCAAGCTCTATGACGCTGAAGTGGTTGATGCTTGCCTGAAGATCTTTAATGAGGGTCGATTCAAGTTTTGAGCAGTATTGCTGATGCCGGAGATCTGTTGTGTGTCGGTTGCAGTCATTTAACCTTTTTAACTGATTTCCAGAATGTGCATCTTCAGAAGTAGATGACGGCCACAGGGTTCGTTCACCTGACTATTTTATTTTGCCCGCCATTTTTTGAACTTATTTCGTGCGGATTGAGAGCAACCCGGTTTTAGCCAGTATTCGCTTACACGTCGAAGGCCGATTTGGTCAGATCACTACCCCCCAACCATATATAAGCTATCCTGACCGCAGAACTAGGACTTGCTTTTTGTTTAGAATATTAGTATATTCTTATTTAGATTAATCAATCACGGGGTCGCTTTGTATGAAAAATGCTTATATTTTCAGCTTGTTGATGCTTGCCGCCACAGGGGCGCAGGCTGCGGACGGGCTCGCTGTCGCACCGGTGGAGTATCGCGATGTCGAGCAAAGTTACAGTGCGGAAGGCCTGGTGGAAGCGACCCGGCAGTCAACAGTTTCAGCCCAGATCAGCGGCAGGATCAAGGAAGTCAACTTTGACGTTGGCAGCCGTGTCAGCAAAGGACAGGTGATCCTGCGCATCGATGAGCGCGAGACCGCGCAGGCGCTGGCAGGAAGTACGGCTCAGGTGGCGCAGGCGCAAGCCGCATTGCAGAACGCAAAAGCAACTTATGAGCGTTCCAGACAGTTGTTCGAGCAGAAATTCATCAGCCAGTCCGCACTGGACAAGGCTGAGGCCGATTATCAGGTGGCGAGGGCACAGGCTGCCGCCAGCGAAGCCGGCGCAGAGCAGGCCGGGCTGGCGCACAGCTACAGCGAGATCGTCGCACCTTACAGCGGTGTCGTGGCAGCGCGTCTGGTGGAAGTGGGCGAGATGGTGATGCCGGGCAAGCCGATGATGGTGGGTTTCGACCCTGCCGAGATGCGCGTGATCGTGAGTGTCCCGCAATACAAATTGCCTGAGATCGGTGCCAATCCCAAGGCGATGGTGGAAGTGCCTTCGCTGAATCGCTGGATCAAGGCTTCATCGGTTACCGTGCAACCGCTGGCCGATGCACGTACGCACAGTACGCAAGTGCGTGTATATCTGCCCGCCAACGAGGCAGGTATCTATCCCGGCATGTTTGTGCGCACTCACTTTGTCGTGGGCATGTCGACCAGATTGGTCGTCCCATCCGGCGCGATATTGCGTCGCGGTGAAGTCGTTGCAGTCTATGTCGTGGATGAAAAAGGGGCCGTGAAACTGCGCCAGGTTCGTCTGGGTGAAGTGGCGGCAGACGGCTCGGTTGAGGTGCTGGCAGGGTTGAATCCCGGCGAGAAAGTCGCACTTGATCCGGTCAAGGCCGGCATGAAGCCATTCGCCAAATAAGGTCGACGTCTTAACTATCAGGGACTAAACAATGGGT
Source organism: Gallionella sp. (assembly GCA_041739955.1). Lineage (GTDB taxonomy): Bacteria > Pseudomonadota > Gammaproteobacteria > Burkholderiales > Gallionellaceae > Gallionella. The sequence continues at coordinate 6,747 of JBGSMU010000142.1, read as the reverse complement.
ATTTCGGGAAGAATCGCAAAGTATTTCCTGCATTCGCAGATGACCTTGCTGCTGGCGCTGGTCGCCGTGCTGTTGGGTGCTTTTGCGGTGATGGTGACGCCGCGCGAAGAAGAGCCGCAGATCAACGTGACCATGGCGAACGTGATGATCGCCTATCCGGGCGCCTCGGCCAAAGACGTCGCACAGACGGTGTCTACGCCCGCCGAGCAGGTGTTGTCGCAGATCGCCGGAGTCGATCATGTGTATTCGGTTTCGCAACCGGGGATGTCCATCATCAGCGTGCAGTTCAAGGTGGGGGAGGAACATGTCTCCTCGCTGGTGAAACTGTATGACGTGGTCAACTCGCATGCCGACTGGCTGCCTCCAACCCTGTCGGTTGCGCAACCCATCATCAAGGCCAAGGGTATCGACGATGTGCCGGTTGTCGCGTTGACACTCTGGCGCGACCAGGTGTTGGGCGGCGGTATCGAACTTTCCCAGGTTGCGCATGCGATCGAGACGGAATTGAAGCGCGTGCCCGGTACACGCGAGGTGACTACCCTGGGTGGAACGCAGCGTATCGTTAAGGTTTCGCTCAACCCGGAAAGCCTGATCGCATACAAGTTGTCAGTGCAGGATATCCGTGCCGCGCTGCAATCGGCCAACGTATCCCAAAACGCGGGCAATCTGGTCAGCGACAATCGCGAGGTGCTGGTGCAGACCGGCAGCTTCCTCAGGGATGTCAACGAGGTGAAGCAACTGGTGGTCGGCGTTTACGACGGCAAGCCGGTATTCCTGCGCGACATCGCCGATGTGCAGGATGGTGCCGACCAGCCGAACAGCTATGTGTGGATCGGTACCGGCCCCGCAGCGACTGACAAGCAAATAGACGCAAAAGGCGAATTCACCGCAGTTACGGTGGCGATCACCAAGAAGCCGGGTGCCAATGCGGTGGATATCGCCGAGCAATTGCTGAAACGCATCGACGAACTCAAGGGCAGCGTGATACCGGATGACGTCAAGGTCAGCATCACGCGCAACTACGGCGAGACCGCCAACGACAAGGCGATGAAGCTGATCAAGAAGCTGCTGTTCGCCACGCTTGCCGTGGTGGCGCTGGTCTGGTTTGCGATGGGACGCCGCGAGGCGCTGGTGGTCGGCATCGCGGTGCTGTTGACACTTGCAGCGACGTTGTTCGCATCCTGGGCATGGGGATTCACGCTGAACCGCGTATCGTTGTTCGCCTTGATCTTCTCCATCGGTATCCTGGTCGACGATGCGATCGTGGTGGTGGAGAACATCCACCGTCGTCGCGCGCTGGCGGAGAATCACCTGTCACTGTCCGAGATCATTCCCGAGGCGGTGGACGAAGTGGGCAGCCCGACGATACTGGCGACCTTTACCGTGATTGCGGCATTGCTGCCGATGGCTTTCGTCACCGGGCTGATGGGGCCTTACATGAGCCCGATCCCGATTAATGCCAGCATGGGTATGCTGATCTCGCTGGCAGTCGCCTTTATCATCACGCCCTGGCTGGTGTTGCGTTTTGCCGGGCCGCAGCATGAAGTGATGCATGACGAGCACGATACCCCGACAACGCGATTCTTTCGCCGCATCCTGACACCGTTTTTGAATACCCATCACGGCAAGGCTGCGCGCCGCAATTTGTGGCTGGCCATTTTCGGGGGGCTGTTGCTTGCGGTGTCGCTCGGCGTGGTGAAACTGGTGATCCTGAAGATGTTGCCGTTCGACAACAAGTCCGAATTCCAGATCGTGGTGGATATGCCGACAGGAACAGCCCTAGAGCAGACCGGCGGAGTGATGCGCGATATCGGCAGCTATCTGGCGACCGTGCCGGAAGTGACGGATTACGAAGCCTATGCAGGTGCGGCATCGCCGATCAATTTCAACGGGTTGGTGCGCCAGTACTATTTGCGCAGCGCATCCGAGCAGGGTGATATCCAGGTCAACTTGCGTGACAAGTACTTGCGCTCGCGCAGTAGCCACGAGATCGCGACCGCCGCGCTGGAACCGATCAAGAAGATCGCAGGCAAATGGGGCGCAAAGATAAAGATCGTCGAGGTGCCTCCCGGCCCGCCGGTGATGTCGCCTATCGTGGCCGAGATCTACGGCCCGGAATATGAGGGTGCGCGCAAGGTGGCGGGCAAGGTGCGCGAGCAATTCGGCAGCGTTGACGGGATCGTCGCGATAGACGACACGGTGACCGAGGCTGCGCCCAAATTGCAGGTACAGGTATTGCAGAGCAAGGCTGCGTTGTTGGGCGTGGCGCCCAGGGATGTGGTCGATGTCATCGGTGTTGCATTGTCCGGTCAGGATGTGACTTCGTTGCACGATGCCACCGCCAAGTACGCCCCGCCATTGCGTATCGGCCTGCCTTCCGAGCGCCGCAACAATATCGACGAGATATTGAAGCTTCAGGTGCGCGCTCGCGACGGTGTGCTGGTGCCGCTTTCCGAGGTGGTGCAGGTGATGCCGGTACAGCGTGACTATCCGATCTATCACAAGGACCTGCTGCCGGTCGTCTATGTGTTCGGCGACATGGCGGGAAAACTGGACAGTCCGCTTTACGGAATGTTCGGTATCAACGCCAGGGTCAGCGACATGGCGCTGGAGCAGGGCGGCAACCTCGAAGCCTACTACTTCAATCAGCCTGGCGATCCGTACGAAAGCTATGCGTTGAAATGGGACGGCGAGTGGCAGGTGACATTCGAGACATTCCGCGACATGGGCATCGCCTACGGGGTCGGGCTGCTGCTGATCTATTTGCTGGTGGTGGCACAGTTCAAGTCTTACGTGGTACCGCTGGTCATCATGGCGCCGATACCGCTTACGTTGATCGGGGTGATGCCGGGTCATGCCCTGTTCGGCTCGCAGTTCACCGCGACCTCGATGATAGGCATGATCGCACTGGCCGGGATCATCGTGCGTAACTCCATCCTGCTGGTCGATTTCATCAACCTGCAGGTGCGGGACGGCGTCGATCTGCAGCATGCAGTGATCGCGGCGGCAGGTGCACGCGCCAAGCCCATTGTCTTGACGGGGTTGGCCGCGATGTTGGGCGCGATGTTCATACTGGATGATCCGATCTTCAACGGACTGGCGCTGTCGCTGATCTTCGGCATCCTTGTGTCGACCATGCTGACCCTGGTCGTCATCCCGGTGCTGTATTACGCAACCTTGTACAAGAAAGTGCAGTAAATTCTTTAACTACTATTGGAGTCTTTTCATGAGTGCAGAACGTATCGTCCGTATCGTTGCCGGTTTCTTTGTTTTGTTGTCACTTTCGCTGGGTGTTGAAGCGAGCCCGTTGTTCGTGAGCAGCTATTTTCTGTTCTTTACCGCATTCGTCGGTCTGAATCTGTTCCAGAGCGGTTTCACCAGGATCTGCCCGTTGAATTCCATATTGGCCAAATTTGGCGTCAAGGGCGGTTCCTGCTAAACAGGGGTTGCCGGCGTTCGTCTTGCGGGCCCGCTTCGTCCAGACACTGGTCCGGACGAAGCGGGTTTTCGCTTATGTCTTCTTGTCTCTGCTAAAATCCACCATTCAACTAATACAGGAGTATCGGCGTGCAGTTCATCAGCAATAATTTCTTTCCGATCGTTATCGCGATCCTCAGCGGTTTCATGCTGTTCTGGTCCGTGTTCGGGAATCGTATCCGCGGGATCAAGGAAGTCGACCATGTTGCAGCGCTGCAATTGATCAATCATAAAAATGCCGCGGTTCTGGATGTGCGTGAAGAAAGTGAATTCAAGGACGGACATTTGCTGAACGCGAAACTGATCCCGCTGGGCAAGCTGAAAGAACGCATCGGAGAGCTGGAAAAGTACAGGAATAAGCCGCTGGTGGTGGTGTGTCGCAGCGGCAACCGTTCGGGATCGGCATGTGCGATGCTGGGTAAGATGGGATTCGACAACGCTTATAACCTTGTGGGCGGCGTGATCAACTGGCAAAAACAGAAATTGCCCCTGGAGAAGAAATAGCCATGGCAAAAGTATTGATGTATTGCACTGCCGTGTGTCCTTATTGCGTGCGTGCCGAACAGTTCCTGAAACGCAAAGGGGTCACGGAGATAGAAAAGATCCGCGTCGATCTGAAGCCCGAACTACGGATCGCGATGATGGAAAAAACCTCCCGGCGGACCGTCCCCCAAATATATATCAACGACCATCATGTCGGCGGATACGATGATCTGGTGGAGCTTGACCAGGACGGGAAACTGGATGTTTTACTGGATAGATAATCACAAGGGGAATAAGCATGGCTGAAACAGAGCAAGAGAATAACCAGCCTACGGTGGGCATGGAAAAAATATACGTCAAGGATCTCTCGCTCGAGATCCCTCACGCACCGCAGATATTCATGGAGCGTGAGAACCCGCAGATCGATATGCAGCTGCAATCGCAGGCGGCGGCGATTAGCGATGGTGTTTTCGACGTTGTCGTTACAGCCACGGTCACTGCAAAGATTGGCGCAAAGGTTATGTTCCTTATCGAGGTCAAGCAGGCGGGCATATTTGCCATCAGGAATGTACCAGCAGAGAATTTGGAGTCCATTCTTGCGGTGATGTGCCCGAACATCCTGTTTCCTTATCTGCGCGAAGTTGTCTCAAATATGACCATCAAGGCGGGATTCGCGCCGGTCATGCTGAACCCGATCAATTTTGAGGCGCTTTACCAGAACAAACTGCAGAAACAAGCCAAGCCGCAGGCTGAAACAACTCACTAATGAGATCAACCCGTTTGCCATCCTGGCTACTGGCATTGCCGATGCTAGTCGGAGGTGGTGCGGCTTGCGCGGTAGACTTTGTCTCGGTACGCGATACCAGCGCGATACTCTATGACGCGCCTTCCGTCGAGGCCAAGAAATTGTTCGTAGTGAACCGCTATATGCCTTTCGAGCAGGTCGTCACGCTGAACAGCTGGGTCAAGGTGCGCGACCGTTCGGGTGGCTTGTACTGGATCGAAAAGAGCGCTCTGAGCAACCAGAGACAGGTGTTCGCCCTGTTGCCACTCGTGGATGTGCGCGCCGAGCCCGATACCGGCGCCGCAAAGGTTTTCCAGGTTCGCCAGCAAGTCGCACTGGAAATGATCGAGTCCACGGGTACGGGATGGATCAAGGTTCGCCATATGGACGGCAATGTCGGATATGTACGCGGTACCGAGGTTTGGGGTGACTGAAGTCTTATGAATATCACTATCATCGGCGCGGGCGCATGGGGAACCGCACTTGCCATCAGCCTGTCGGGAAATCATAGCGTCACCCTGTGGGCGCGAAATGCTACCCAGATCGGGGAAATGGAGGCGTCGCGCTGCAACGAGCGTTATCTGCCCGATGTTATTCTGCCCGACATGCTTGTATTGAGCGCTGATTATGAAGCCGCGTTGGCTGACGCGGAATTGGTGATCGCCGCTGTTCCCATAGCCGCATTGCGTTCCACGTTGCAACAATTGGCGCAGTCCGAACAGAGTTTTGGCGTGTTATGGGTTTGCAAAGGGTTTGAGTCGGGGACCTCAAAATTGCCCCATCAAGTCGTCGCCGAGGAGTTGCCGGAAAGATTTCCACGCGGCGTTTTGTCCGGACCCAGTTTTGCGCAAGAAGTAGCGCTTGGCTTGCCGACGGCACTGACGCTGGCTGCAGATGACGAGGATTTCACCCGCAATACAGCACAGGCCTTGCACCATTCCCGGTTACGGATCTACGCCAGCACCGACGTGGTCGGCGTGGAAGTCGGAGGCGCGGTCAAGAATGTGATGGCGATCGCGTCCGGTATCTGCGATGGCATGGGATTGGGACATAACGCCCGTGCTGCCCTGCTGACGCGGGGCCTGGCCGAGATCAGCAGGCTGGGATTGAAGTTGGGCGGGCGTTCGGAAACGCTGGTCGGATTGTCCGGATTGGGTGACCTGATCCTGACTTGTACCGGTGACCTGTCGCGCAATCGCCGTGTCGGCCTGATGCTTGCTCAGCAGCATGATTTGTCTGAAATATTGCGCCATCTCGGGCATGTTGCCGAGGGAGTCTATACCGCGCGTGAAGTGCACCTGCTTGCCAAGAGTCTCGATGTCACGATGCCGGTCTGCGATGCGGTCTACCGTATCCTCTACGAGAATATTCCCGCTGCAGAGATGGTTACCGAGCTGTTGAATCGCGCTCCCAACATGGAAGTTTCCTGAGACTGTCAGTCAGTTACCCGGTTTTTCTCCGAAATACCAGATCCCAAACACCATGCCCCAGCTTTAAGCCGCGTTGTTCGAACTTCGTGAGGGGGCGATAGGCGGGACGCGGTGCATAATCTGCCGAGGTGTTTTCCAGAAGCGGTTCCTTGTTCAGGACTTCTAGCACCTGCTCGGCATAATCCTGCCAGTCGGTCGCGACATGGATATAACCGTCCGGCTTTATCTTTTGCACCAGTTTCTCGATGAACGGCGACTGGATCAGCCTACGCTTGTTGTGACGCGCCTTGTGCCACGGGTCGGGAAAGAAGATGTGCACGCCGTCCAGCACTGCGTCATCGATCATGTCGCGCAACACCTCCACTGCATCATGCTGGATGACACGGATGTTGTGGATCTGTTGCGAGTCGATCAGTTTGAGCAGGTTGCCAACACCCGGAGTGTGCACCTCCAGCGCAAGATAATCATTCCCGGGATGCGCCAGTGCGATGGTCGCGGTACTGTCACCCATGCCGAAGCCGATCTCCAGGATCCTCGGCGTATGACGCTCAAAAGCCGCATCAAGATCCAGCT
>JBGSMU010000088.1:0-8239 GCA_041739955.1 Gallionella sp. | reverse complement strand
CCATAGCCTGCACGCTGATCTGAGTTCAGCGGCACCCCACGCGGTTTCCTCCTTGGAGCGGTTGTCCGACGTCAGCCCGGAACGGGCGGCTGCATTCGTTCGTGCGGCGCGTGGGGGCTGACATCCGACAACCCTTAACCAATGCAATCCTTCATAGAAGTCATCGTATCGATTTGACGGACCAGTTCGCGGCGTTGCGCAATGGCAAAAATATCCCGGTAGACAAAGATATAGCGCGGGTTGCTGCAATATTTATGGATCCGCGACAATTGCCAGTAAATATCCGGAAGTTTCCATGCGAAGCGGACATGTTCCGATTCGTATTTGTGAATGATCGTTTTGACTTCGCGCCATTCTCTTTCCCTGAAAGCTCGGGCCAGCTTGACGTCCTCAAAGTTTGGCTGATGAAGACTATCCCCCATGTGGATACCCAATGCGTGGAGGGATGCAGCGATGGCCGACGTTCCACCCCGGCTGAGTCCGACCACAATGATGGCTACCGGGCCACCGTCTCCCGTAGGTGCTCCGCTGATTTTAAAACCGCTATTTTCCAAGCGTCCCGCCTTCGCACGGGGTCGCCATATCCGCCCCATTCAAAGCAAAAGCCATCAAAGTCGAGCTGCTGTTTAAATTAGGCAAATCGCCCCCGTTACTTTATCCGTCTGATATTCGCACCCAGTTGCGATAGCTTGGCCTCGATGTGCTCGTAGCCGCGGTCGAGATGGTAGATGCGGTCAATCACGGTCTCTCCCTGAGCGACCAGCCCGGCTATCACCAGACACGCAGAGGCACGCAAGTCGGTTGCCATGATGGTCGCGCCGTCGAGCTGGGCGCAACCCTTGACCACGGCGGTATTACCCTCGATGTCGATCTGCGCACCCAAGCGGCGCAGCTCCTGAACGTGCATGAATCGGTTCTCGAAGATGGTTTCGACCACCATCGCACTGCCTTCGGCGATGCAGTTCAGCGCCATGAACTGCGCCTGCATGTCGGTGGGAAAGGCGGGATAGGGTGCGGTACGCACATTGACCGCCTTGGGTCGCTGCTTCATTTTCAGGTTGATCGTGCTGCCCGAGACCTTGATCGCCGCACCGGCTTCCTGCAATTTTTCAAGTACGTTTTCCATGATGTCGGCGCGCGCCTCGGTCAGCGTGATGTCGCCCCCTGCCGCGGCTGCCGCAACCAGGAACGTGCCGCTCTCGATGCGATCCGGCATCACGCGATGATTTGCGCCATGCAGCTTTTCGACACCCGTGATGGTGATGGTGTCGCTTCCCGCGCCTTCGATCTTCGCGCCCATTGCGATCAGGCATTGTGCAAGGTCAACCACCTCGGGTTCACGCGCGGCGTTTTCCAGCACGGTCACGCCGTCTGCCAGGGCTGCCGCCATCATCAGGTTCTCGGTACCGGTGACGCTGACAAGATCGAAGAAGATGCGCGCACCTTTCAGTTTTTTTGCCTGCGCATGGATGTAGCCGTGCTCGATATGGATCTCCGCACCCATTGCCTGCAATCCCTTGATGTGCAGATCGACCGGACGCGATCCGATAGCACAACCGCCCGGCAGCGAAACGCGCGCATCGCCAAAGCGCGCCACCAGCGGGCCCAGCACCAGTATCGCCGCACGCATGGTTTTAACCATGTCATAGGGCGCTTCAAGTTTGTCTATTTTTGCGGCAGAGAGCGTGACCTCCCAACCGTTCATTTCTATCGCAACGCCCATCTGTTCCAGCAATCGGCACATCGTCGCGACATCGTGCATGTCGGGCACGTTTCCCAGATGCAATTCATCGGCGCTCAGCAAGCTGGCGCACAGGATGGGCAGGGCCGCGTTCTTCGCACCCGAGATACGAACCTCACCGTTGAGGCGGTTTCCGCCCTGTATGGCCAGTTTTTGCATGATCTATTTCAGGTTCTGCCACTCTTGTGGCGTGTAGGTTTTCATAGAAAGGGCGTGGATCTCTTCACGCATCCGGTCACCCAGTGTCCCGTAGACCAGCTGGTGGCGTTGAACGCGGCTCCTGCCCTCGAAAGCATCGCTGACGATAACCGCATTAAAGTGGGTGCCATCATCACCCTCGACAACCAGGTATTCGGTCACGAGTCCTTGCGCGATATTATGTTGAATACTTTCCGGGGTAACCATTATTTATTTCCGATAGCTATTGTGAAGTTGAAGAAACCGAAGTGTAGTCGCCAAATAACAAGCAGCGATATTCAAGCGACTGAATGATACTAAAAACCGGAAACTAATTCCCGAGGCTATTCAAATTGAAAAACCGGGCAAGCGGCCGTGACTCGTCAACAACTCTCTTCAGGCAATTTGTGCACATCCCCCTCTTCCAGCTTGCGATACAGGCTGGACAGGCCGATATTCAGTTTTTGTGCCGCAGCTTTCCTGTCGCCGCCCTCTTCTTCTATGCTCCTCAGGATGAGTGCGATCTCGAATTGCCGAACCTGCTCGCGTAATGTGCCGGAAAGATTCATGTTCAAGTCGGGGTTCGACAAGTGAGGAGAAGATTTCGAGATTGATCCGGGCAGGTCGTCAAGGGTGACATGTCCGCTGTCGGCCATGATGAGCGCGCGATCCAGGACATTCTCGAGTTCCCTGACATTGCCCGGCCAGTCATGGTTTAACAGTGCTTCTTCCACCCCGGGGCCTAGTGTGGCCTCATTCACCTCGCTGCCCATGCGCCTGGTATTGCGCTTGATGACAAATTTGACCAGTGCGGCCAGATCCTGGCGACGTTCACGCAGAGGCGGGACGTGGATATGAAAAACGGACAACCGAAAATACAGGTCTTCGCGGAACTTGCCCTCGGCCACCATTGCTTTCAAATCGCGGTTTGTCGCCGCGATGATCCGCACGTCCACCGGACGGGGCTGCTCACTGCCCACCGCACGAACCGCCTTCTGCTCAATCACATGCAGTAACTTTACCTGCAGCATCATCGGCAACTCGCCGATCTCGTCCAGAAAGATCGTCCCCCCGTCCGCCTCCAGAAAAAGCCCTTTCCTGACCTTGTCCGCACCGGTGAAAGCGCCTTTGGTATGACCGAAGAATTCGCTTTCCACCAGATTTTCCGGTATGGCACCGCAATTGACCGGAATGAAATTATTGTCGGCTCGCGGACTTTGCTGGTGGATCAGGCGTGCCACCACGCCCTTTCCGGTTCCGCTCTCGCCGGTGATCAGTACCGTGCTGTTGGTGCGCGCCACTTTTGCCGCCATGTGCTCCATCTCGCGCATCGCCGGAGAGTTGAATCCGAACACCTCCTGATTTGCACCCAGCACCAGTCTGCGCAACACCCTGTTTTCTGCGCGTAAACCGCGCAGATCGCCCACCTTGTTCAAACGGTGCAGCAACTCGTCGTTGTTGAGCGGCTTGATCATGTAGTCGGCGGCTCCCGCCTTGATCGCCTCTATCGCCGTGTCCACCGAAGCGAACGCCGTCATCATGATGAATGCCGTATCTATGTTCGCAATCCGCGCCTGGCGCAGCAATTCTATGCCGCTCATGTTGGGCAACTTGATATCCGACAGGGCTATGTCCACATCGCCCCTAGAAAGACGTTCCAACGCGGTCTCCGCATCCCCGGCCTGCTCTACCGTATGTCCCGCCTTGCGCAACTGGGAAGCCACCACCTGACGGATAGCCGGCTCGTCATCTATGACCAGCAATTGTAGCGATGCCATTACATATCTCCCTCTTCATCGGCGGGAATGGGCAGTATAACCTTCACCCTCGTTCCCTCGCCGAGAGTTGATTCGATTTCAATTGTGCCCCCATGCCCCTCAATGATCGAATAGCACAAGGACATGCCCAAGCCGTTGCCTTTACGCTTGGTGGTGAAAAAAGCCTCAAACACCCGGTTAAGCGTATCCTGATTCATGCCGCTTCCGTTGTCCGTCACTGCCAGTGACACAGTCTCCTTGAGCGTTTTGGTGCTTATTGTTATCTCTTTCTCGCGACCTTCAACCGATTCGAGGGCATCCGCCGCATTGATCAACAGGTTCATGATGACTTGAGTGAGCTGGTCTGCCACCCCGTTTATCGCGGGCAACTGATTGTCCAGATCGAGCTTCAGGTTCACCCGTCTCATCCGCTTGTCATAGCTCATCAGGCCGGCGGTAGTCCTTACCAGTCCGTTCAAGCCCAGCAATTGACGCTCCATAGGCTGGGGCGAGGCAAACTCGGATATTTCCCTGGTGATCGACGAGAGACGCTGGATCTGCGTTTGCAAAACTTTAAGTTTATCGCTTGCGCACGAAGCTTTATTTCCTTCCGCCTGCTCGTGGATCATTTCCTGAAGCACGCCCGACATGGCGGCGATCGGGTTACCGATCTCATGTGCGACACCGGCAGCCAAACCGCCGACTGCCGCCATCTTCTCCTGGTGAAAATATTTCTGCCGCGCGATCACCAGCTCTTTCTCGCGTTCATCAAGTGCCCTCGCCATCTTGTTTACCGATTGCATCAGTTCACCTACTTCATCATTTCGGGTCACCGGCATTTCGCCTTTGCGTTCGCCCCTGATGATGTCCAGCGCGCGCGCCTTCAGGATGTGCAGATCATTGGTGAGCCTGCTAAAGAACAAACCGATGATCGCACCAAGCAGGAAAAGCCCAATCAGGCCGAATAACAGCGAGGCAAGCGCAGCCGAGTCCCACAGCATGTGAAAATGTTCCGCTGTCGCCTCCTGCTCCCGCCTGGATTCATCGATGTGTTGTGAAATCTCGATCTTGACCTTGAGCAATTCGGAATTCATCACTGCCACATCATTATCCGAGGGACTCTCTGCCGCCCGTTTGACTGCCTGCTCCACCCTGGTGAGATTCACGCCAGCCGAGGGATAACGCCTGGTGAGTTCTGAATTTTTCTTCTTGAGCAGCTCAAGGTTGCCCTGAAACCGCTGTACCACCGCATCGTGATCGTCGGTATTAGCGTTCAGGAAAACAGCCATGACGATATGGAAAGCAGTCGCATCGACCTGCCTGAGTTGCTCTTCAACCTTGTAGAGATTCTTTAATCGTTCAAACTCGTCGACCAGTTCGGCCTTTTTGCTGAAGGTAAAAGTGGTCAGCAGCACTGCATAGATAGCGACTGCAATGAACGCCAGGAAGCCTTTGACCCTGAGTGAAACCTCGGGCACGGTCGTGTCGACCTCGGGCGAAACCGTTGCGCCGGGATCGTGATTGGCATTTACATCGGGATATTTTTCCTCGGCTGACTGGGTCATTGCGGGCTTATCGATCGGAATTATTGCAAGTGTATTAAATTAACTTCAATGCGGATTCTCGTATAACCCCGCGTGAACGCCTCAGTGCGACAGCTTCCGTCCCGCAGAGTTCCTCGCCGGGGGAATGACTTCAATATCGCCCCCCAAGAGCAGGAAATTAACCCGTGAACATGGCGGAAACATCAGGGCACTACGCTGTCGATCACGATACGGATATTATTTGCGCCCACTTTTACGGGCGAAACTTCACCCTTCATGTCGCCGCTTTGCTGGGTTGCGCTACCTGATTTGGAGATTTTCGCGCTGACTGTCACTTGCTGCTGGCCGGATAATTTCATGGACGGCATCATTGACATCGAATCATCGAGTACAAACTTGAGGGGTAATTCACTCGCCTGTGCACGAATAACCGCGATCGGCATCGGCGGGCCGGAGACCGCCTTGGCAAACACAAAGACCGTATCGGTCGGTGCAACCTTGGAGCGCAGAGACGGGCTTAACTCAACCACGCCGGAGACCTTGGTAACGTTTGCGGGTTGAGCCTGACCATCAGGCACAGATTGTGCGCCATTCGCCAATTTGTGCGCATTCTCGATGCCCGCTTTGACTTGGGCAGTCAGCGGAGCGTCAGGCGGTAACATTGGCAATAATTTGCTCCAATGCGCTACCGCAGCGGGGTAATCACCCGCCTGGAATAATGCGCTGCCCATCAAGGCCAGGCCTTTCACATTGTTCGGGTCGGCCTTGAGCGCACGACGCAACAGCTCCAAAGGCTTGCCTTTGAATTTCTTGCCGTTCTCCATCGCCAGGATATCCGCATAATCGACCAGCATCACGGCATCGTCCGGAATCAGCTTGGAGGCCTCCTCATAAGCTTCCACCGCTTCAGGGTAGCGCTTTGTGACGGCATATGTACGCGCCAGCATCGCCCAACCCTTACCGTCTTCGGGGCTCTGCTTCAAACGCGCGGCCAGTTCGCTGATCATTTTTTCATGCTCCGGGGAAATCGCGGCTGCGGGTTCCTTCTTGGCGACTTCGGGAGCGGGAGGCGTATCAGGACCGCAGGCCGACAACATGAATAGTGTTGCGACAGCCCCCGTCATCAAAGGAATACGCTTGCCGGTAAAGGCCGGCATCCACCCTGTCAAACTGGAAAAGATCATCTTCTCCCCGCTTCTGGAACGGTGAAGAAATGCCAGCTTCATCATGCTTGCAACGACGAAAATCAAACCCGCAACTAATATCCCTGATGTATTCACCTGACCCACCTCGTAGAAATATATTAATCCCGCTACCAAGCACGCAAGCCGTAGACTTTCCGGAAATCCGCCGGGGCATTCAATATCAACGGCCAATCCATTGCAGCTCGCCGCACACAACAGCTTTGAATCTTAACATGAAATCAGATATAGCTGGAAGTAACAATCCTGCGCGTTCCAACACGCACAGGGTAATTGTGAAAAGTATTCCAATATCGACCACCGGTCCTTGTGCGTTCAAAATATTTGACGTCACAGCGCTAGCCAACTCAATTAATACCGAGGGAGAAGTGCGCATTCCGATAGATGCTTGCGTGGAAAAACATGCTCAGGCGAGCCCCAAATCCACACACTGAAATAATGGCGGCCAAGGCAAGTTTGGAATTAGACTGTTAATATTACAGTTACTTTTGAGTGGCTTCTTCTACAACACCAACCATAATTCCCATGTCTAATGTCAATCTCCAAATGGCGCTGAAACACCACCAGGCTGGCAACCTGGCTCTTGCGGGCCAGGCATATCGACAGCTACTCTCTCAACAGCCAAACAATACTGAAGCATTGCATTATCTGGGCGTGCTTGCTGGCCAGCAGGGAGACAATGAAAGCGCCATAGAACTGATTAAAAAGGCTATCAGCATCAAACCATCAGGGCCGATGTACCTTAATCTGGGCAATGCCCTGCAAAAGTCCAACATGCCGAACGAGGCAATTCACAGTTACAGGAAAGCCATATCGCTCATACCGAATTTTTTTGAGGCGCATAATTTACTGGGCAATATTCTCCTGACCCAAAACAAATTACATGACGCCTCGGAAAGCTTCCGCAAGGCAGCCTCGATCAAACCTGATTCCACCGAAGTACTTTACAACCTGGGAAACACCTTGCGCCTTCAGGGCAAGTTAGATGAGGCGATTAAAAGCTATCAACAAGCACTTTTGATCAAACCAGACTTTGCAGAGGCCGCGTATCACATTGGCAATGCTTTTCGCCTCCAAGGTAACTTGAATGAAGCGATAAACAGCTACCGCAAGGCGATCTCAATCAGGGAAAACTTTCCGGAGGCACATTGCAATCTGGGCGGAGTACTGGAATTATTTGGAAAATCTGACGACGCGATCTCAAGCCTCAAAACAGCACTTTTCTTCAGGCCTGACTATGATGATGCGCACAACAAGCTGGCGGCCTCATATATGGCGCAAGGCAAGCTTGACGAAGCGGAGGCACACTACAAAAAATCGATCTCGCTACGGCAAGATTACTCCATCACTAACAGTAACCTACTGTTTATGTACAGCTATCATTCACTCAAGCACCCGGAAGAATACTTGGCTATTTCACGCGAGTGGGAGCTTGCATGCGTCCCCGCTTTAGAACGGCAGGAAGCAAGTCGGCGCACTTTCGCTCGTACTGGATTAGCCACCAGAAAATTACGGGTCGGATATGTATCGGGTGATTATTGTCGCCACGCGATCAGTTACTTTGTGGAACAATTATTTTCCAATCATGACCGGTCAATAATCGAATTATTCGCCTATTCAACACGCAACTACCAGGACAATGTCACCTTACGCTTACGTGACAAGGTCGATCATTGGTTTAAGGAAGGTCTGAATAAGTAGCAGAAAATGAGAACGACACCCACACATTTTGCTTTGGATATTCGAAATAACCATAAACGGCCCTGGCAAGGGCCATTTCGTCGGCCATACCGGTCGATTTCCCGTTCATCAGACGCA
>JBGSMU010000078.1:0-20089 GCA_041739955.1 Gallionella sp. | reverse complement strand
CTTTTGAATTCCTGGTTTTTCTTGATGAGCGCGCACGTCTGATAACCATCCAGTCGTGGCATCATGACATCAACGAATATGACGTCGGGTCGGTTATCGACCACCTTGGCCAGGCCATCGAACCCGTCTTCAGCCAGAATTACCTGACAACCCGCTTGGGACAGGAATATCTCCCCGCTACGCCTAATGGTGTTGCTGTCGTCGATCAGCAACACTTTCACTCCCGACAATGGCTGTTCCTCGCTCATCTTGCTCCCTCTTGCTTTGCCACGGATGTACTTTGCATCTGCGTTTTGAACGATTTCTCGACAACAATGCTAACGTATCTCAACAGTACTGTCATTTCGTTTTTACCTGCGCCAAAAATAGGGCGTGAAAAGGATCAGCACCGTGAAGATTTCCAGCCTCCCTACCAGCATGCCGAAAGTGCACACCCAGGTCTGGAAATCGGTCAAACCCTGATAAGTACTTGCCGGTCCGACCATGCCCAGGCCCGGACCAAAGTTATTGACACATGCCAGCACAGCCGAAAAAGCGGACATGAAGTCCATACCGCTGATCAGAAGTACAAAAAGGAGAGTGGCGATAGTGATGAAGTAAAGGAAGATGAAACCCAGCACGGAAAACACAATGTTGTTTGGCACCACCCGCCCGCCTATCTTCATGGGGTCGACCACGGAGGGATGCAGCAGCCTCAGCATCTCGCGTCCTGCCTGCTTGAACAGCACCAGAGTACGCACCATCTTGATGCCGCCCCCGGTGGAACCGGAGCTTGCCGCAATGCACCCGACGAACAGCATCCATAGCGGCGCAAAGATCGGCCACTGGCCATAATCCACGCTGGCGAACCCGGAGCTTGCGCCGATCGAAACAACATTGAATGTCGCATGTCGCAAAGCCGTCGGAAAATCCGCATACACTTCGTTCCACCAAAGGAATATGGCGATACCGAGGCAGCTTGCCAAAATCAGGCCTACAGCCGCCTTTGCTTCCGCATCATACTGGTAGATCTTCAGCGTCCTGCCGCTCCAGGCCAGAAAGTGCGTCGCAAAATTGACCGTTGCCACCAGCATGAACACGACCATCACAAATTCTATCAGCGGGGAATTGAAGTACCCGATACTGGCATCGTGGGTAGAGAATCCTCCCAGCCCGGTGGTGGAAAAGGCATGGCATACCGCATCCAGCCAATTCATTCCCGCCCATTTCAACGCAACCATGCACATCAAGGTAACCGCAACGTACACCACCCAAAGATTGCGTGCCGTGTCGGCGATCCGTGGAGTCAGCCTGGAATCCTTCATCGGCCCGGGTGTCTCGGCCTTGAATAGCTGCCGCCCCCCGATGCCAAGCAGCGGCAACACGGCTACCGCCAGCACGATGATACCAAGTCCGCCCAGCCACTCCAATTCATGCCGCCACACGTGTAAGGACGGAGGCAGTTCATCGAGCCCCGTCAACGCGGTTCCCCCGGTGGTGGTCATCGCGGACATGGTCTCGAAATACGCATCGGTGAACGAGAGCCCCGGGATCAGCATAAGCAAGGGTATGGTTGCAAAGGCCGGCATCGCCGTCCACATCGTTACCACCAGCAGGTAACCGTGCCTGATCGACAACTCACCCTTGTGGCGCCGTGACAGCAACCACATCAGCGCCCCCGCAGCAGCCGTCCAAACCATAGCCAGCAAAAAGTGGAGCTGCATCGTGCGGTTTCCGTAGATGACGGCTGTCGCGATAGGCAATACATAGGCGAGGCTGAACATCACCAGCAGCAAGCCCAGTGCATGGATAACGGTTAGCACACGAACCATTTACAGGAAACCAATGCTGACTTGAAACAGTCTTTCCACCTTTTTCACAATCTGCTTGTCGATGACGAAGACAATGACATGATCTTCGGCTTCAATTATCTGGTCGCGATGCCCCATGATGACAGCATCGCCGCGAACCAGCGCCCCGATGGTTGCGCCCTTGGGCAGGTCGATCTCCTCGATACGACGGCCCACCACGCGCGATGACTGCCTGTCTCCGTGGGCGACCAGTTCCAGCACTTCAGCCGCACCCCGTCGCAACGAATGCACCGCAGCCACGTCACCCTGGCGGACATAGGCAAGCAATGAGCCGATGGTGACATGCGCCGGGGACAACGCGATGTCGATCTGGCCGCCCTGCAACAGGTCGACGTATGCGCTGCGGTTGATCAGCGCGATCACTTTCCTGGCACCACCCTGCTTGGCAAGGAGCGCAGACATGATGTTGTTCTCGTCGTCGTTGGTGAGCGCACAAAACACATCAACCTCGCCGACATGCTCCTGCTGCATCAGTTTTTCATCCGTTCCGTCACCGTTCAACACCAAAGTGTTTTTAAGTTCGCTGGCCAGCCGCTCACAGGATTTCTTGTTGTGCTCGATCAACTTGACCTGATAATCGCGTTCCAGCGCCTTGGACAAACGCCTGCCGATATTGCCGCCCCCGACGATCATGATGCGCCGCGCCGGCTTATCCATATTGCGCATTTCCTTGAGGACGCTGCGGATGTTATTGGTCGCCGCGATGAAGAATATCTCGTCACCAGCTTCCACAACGGTGGTCCCCTCGGGAATAAGTGGGCTATCGTTGCGGAAAATCGCTGCGACACGCGTTTCGACTTGAGGCATATGGGTGCGCAGGAAGCTCAACGGGTTACCCACCAGCGGGCCTCCCTCAACCGCGCGCACCGCGACCAGGGATGCCTTGCCCTGTGAGAATTTCTGCACCTGAAGCGCTTCGGGAAACTCGATCAGTTTGACGATGTATTCGGTCAGTATCTGCTCGGGGCAGATTGAGAAATCCACCGAAAAATTATCCTTGCTGAAGACTTCTGGGCGATTCAGGTAATCCACCGAACGGATGCGCGCAATTCGCGTTGGCGTATTGTAAAGACTTGCCGCCAATTTACAGGCCACAAGATTGACCTCGTCGCTTTGCGTCACGGCTAGCAGCATATCGGTATCTGCAATACCCGCCTGCTCCAGCGTTGAGGGATGCGCCGCATTTCCGGTCAGGGTGCGCAGATCCAGCCTGTCCTGCAACTGGCGCAGCTTTTCGCCGTCCGAGTCCACAACCGTGATGTCATTCGCTTCGCTAACCAGACTTTCGGCCACCGTCGAACCGACCTGACCCGCTCCGAGTATCAGTATCTTCAAGACATTCCCCCTGTCACACGACAACAGCCCGGCGGGCTGTCACTGTGCACGTATCCATTGCTTCCATTCGACGAACAATTTTTCATCACGCGCAACGATAACCGAACGTCCCCAGATATCGCTCAGATTGAAGTCGTCGTCCTCGATACTGCATGCATGACCGCCCGATTCCGACAGTATCAGGGAACCCGCAGCGTAATCCCAGAGTTTCTGGCCGCCGTGCAAGTAAAGATCATAACGGCCCGCCGCTGCATAACACCAGTCCAGGGCACTCGCCCCGAAATTGCGTTGCGAGGAATAGGGTGCATGAGTCACAAGCTTGGTTGCCAATTTCTTCTTCAGGCGCTTGAAGTCCACGGAAGCAAGCGCCTGGGAAAGATCGCCCACCGATTCCCGGGCAACCAGTTTTTGCCCATTCAGGAATGCACCGCGCTCGCGCTCGGCGGCGAACATCTCGTTGGCTACAGGATCGTAGACTGCCCCCAGCACACTTTTATGTTCCCGCAACAAGGCGACTGACACCGCAAAATAAGGCAGGCCGCGCGCAAAATTGGATGTTCCATCGATCGGGTCGATGCACCACAAACCCTCGCGGCCACTTTCCCATAGCCTGTGTTGCTCGGCTTCCGACATCTCCTCGCCCAGCACAGGTACATTCAGGATCGCCTGCAGTTTTCTGGATAGCGCTGCCTGTGCCTCCACATCCGCCTCGGTGCACAGACTGCCATCATCCTTGTGCTGGTGCGCCACCTTGAGATAACGCGGCATGATCTCCTCGGCCGTCACCAGCTTGATTGCCGCGATCACCGCCTTGAGCAATGCACTCATGCCCGGAGCTGCCGGATGCTTGCCGCTGTTGGACGAGGTGTTCACTACTCCTTCCATTTGATGGAACACCCCATGCTGGCGATCTGCTCGCGGGGCCCCTGCCCGGTCTGCGCAATCTGCACCATGGCCTTGAACAGGTCGCGCGGCGCATCGGGCACCGCCTCCTTGCGCGAAGCATCAAGCCGGCCGCGGTATTGCAATTCCATATTGGCATTGAATCCGAAGAAATCCGGCGTGCACACTGCACCGTAATCCTTGGCGATCTGCTGAGTCTCGTCCCAGACATAGGGGAAAGGGTAGGAAAATTCCAGCGCGATCTTCTTCATGTTCTCGAAGTTATCCTCCTCATATTCGGCGGGGTCATTCGACATGATCGCGATGCTGTTGATGCCATGCTGCTGAAGTTCTTTGGTATCACGCACCAGGCGGTCGCGTATCGATTTCACATAGGGGCAGTGGTTACAGATGAACATCACCAGCAAGCCGTTCTTGCCGCGCGCATTTTCCAGGTTGTAGCGCTTGCCATCCACGCCAGGAAGGTCGTAATCGCGGGCTTTCCAGCCAAAATCACATAAAGGGGGTTGCAGGCTGACCATTTCAAACTCCTCACATCATATTTCGATGCGTTATATTATCACGCCGACTCCCATATTCATTGACTTCGCCATGCCACGTTTCTATTGCCCACCACCCCTGCCACTTGGCGGATCATTCGACTTGCCACCCGAAGCAGCACACCACGCCTCGCGAGTGCTACGCCTGCGCGAAGGCGCGTCAGTACAGCTGTTTGACGGCATCGGCAACGAATGCCACGGGCTAGTGACCGAGCTCGGCGGCAAGCGTGTCGTGATCGGCAGCATCACGGTTGTCGAAGCCGACCGCGAGTCACCGCTCCAGGTTGTTCTGGCACAGGCATTGTCCAGCAGCGAAAAGATGGACTGGGTGATACAGAAGGCCACTGAGCTGGGCGTGACAGAAATCCAGACTATAGATACGGAACGCAGCGTTGCAAAACTCTCCGCCGAACGCGCTACCAAGCGTCTGGAACATTGGCGGCAAGTCGCCATCGCCGCCTGCGAACAATGCGGCCGCAACCGGCTGCCTGAAATACACGCGCCATTGGACATCATGGTGTGGCTGCAGCAAATGAAAGATAGTGAAGAAACGAAATTCATTCTGCTGCCCCAGGGTGCGGTTTCATTGCACGCGCAAGCCAAACCGCAGAATGGCGTTGCCCTGCTGATCGGCGCGGAAGGCGGCTTCACTTCGGCGGAATCGGATGCCGCTTTGCAATGCGGTTTCACCCCGGTGCGATTGGGTGCGCGCGTGTTGCGCACCGAAACTGCGGCGGTTGCCGGTCTCGCGGCACTGCAGACACTGTGGGGGGATTTTGGTTAGTGGGGAGTGGGGAGTGGGGAGTGGGGGAAATTATCATCGGGAGGATTCATGCCATACGTCAACATCCGCATCGCCGGTTCACTGAGCCGCGAACAGAAAGCAAAGATCGCAGAAGAGATCACCGACATACTTGAACGCATCGCACTCAAACCAAAAAGTTACACGTATATTGCTTTCGACGAATTGCCCGATGAGAACTGGGCCATCGCCGGAAAGTTGCTGGATAAAGAATAGCGAGGCATTATCCGCATATTCCACTAGGGAGATACAAATGCCCATCGCCACCTCTGCCGAATTCGTCGCCTGGTTCCGTTCCGTCGCGCCCTACATCAACGCGTTTCGCGGGCGCACGTTCGTCATAGCGTTCGGTGGTGAAGTAGTCGCGGACGGTAAGTTCGTCGAGCTGACCCACGACTTCAACCTGCTTGCCAGCCTTGGCATCCGGCTGGTGCTCGTGCACGGTGCACGCCCCCAGATCGAGCAGCACCTTGCAAAAAACAACATTGACGATACTTATCACCAGGGCATACGCATGACCGATGCCGAGACCATGCAATGCGTAAAGGAAGCGGTCGGCCGGGTGCGTGTCGAGATCGAGGCATTGCTTTCGATGGGACTGCCTAACTCGCCGATGGCCAATGCCGACATCCGTGTCGCGGGCGGGAACTTCATCACCGCCCAACCGATAGGCGTCATCAACGGCATCGACCTGATGCACACCGGCGCGGTGCGCAAGGTGGATGTTGCCGCACTGAACGACAGAATGGAGTTCGGCGAAGTCGTGCTGCTCTCGCCACTGGGCTACTCGCCGACCGGCGAAGTTTTCAATGTCACCCTTGAGGATGTCGCAACCGCTACAGCCATCGCGCTTGACGCGGACAAACTCGTGTTCCTGATGGACACCGACGGCGTGCATGACAAAAAAGGCGCACTCCTGAAAGAGCTCACTGTTGCGCAATCGCAAAAGGTATTAGCTTCAAAACTGAAACTGCCCGACGATATCAGCATGTTCCTGCCATGCGCGATACGCGCCTGCGAAGCCGGTGTTGCACGCACCCACCTGATCAGCCGCCATACCGACGGCGCGGTACTGAAAGAACTGTTCAGCGACGACGGCATCGGTACGATGGTGGTCGAGAGCACACTCAACACCCTGCGCGATGCGACGATAGAAGACATCGGCGGCATCCTCGAGATACTCAGACCGCTGGAAGAAAACGGCACCCTCGTGCGCCGTTCGCGCGAACTGCTGGAACGCGAAGTCCACCGCTTCGTGGTGCTGGAACACGACCATCGCATCGTCGGCTGTGCCGCGCTGTACCCCTTCCCCAACGAAGCCTCAGCGGAACTCGCCTGCCTTGCAGTCGAGGCACAGAGCCGCGACCATGGGTATGGCGAAGCCATCCTCAACCACATGATCGAAATCGCCAAGTCGCAGAAGATGAAGAAACTGTTCGTACTCACCACCCGCACCGCGCACTGGTTCATCGAACGCGGCTTCAACGAAGCCGACGTCTCTGCGCTGCCCGCGCAAAAGAAATCGCTGTATAACTATCAGCGGAAGTCGAAGGTATTCGTCAGAAAGATTTAACTCATGCCAAGTGCAACAATCAAGATTTTTCTTGCTCACGGAGACCCTAAGCGGCTCCGAACGGCAGAATTGTCCAACTGGACTGGAAAAGCTGTTGCCGGCCCGCGAAGTGAATTCGATAGCGTACTCGCCAGAGAAGAGTCGCATAAGTCAGGCGTCTATTTTCTTACAGGGATAGACCCTGAAACCGGATCAGCCGCAGTTTATATCGGAGAAGCGGAGTCAGTACGTGACAGAGTGAAGAGCCACCTAGAAAAGGACTTCTGGAATCAGATTGTGTTCTTTACAAGCAAGGATGAAAACTTGACCAAGGCTCACATCAGATATTTAGAGGGCCGCTTAATTGAACAAGCCAAGCAAGCAGGGCGTGCTCAAGTCAAAAATGGCCAAAGCAGCGGTTCACGTCTTCCAGAATCTGACCGAGAAGATATGGAAATTTTCCTCGAGAAAATCCATCAATTACTGCCGGCCCTAAGTGTCGAGGTACTGGTACCAACAACAGTGGCTGCGGAAACTGCAACTGAACGTGAATCGCTTTCCTGCGAAATTAAGGGGCTTAAAGCTACTGGTCACTTAACACCGAACGGTATTGTTGTGCTTGCCGGTTCTCAAGCTGTTCTGAATGAACGTGCCTCATCTCAGAAGTATCCGTGGGCATTAAATATGCGCCAAAAATTAAAAGACGAAGGTGCACTCTCTGTCAAAGCAGATCATCTTGTGTTTACCAAGGATACTGAGTTTACAAGTCCTAGCGCTGCTGCTGCCGTAATTCATGGTGGCCAGGCAAACGGCCTCACTTCTTGGAAAAACATAAGAGGGCAGACTCTTAAAGAACTTGAATCCGCATAACACATCACTCAGCTCACGTAGGGCTCAATCATTATGCGCCGCATGAACACATACGGTGCAATGCGCTTCGCTTATTGACACCCTACATTGGTTAGCAAGGTGGGCACGTAGTGCCCACTTGGTGTTTTTTGATTTTTGGGTTTTGCTTTACCTCCCCTGTGCGCCGCCGAGTAGCGGAGGCGGGTCAGGGGTATTCCGACGAATATGTTTGAGCACGTGGACGCGCAGCGGATCGTGCGAGTTTATGAGGAGGCCTGAGCTGCCGAGCAACGCAGGGTACCGCGAAGCGGCGGCAAACCGGGGTGGCCTTTTCTTGGGTTACTTTCTTTTGGCCACTCAAAAGAAAGTGACTAGCTGCCGGGCTACCCCCGGCGAAGTTGTCTTTTTGTCATTAACCCTTCGACAGGCTCAGGGCGAACGGTGTTGATTGATGTTGGGTATCGCTGCGCTCAACCCAACCTACGAAGACTAACCCACCCTACAACGGCTCAACCTTCTCATTCCAAGGCGCCACCTTCAACAACAACGCCATCCCCGGCAACGCCAACAGGGCGCATAACAGGAAGAACCCCGTCCACCCCATCGCCTCGACCATCCAGCCGGTGGCGGCATTGGCAAAAGTGCGAGGCACCGCCATCAGGCTGGTGAACAACGCGAACTGTGTCGCGGTGTAGGCGGGATGTGTCGAGCGCGCGATGAATGCAACAAAGGCCACCGTACCCAACCCCACACCCAGCGCCTCTAGGCCGATCACTATCGCAAGCTGGGCAAGCTCCACGGAGGTGATCTCGGCGTGCTGCCCCACCGAGGCCAGCCAGGCGAAGCCGAAGATCGACACCAATTGCACCACACCGAACAGCCACAGTGCGCGGTTGATACCGATCTTCACCATCCACAACCCGCCTAGCATGCCGCCGATCACTGCCGGCCACAGCCCGGCATTCTTGGCAATCAGGCCGATCTGGGTCTTGGAAAAACCCATGTCCAGATAGAAAGGGGTGGCCAGCGCGGTACACATGCTGTCTCCGAGTTTGTAGAAGAACAGGAACGCCAGGATCAACAGCGCGCTGCGCCAGCCCTTGCGCGTGATGAATTCATGAAACGGTTCGACTACGGCTTCGCGCAATGTCCTGGGAGGTGTCGCGCGGTGCGGTTCCGACACCATCAACGTCATCGCGATGCCGGGCAACATGAACAGCGAAGTGACGATGAACACCATGTTCCACGGCAGGATGTCGGCAAGTATCAGCGACAGCGAACCCGGAATCAGCCCCGCGATGCGATAAGCGTTCACGTGCACCGCGTTGCCCAGCCCCAGCTCGACATCGCTCAACAATTCGCGGCGGTAGGCATCCAGCACGATGTCCTGGGTGGCGCTCAGAAATGCAAGCAGGGTCGCAAAATAGGCGATGGCTTTCAAATCAGACTGCGGCGAGAAGCCGCCCATGGACGCGATCACAAGGAGCAGCCCGATCTGGGTGAGCAGCATCCAGCCGCGTCGTCGCCCGAGCATGGGTACCACATACCGGTCCAGCAACGGTGACCAGAGGAATTTCCATGTATAGGGAAACTGGATCAGCGCGAACAGGCCTATGGTCTTGAGGTCGACCTGTTCGCTGCGCAACCACGCAGGCAATAGATTGAACAACAGATATAGCGGCAGGCCGGAGGCGAATCCGGTGAACACGCAGATGAGCATGCGGCGGGTGAACAGTTGCTGCCAGACTCCCACGCGGTCAATCAGCTCGCTTGAAGCGGTACACCGCCGTGCTGCCGAGCAGGTTGGGCAACACGTTCACGGCTCCACCGCTGTCGCCCATCACCCGTCGGTCCAGTATCTGCAATTTCTGTACTGCACAAAAATCCTCGAAGTCATGCAGTGTGCACAAGTGGACGTTCGGCGTGTCATACCACTGATAGGGCAAATCATCGGATACCGGCATGTACCCGCGCAGCACATTGAGGCGCGCCTTCCAGTGTCCGAAGTTCGGGAAACTGACGATGCCTATGCTGCCCACACGCAGAATCTCCTTGACCAGCCTTTCGGTGTGGCGCATGGCTTGCAGCGTTTGCGACAGGATCACGTAATCGAATGACTGGGTTTCGAAACCCAGCAATCCGGATTCCAGGTCGCCCTGGATCACGTTCACATTATTCCTGATGCAGGCAACGATATTGGCATCGCTGATCTCCACGCCGTAACCCCTTACCTTGCGTGTGTCCCGCAGGAAACGCAGCAGGCTGCCGTCGCCGCAGCCTAGGTCGAGCACGGATGCACCCTGCGGTATCCATTCGGCAATGGCTGCAAAATCCGGACGGGCCGCCGCAAGTTCAATAGGGTCGTGCGCACTCATGCTAAAAATTCTCCGGAGATACGATCAAGATAGGTTCGCATCACGTCATGGTAGTGCTCTTGTTGCATTAAAAATGAATCGTGGCCGTGGTTCGATGATATCTCCGCATAGCTGACATTACGGCGGTTATGCAGCAGCGCCTGCACGATCTCGCGCGAGCGATCCGGCGAGAAGCGCCAGTCGGTGGTGAACGATACCACCAGAAAATCCGCTTTTGCGGCTGCAAACGCCTTGTCGAGATTGCCGTTGAACTCTCGTGCCGGATCGAAATAATCCAGCGCCTTGGTCATCAGCAGGTATGTATTGGCATCGAAATACGCTGCGAATTTATCGCCCTGGTAACGCAGGTAGGACTCGATCTCGAACTCGATGTCATAGTTGTAGCCCAGCTTGCCCGCGCGCAGCGTACGCCCGAACTTGTCGGCCATCGCATCGTCGGACAGGTAGGTGATATGGCCCAGCATACGCGCCAGGCGCAATCCTCTTTTCGGCACCACGCCGTGCTGATAGAAGTCGCCGCCGTGAAAATCGGGGTCGGTCAGGATCGCATTGCGCGCCACATCGTTGAAGGCAATATTCTCCGCGGTCAGGTGCGGTGCGGCTGCTATCACCAGCGCATGACGCACGCGTTCGGGGTAAGACAGTGACCACTGCAGCGCCTGCATCCCGCCAAGGCTGCCTCCCAGCACTGCCGCGAATTGTCTGATGCCTAGCAGGTCGGCGAGGCGAGCCTGGGATTCCACCCAGTCTTCTACCGTCACTACCGGAAAACTCGAGCCATAGGGTTGCCCCGTCTCAGGGTTGATGCTCGACGGTCCGGTCGAACCGTGACAACCGCCCAGATTGTTCAGTCCGACAACAAAGAATCTGTCGGTGTCGATCGGCTTTCCTGGACCGATCATG
Organism: Gallionella sp.; assembly: GCA_041739955.1. Lineage (GTDB taxonomy): Bacteria > Pseudomonadota > Gammaproteobacteria > Burkholderiales > Gallionellaceae > Gallionella. Next base: position 8,981 of record JBGSMU010000078.1, on the reverse strand, counting down.
TTGTCCCACCAGCCGGCACTCTTGGTGTCGTCCGCGTAATAGCCCGCCACATGATGATTGCCGGATAGTGCATGGCAGATCAGGATGGCATTGGATTTTTCGCTGTTCAGCGTGCCGTAGGTCTCATACACGAGATCATAGCCGGGCAGCACCGCGCCGCTGCGAAATGCCAGCGGGGTGTCGAAGTGCGCTGTTTGCGCGCTGACGATTCCGATACTGTCCAGTAAGTCCAAGATATCCACTCCAAAAACAAAAACCCGTTCAGCTCTCGCGGGACGGGTTGCCTCGCTTTAGCTGGTATGTTTTAAGTGCCCCGCAAGCTGATGTCAAATCGGCACTGGTTGAAGTTTCGGTGTTTTAGCTGTTTATGTCAATGTCGGGCATGGCAGGCTGGCATTACTTCACGCATCATGTTTTGGGCTTGTGCGGGCATTGTTTTTTTGTGCAGTCCGCATAAATATGCAGCGAGTGCTCACGTATGGCAAAGCCAAGCCCGGTTGCGACTTTGTCCTGGCGCGCCTCGATAGCCGCATCGTGAAACTCTTCGACATGTCCGCATTGCAGACAAACGATATGGTCATGATGGTCACCGCTATTCAGTTCGAATACCGACTTGCCTCCCTCAAAATGATGCCGAACCAGCAATCCGGCCTGCTCGAACTGCGTCAGTACGCGGTATACCGTTGCCAGCCCGACATCCTCGCCATTGCCGAGTAACTGCTTGTAAACATCTTCCGCACTCAAATGTCGTTCTTCGCTGTTCTCGAACAGATCCAGCACCTTGAGACGCGGCAGCGTGGATTTGAGACCGGCACTTTTGAGATGTTCTGGTTGGTTCATTTTCTGGCCTCCTTATTGGTATACGAATAGTGGCAGAAACTTGTTGCAATTGCAAATAAGAACGATTATCATTCGCACAAATATGTCGAGGAGTCACTTTGAAATACCTTCTTTCCATCGCGTTACTGTTACCGCTTGCCGTTCAGGCCGCCGAGTACAGGCTGGCTATCAAGGATCATCAATTCCTGCCGGCCGAACTCAATGTGCCCTCCGGAACAAAGATCAAACTGATCGTCGAGAACCAGGATGCCACGCCGGAAGAGTTTGAAAGTTATGAATTGAACCGCGAGAAGATCGTGGCGGGTAACAGCAAAATCACCGTTTTTATCGGTCCGCTTGCTCCCGGACGCTATCCCTTCTTCGGGGAGTTCAACCGCAATACCGCACAGGGCGTGATCATCGCCCAATAAAGGAGTCATCATGTTAGCCACCGCTGTCATCCTGTTTCGCGAGGTCCTGGAAGCCTCCCTCATCATCGGCATACTTGCCGCGGCAACGCGCGGATTGCCGCATAGCCAGCGCTGGCTCGCCGGCGGTGTCATCGCAGGATTACTGGGCGCCGGCATCGTTGCCGTCTTCACCGATGTGATCGGCGAGCTGGCCAACGGCGTCGGGCAGGATCTTTTCAACGCGATGGTGCTCGGCATCGCCGTTATGATGCTGGCATGGCACAACATCTGGATGACTTCGCATGGCGCGGCACTGGCGGCGAATGCCAAGTCGGTCGGCAAATCCATCCGCGACGGTTCGAGTGAATGTTCCATATTGCTCATCATCGTCGGGCTGGCCGTGCTCAGGGAAGGCTCGGAAAGCGTGCTGTTCCTATACGGCATCGCCGCCTCAAACGGCAGCGATCAATCCTCCATGCTGTTGGGAGGAATGATTGGCATCCTCGGTGGGATCGCACTGGGCTACATCCTGTACAAGGGATTGCTGCGTATCCCGTTGCGCTGGTTCTTTACCGCGACCGGCATACTGGTCTTGCTGCTCGCCGCCGGTATGGCCTCGCAAGCCGCTCACTTCCTGATCCAGGCCGATCTGCTGCCCAGCCTGGCTGCGCCGTTCTGGGATACCTCCGCCATACTCCCGGAAAGCGGTTTGCCCGGCATGCTGCTGCACAGCCTGATCGGATACGACTCACGCCCTGCGGGAATGCAGATCATCTTTTATGTGACCGCCCTGATCGCCATTTTCACGGGCATGCAACTGGTTGGACGCTCCGGCCAGATTTCCACCCGAAGATAATCACTTTATGAATATATTCCCGGTGGTTTCCCGTACATTCCCTTTGGGCGTGTTGTTATGCGGTTTCGCATTCACGCAGGATGTTTCAGCGGGCGCGGCCGAATATATCTACACCCCGGCTCTCGAATACGGTGAGAAAGAGATAGAAATCAATCTCGGCACGACCTCACCGGTAGCGGGAAGCAGCTCCCAGGCCGCCAGCATCGGCTTCGGTTACGGCGCAAGGGAATACTGGTTCACCGAAGTCATCTTGAAGCAGCAGCGCAACGGGAGCAATGTTGCCAATTTTGCCGAATGGGAAAACAAGTTCCAGTTCACCGCAACCGGCGAATATCCGGTCGACACCGGATTCATCACGGAGATCGAGGCGCCGCTAAGCCCGAATGCACCGTGGGAATTCAAGTTCGGGCCATTGTTCCAGACCGAGTTCGGCAAACTCCAGATGAACGCCAATCTGCTATTCGAGCACGCTTTCGGTAAGGAAGATGGTGTCGAAGCGCCTAACAGCACCAATTTCAGCTACCAGTGGCAGGCCAAATACCGCTGGCAGCCGGTCATAGAATTCGGCCTGCAGGGGCTGGGCTACATGGGGAAATGGAACGACTGGATCAAAAGATCCGACCAGAGTCACCGCATCGGCCCCGCTGTGTTCGGCAAGTTCGCGCTCGGCAACAGGCAGTTCATCCGGTACAACGCTGCGTGGCTGCGCGGCATAACCCCAGCCTCACCCGACAACACACTCAGGCTTCAGATCGAATACGAATTTTAGATTCCCTCCGATTTAGTCCCGCGTCACTCAAGCCGGACTTGATCGGGATTCACTAGGAATTGAGTTTATCAAGCAAATCCCGGATCTTCAGCGGGTCATCGGCGCGCATGATCTTCTGGGTCAGCGTCGAAATCTCCGGCAGGCTGGTGGTGAGCACGCGTTGCTTGACGTTCGGCACCTGAGCCGAGAACATCGAGAACTGGCGCAAACCCAGTCCAAGCAATAGCCTCGTATAGACCAGCTCACCCGCCATCTCTCCGCAGACCGAGACCGGCATGCCAAAGCGGTTGGCCGTCCCGATCACATGTGCCAGCAGCTCAAGCACAGCGGGATGCAGCGGATCGTAAAGGTGCGCGACCTCCTCGTCGGTGCGATCGATCGCCAGCGTGTACTGGATCAGGTCGTTCGTACCGATGGACAGGAAATCCAGTTTTTTGAGGAAAATCTTCAGCGCGAGCGCGGCGGCAGGTATCTCTATCATGCCGCCGATCTTGATCTCGCGGTCATACGGGATATTTTCCTCGTCGAGTTTCTTTTTCGTCGCATCGATGAATTGCAGGGTCTGGTTGAGTTCCGATGCGCCGGACAGCATGGGTATCAGCAGCTTGATGTTGCCGTAATGCGAGGCGCGCAACAGTGCGCGCAACTGGGTGCGGAACAATTGCGGTTCGGCAAGACACAGCCTGATGGCACGCAGCCCCAGGGCCGGATTGCTGGCCACGCGCTTGCTGCCGTTCAGTTGTTTGTCGGCTCCCAGGTCGAAGGTGCGGATCACTACCGGTTGCCCGGACATCCCTTCTGCCGTCGCGCGATAGGCGGTGAATTGCTCCTCCTCGCCGGGCAGGTCATCGCGGTTCAGGAACAGGAACTCGCTACGGAACAGGCCAACGCCGGTTGCACCGTTCTCCTTCACCTCGACGATATCTTCAGGCTTCTCGATGTTGGCGTGAAGCTCGATGACGCTCCCGTCCAGCGTGTTGGCACGCGCGCTACGGAGACGCTTGAGCTTTTTGCGTTCCAGTTCCCATGAGGTCTGGCGCAATTTGTACTCTGCCAGGACAGCCTTGCCCGGGTTGATTATCAGCACGCCCTGCTCGCCGTCGAGGATCAGCATGTCCTCTTCGCGTATCAGTTCGCGCGCATGATGCAGGCCGACCACACACGGTGTATTGAGGCTACGCGCGACGATGGCCATATGCGAGGTCGCACCGCCCACATCGGTGACGAAAGCCGCGTATTGATGCGGCTTGTACTGGATCAGGTCGGCGGGACTAAGATCGTGCGCCACCAATATCGTGTCGACATCCTGCCGTGAAGGCGGCGGCACATGCCCGGGGTGGCCCATCAACTGTTTGAGCAGGCGCTCGGCGACCTGTTTTACATCGGTCTGCCGTTCACGCAGATAGGCATCCTCGAATGCGTTGAACTGTTCGACCAGTTTGTCTGTTTGCACCTTGAGCGCCCATTCCGCATTGCACCCCTCGGCGGCGATCATGTCGCGCGGCGCGACACTCAGCTGGGCATCATCCAGGATCATCTGGTGCAATTCAAGAAAGGCGTCGAACTCGGCTGCGGCATTGAGCGGGCGATTGCTGCGCAACATTGCAAATTCATTGCGCGTCGCCTTCAGGGCCCCGTCGAAGCGCGCGATCTCTTCATTCAGGAATTTTTTGGGTAACACATAGTGCGCCACCTCCAGCGTGGTGTGCGAAACCAGATGTACATGCCCGATAGCGATACCGCTGGAAACCGCAATGCCGTGTATCGTGAAGCTCATTCGCCTTCCCCGAAGTAATCGTTGATCAACGCCCTCAAAGCCTGCATCGCCTCCGCTTCATCCGGACCGTTGGTTTCGATATTGACAGTTGTCCCTTTTGAGGCGGCCAGCATCATCACCCCCATGATGCTTTTGGCGTTCACCCGGCGATTGTTGCGCGACATCATCACCTCGCATTTGAAGCTGCCGGCAAGTTGGGTGAGTTTCGCCGAGGCACGCGCATGCAGGCCGAGCTTATTGATGATTTCGATATCCTGTTGCAGCATCCTAGTTTTCCATTTGAACGATACATTCACGACCGCCTTCAATGGCGATTCTTGCAAGTTCCGGCATGGCTTTGTTGGGTTGGCACACCACGCGCAGCAGCATCGGCAGGTTCAGGCCGGCCACGCCCATCACGCGCTCGGCATGGCACAGCTGACGACCGATATTGCTTGGCGTCGCGCCGAACACATCCGCGAGGATCAGCACGCCGCTGCCGGAATCCAGTTCCTTGATAAGCTCCTCTCCTTCAACCAGCTTTTCCTTCAGATCGTCACTCGCATATATCGACAATGACTTGAGGTTGTGCGGCACCTCGCCCAGCACATGTTTGACGCAATCCACAAAACTGTCGCCCAACCCGTTGTGCGTTACCAGTAATATTCCGACCACTTCGATTCTCCCCGGGCTAAATCAGGCCCATGATATATCCCAGCAGCAATACGCCGCCCAACAATACGATCCAGCCATAACGCGCCATCCAGCGCAGTGCATTATCCTTTTCGGCATCGGCACGATCTTCTTCGGCGACGATCTTTCCGATCTTGCGCAAAGCGTTGATACCCACCACGCGGCGCACACTCTTATCAATCCTGTCCTGTTCGGGATCGCTCACGGTTCAACCTGTACGCGTATGTTCTTGTCCCCGAATTCTAGCCTTTTCTTCAGCGCCCCGGTGATATGGACTTGTCCTTGCGCATCCACCAGCAAGGCCTCGGACAGCCCCAGCTTGCCTGCCGCATCAAGCCACCCGTTCGTACCTGAGATGAACAAAGGCTTGGAAACCGCATCCGACAATACGCCTGCACGGGGGCCATGCGTCAGCACCGACACCGCCTGCACACCTTGCATCGGATAACCGCTGCGCGGATTGATCAAGTGGCAGTAACGCACATTACCCACCATGAAATAACGCTGGTAATCCCCGGATGTTCCGATGGCCTCGCCATCATGCAGCTCCAGCGACGCCAGCGCACCCGATTTACGCGGATGCTGGATACCGACGCGCCACGCGCGTTTGCCGTGCCGGCCCAGGGCGAGGATGTTGCCGCCGATATTGATCAGCGCGTTGTGTATCCCCTGCTTGCGCAACAAGTCCGCCGCACGATCCAGAGCGTAGCCCTTGGCATAGCCGCCCAGATCGACCTGCACCGATCTGTTACTGCTCGAGGCCCTGCCGCGCACGATTTTGATGTCACTCATTTGCGGGTTGGCTTTTACCCACTGCTCGATCTGCTTGTCTTCCGGCTGCGCCGTCCTGAATTCGTCCGACTGGAATCCCCACAGCCCGATCAGACCGCCGATGGCGGGATTGAACAACCGGTCGGATTGCTCCGAAAGCTGTGTCGCATCTTTCAACATTTCAACCAGTTCCGCCGAGATCGCCATGCTCTCGCCCTTGGCAAACGCCTTGTTCAAATCGCTCAACTCACTGGGTTGCCAGGCATGCAACATATCGTGCAAGCGCTGGAATTCCTGCATCACCGTGGCCACCGCCTTTTGTGCATGCGGCTCTTCCTCACCGTAGACACTCACCTCCACCAGCGTGCCGAACACAAAGCCCTGCTCCTGGTAGGTTGGCAGCTCTTTATCCTGACATCCCGCCAGCAACAATACGGCAATAAACGCAGCGGCTCGTAACAGGCCGGCCATCTATTGATTCCCGGCCTTTTCCAACTCCAGTGAAGCGGCCAGCATCGCCAGCCTTGCAACCACACCGTAGGCGTAAAAACGGTTCGGCGTATCGTCCGGTGCGTTGTCCGGATTGGGCAGGGTGCATGTGGTCTCGAATGCCAGCGGCTTGAACATCATGCCCGGCGCATTGAGATTCTCGTTCACCTCGCGCTCGGTATGCACGCGGTAAAAACCGCCGACCACATAGCGGTCTATCATGTACACCACCGGCTCGGCAACGGCCTGATTGACGTCCTCGAAGGTGTACACGCCTTCCTGTATCAGCACGTCGGAGACCTGCACACCCTCCTTTATCACCGACATCTTGTTGCGTTGTTTGCGGTTCAGGCCGGTGATCTCGGAAGCATCCTTCACGGTCATGATGCCCATGCCGTAGGTTCCCGCATCCGCCTTGACGATGACGAAAGGGTCGTCTTTCACGCCATATTCGGCATACTTCGCGCGTATCTGGTGCAACACTGAATCCACATGCCCGGCCAGACATTCTTCGCCGACCCGCTCGTGAAAATTCACTTTGTCGCATACCGCGAAGTAGGGGTTGAGCAACCAGGGATCAATATCCAGCAACTTGGCGAAATTCGCCACGACACCATCATAGGCGGCGAAATGCTGTGATTTCCGCCGCGTATACCAACCCGCTGCCAGCGGCGGCAAAACGGATTGCTCAAGGTTTTTCAGGATATCGGGCACGCCCGACGAAAGGTCATTGTTGAGTACGATCACACAGGGATCGAAATCACCCACACCGAGTCGATTACCCTTGCGTATCAGCGGCTCAAGCGTGAGCGTATTGCCATCGGCCAGCTCCAACTTGGTGGGCTGGGTGATCTCCGGCAGCAACGAACCGACACGCACGTTCATCCCCGATTGCCTGAAAATCGTAACCAGCTGCGCGACGTTCTGCAGATAGAACTGGTTGCGGGTGTGATTCTCCGGAATCAACAACACTCCTCGCGCTTCGGGGCACACCTTCTCCACTGCCGATTGCATCGCCAGCACACACAGCGGCAGGAAATCCGGATTGAGATTATTGAACCCACCGGGAAACAGATTGGTGTCCACCGGTGCCAACTTGAAACCGCTGTTGCGCAGGTCGACCGAGCTGTAGAACGGCGGTGTGTGTTCCAGCCATTGGGTGCGGAACCAGTGCTCGATGGTCGGCATCGCATCGAGGAAACGCCGTTCCAGATCGAGCAGCGGACCGGTGAGTGCGGTAGTGAGATGGGGAACCATGATTTATGCCTGGGAATTCGATGCCTGCATTCTAGCCGATTAGCCCGTACAAAACGAACGCCCGCAGTGCGCGGGCGTTCAGTGATATTGCTAGGTTGTTAACCCATGGCGATGGAGCGTCAGTGCGTGTTAAGGGTTAGTCCAGACACCATTCCCGACCACCACCGCCTGTGTCGGCGAAGTCGCCACCGCCGCCAGCAGCGGCGGCTTCGAATTAGCGTCAGTCGGGCGGTTTTTAGACAAGCAAATTACTGCAACTTAATGATCTTTGGCGTTCCAGAAGAACCAAAATTTGAATCAACCGCGTAAATATTTTTTCCGTCTGTCGTTATTCCTCTGGGATTTGTGAATGTCGGTAAATTTGGGCCGCCTATGTTGGTCCAGTCACCAAAGCCGACATTTGCACCCGTGACCGTTGTCGTTTGGATATTGACTGTACGTATCCCGCCGCCAGTTACCCTGTCTACAACGAAGAGGTTCGTGCCGTCTGACGTAATACCAAAAGGTCGAGTGAAACTGGCGGATGTGCCAACAATGTTGTCAACAACACCCGCGGGTATGCCACCGGCTATAGTCGATACAACGCCTGTCGCGATGACAATTTTATCAATGGCGGGACTTGAAAAAGCGTCTCCTGCGCGCGTCACGTATAAATTAGTACCATCGGTTGTGAGGTCGACTAATCCACGAAGTTTCGTTTTACCGAATCCATCAATAAAAACCTGGCTATCAATCATCGCCGTGGTGTCTGTAATATCAAGGTTGGACACGGTACCTCTGGTTGCAGTGTTGCTAATATCAACAACTTGAATACCATCACCTGAATTTGCCCCAGAAATACAGTACAAATTAGTCCCGACAATGGTCATCCCGTAATAACCACAATTCAGATTTACTCCAGTTGGGTTTGTGGGCGAGTATTGAATCAAGGGTATGGTCGAGACAACGCCAGTGGCTATATTGACCTGTTGAATTCCCCAGCCTGCTGATGCGACGTATAAATCAGTGCCATCAGTTGTAATGCCGTTGGAGGGTGCAGGAACGGTCGCAAAAGTAACCACAGCACCTGTAGCAATATCGATTTTGCGAATACTAGTGCCATGTAACATTATTTATTTCGCATCGTAGAGCCCTGTGGCATACTGGTGAAACCCTTAATCA
>JBGSMU010000046.1:0-34257 GCA_041739955.1 Gallionella sp. | reverse complement strand
TCGATCTTCGCTTCTGACATCATGAAACCAAATCGTTCAGGACTTAATCAGAGATTCCTTAGCATTTTGTTGAGATATGTTTTGGCTCGTTGAGCTGGTTATCGAGATAAACTGATTATTGATTTTGGCCGGTTTGCCGGCAATGTCCATCGGTAGTAGTAGCCCACCGCCCTGGGCATTGATTCGGCTGGCGATCGCGCCGATGTCAAAGGCAGCCACGGGATAACCACCACGCTGGGCGATGGATAAAGTGTAGCTGTAAGTTTCCGGCCAAGTCGAGGGCAGCCAGACCAGATGCGGGTCAAGTTCTTTCAGCAAGTTTTGGGCGTCGCGGTCGTCATACTTTCCGGTGATGCGTACCCCGGTGGATTGTATCAATCCGTCGTTCATGGTGTAACCCATCACCAAAAAATCAATTGGCAGCCGGCGCCTGCGGGCATCCTTCGCGCATTCCAGCAGGACATTGTATCCCTTGATCTTGCTGATGGCACCGATGACAACGATGCGTAACCTTTCGCCCGTGTTCAGAGACACTGACCGGGAACGGGCCGGTTCGCTACCTGGTTTTTCTTCATGGGGGGCAATCGTGAATTGAATGTCGGGATAGTAACGACTCAGACGTTTAGCCACGTCGCTATCCGGAACCCACACCCTCTCAGCGGAGCGCAAAATTCGGTGATGAAGCGCACGCCATTGTTTGATGTCGGTCACGCCGAACTCGTTGCCACGCTTTATCAGGCAAACGTTGCATGCAGAGACTGAAGGTTCGCCACAATAACGACCGTTTTCATCGGCCAGATTAATGCGGGGGCAGATGACTTTGTAGTCGTGAATGTCCACGTGGAGGGTGGCACCAGTGGCTTTGCAGAGCTGGTGCAGATGCGACGGCGCATCGACTTCAAAATCGACCAGGCCATGGCTGTGGATACGGGTGATGCCCAACTTGAGTAGTACGCCTGCAAGCTTCTCTATATTGGCCAGCTTGAAGCTGGGCAAATTGAGCAGCTGGCGGCAGGCATGGTTCTGGATGCGTACGTGACCCGGATTGCCCCTGAAGGGCCGCATGATGAAGACGCCTTTTCCTTCGCGCCTGAGCTGAATCGCATCTTCCTGGAGATGTTTTTCGGCTCCGCCGCCGCGATTATGGCAAACCATCAGCACGTTTTCCTGTCCGGACTGCTGCTTCAGCCGGGCCCAATCCAGACGCCGTCGCGCATCAAGCAGGGGATCTGCAGCAATGTGGCGCTGCACTTGATCGTCGTAAGTAGGGTGGCGTACAGCCATTATTTTGAGCGCCTTTGCCACCCTGTTCTTCTTCTCTCCCTGGAACGATGCGTTGCCGAAGTGGCGTACGAAGACATCTGCTGCGATCAGGTTGATCCACCCCTGTTCGATGGCGCGCTGGCACCAGTCGTTTTCCTCGCCGTAACCTTTGCCGAAAGCGTCCTCGTCGAATGTGCCGACAGTATCCAGCGCTGCTCGGCGCAGGTACATGCAAAATCCGACCCCGGTCGGTGCCTCGACCGCTACGCCGGCATTGACTTTGGCCGTAAGCCTGTCCAGCGTTGCATAATCGATCTCAAGCGGATATGGATTGTCGTGCAGGTAGCGCGGATAGGAGCAGATAGTGGCATTGTTGGATAGAGGGGTGACAGTAGCCACATTTTCGGTGTGGTACGCCGCTTGGCGCAGACGATCCAGCCAGCCGTCATACACCTCGGTATCGGAATTTAGCAGCACTACATCGCGGTCGGGATGCTGCGACATACCTTTGTTGGCAGTGGCGACAAAACCGAGATTGTGTTCATTGGCGAGCAGGGTGATCCAGCCATTACCAGACATTTCGGCCAGATCGGCTTTGATTCCGGGCTCCGGGCTACAATCGTCGATGACCATGACTTCGAACGAGGTCTCGTTGCGGGAATTGATTACACTGCGCAAGCAGCGTCGTGTCAGTGCGCGATTTTTGTATACCGGCACGATGACAGTCACTTGCGGTGCGTAAGCGGTGCGCCCAATGTCTGTTTCCGTCCTCATCCAGTCGACCGTCACGAACTGGTCCGTGTCCGGCCGGGGTTTATCAACACCATCTTCCACGGGCACATTGTCGGCGCCTAGCTTGCGTGTCAAACGTCCTTCCTGACGGCCCCAGTGCATATAATGTAGCAGAGGGTTTGCCCCTGTCTCACCCGCATCGGGGTATGAGCGGAGATAGTAGAAGCCATCGAACTGCGGGTTGGGGGAACGGCCTTCTTGGCCTCCCCAGCTCAAGTAATGTAGCAGCGGGTCGATACCGGAGCGGGCGATATCATGGTTCTGTGAGAGGTAGTAATTCAGGTCGAACCACGCGCTCGGTGAAATGCCGCAATGCCGACCGACCAGGGAATAATGCAGTAGGCTGTTGACCCTGTGGGTGAAGCCTCCTGCACGAGACCGGTAATAATGCGGGTCGAATAACGGCATGGGCCACCGTCCGTCCCTGTCGCCATGGGATATGAAATGCCGCAACGGATTTATTCCTGATTCGGCGACATCTTGATTGACCTCAAGGTAATGCGCGGCATCGAATAACCCGGTTCTGCGAATCAGAGCACGTAACAGTCCATGGTACGGAGCGCGAAAAAGTTTGAGTGCGGCTAACCCGCGAAAGAGCCAAAGCCAGAATAAAATATATTCGCCACGCCAGCGCAAATAGAACCGGCGCACCGAGCGTGGCGCTACCGGAGGCTGGCTGCGCTTGATTGGCTTGATCCCATTCACAGACCGAATACGACCTTGGCCGAAACTGCGATCTGGAAAATGATCTGCGACATATCCTTCCATATCTGCATGGTTTTCACATCCACCTTCGGCAGTACCAGCACTTCATCCCCAGCGCGCACGGTATCGCTATCTCCTCCCTGCTGGAAGCTCCCGTCACTGTGGGCAATAACGATGCGGGAGTTGTCGGCGTTCTGGGTATAGCCTCCGGCGCGATCGATATAATCGTCGAGGTCGAGGCCCGTATCGAAGGCGATGGCATTGGGGAACAGCACCTCGCCGCTCACCAGCACCAAACCATCGCGTTTGGGCACTTTTAGAATGTCACCATTCTCTAGCAATAATGTGTCGCGATTGCCGGCCTGCGCAATCAGTACTTGTCCGCTGGGGACGACTTTCCTGGCGCGATCCACCCATTGCAGGATCAAGTCGGCCTCGTCCTTGCGCAACCGCGCTTCATCACTTGTGCCGCTCCGCGCTGTGAGCACCGAGGACTCCAGGCTTTTTAGCGAGGTCTCCAGCATGGTTTTTTGTCTTTCCTTGACGCTTACCCTGTAGAGCTGGATGCTTTCCGGATCCGAGCGCTCGGTGAACTGGATGCGCTTGAGCAGTTCGCCGATATTCGAGCCGTAAGGTAATACATATTCCTGGGGACTCTGGTGCTCCCCTTCCACGCGCACGGTGATGGTGCCGGTCTTTTTGTCAGCAGTGAATTCGACCGCGTCGCCATTGGCGATAGCGATCTCGCCGGCTTTTTCCAGCGGATAGTATTCGACATTCTTCATCATGCCGGTATTGCGCACGACGCGGACATGGGTGGCGTTGGCAAACGGCTTGGCCAGGTTTATAAGACTGGTCATGGGAAGGGTATCGTCAGCGAATTCGAATAGCTTGGCATTTTCCGCATAACCAGCCACTTTGACAGTGTTACGCCGGGGGGTGACAAAAATGACATCTCCATCGGCAAGCTGAATGAGCGGGATGCGGCCCTTGAGCAGGAACTCATACAGGTTGAGGGTGGCGCGAACTTGTTCCCCGCGCTTGATCTGGATATCCAGATAACTGCCGCGCTCAAGGTCAATACCGCCTGCCTGGTCGAGATAGTGCAAAACGCTATCCATGCTGGTGCCGTTGTAAAGTCCGGGTCTTTTGATATAGCCACCTACAAAGACACGCACCGGTTGCGCAGCGGCTAGATTGGCATAGCTGGAGACATTGGACTTGAAGACTTGGCGAACCGCATTCTCGATAGTGAGTTGCAGGTCACCGTTACGCACGCCAAGTATCTTGATCGGGCCGAGTTGTGGCAGGAACAGGTTACCTTGCGGGTCGACGGTCAGCACGCTGTCGAAATTAAAACCGCCCCACAGGCGCACTTGTATCTGGTCTCCGCTGGAGATCAGGTAATCAGGGTTGAATTGTGTCGCTCCCGGTTGGGCAAAGCTGCCGGTGAACAGTTGTGCGCCGAACACGTCGCTGTTCAGGTTCGTCGTGTAGTCGTTTTGTTGCGGTGGTAGCGGTGTAGGTTGAGTCGTCGCTACTGCCGGAGGTGGCGTTGCAATGTCTGTGGAAGGAGTTAACCCGAGAGCTCCCTGTACGCCAAAAGGGTCGGAGGTCTGTGCGCCGGCATTGGCGGACAGTAAAAAGATTAATAGCAATAGCAGGTGGTGCATGGCTTAGTCCTTGTGATCGCGGATGATGGCGGCAAGCAGGTGTACGATGCCTGCCAGAAGCAAAGTGACCAGTATGAAGACGACGATGTTGTATATGCGGCGCGGCTCCAGCGGATATTGTGGCAAGGTCGGATTTTGCAGTACCGATACTTTCTTGAGTGTGCGGGTGGCTTCAACGCGACTTTGTTCAAGTGCGATGAGTGAGGTTTTGTAGACGTCCTGCGCAAAAGCGGCAGTCATCTCCAGACGCTGAAATTCCTCCACAGCGCTGTTCAGGGTTTTGCCACCCGGGGAAGTCAGACGCGCCTGCTCTTTGTCGATCTGTTGTTTGATCGCGGTGATCTGCATGTCCAGTTCGACCACGCCTGGTGCCTGTTGGGAAAGATAACCCAGTAAAGTATTGCGTCGAGCCTGCAGTTCGGAACGCTGTGCCTCGAGCTGGTTGATAGTTCCAGCCAGACTTTCGGCAGTACTCTGCGGCGAAATGATCCCTTTACGGTTCTGGTAGGAGAGTATGGCGTTCCGCGCTTGCTGCAGGCGGTCTGCGGATTCGGCGACCTGCTTTTCGACGAAGGTCACTTGCTCCTGTGCCAGGCGACGGGCAAGCTCATTCATCGTTTTCTCGCCTTCTTCTACCAGCATGGAAGTGATGGCCTGCGCTGTCTCTGGATCGTAAGACTGCGCCTTGATGACAAGTACTCCTGCATAATCGTCGAACTCGACACTTACACGGGAAAGGAAATGACTGTGGAAGTATTCCTGCGAAGTATCCTTGGCCCACATGCGCGAGAGCGGATCGCGCATCCAGTCGCTGTAATGGGCGCGTAGATCCAGCTTGGCGTCCAGTTTGTTAAGCATGTCTACCGACAGCAGGTAGTCGCGCAACAGGAGTTGGTCGCCCTTGTTGTTACCACCCGATCCCGAAAGCAGTGAGCCGATATCCATCGTTGTGCCTTTTGCCATATCGGTGCGCTGGATGATGATGTGGGCTTCGGAAACATAGCGATCCGAGGCGATGATGCCCCAATAAACGATGGCCAGCGACGAGGCGATAACGATAATGCGTAACGTCCTTTGGCGGACCAGCGCGGGTATCAGCCAGCCTTGCAGCCATAAGCTGAGCCGGCTTTGTATGATTTTATTTATCATTTATCGGTTTCCGGTTTTACGCACTGACTTCCGGTGTCATAGAAGTCGAGGGGTTGTTGGTCGGGGTCTGAAGGGTTTTTTCGCAAAACCGGAATGGCGCCTTGTTTCAGGGTGTAGCCGCGCTCGCTGATTTTATCGGAAGGTAGCAATTCCATCCCGAACCGTTTTGCATGATTGATAATACGTTTACTTTCCACTTCCGGCAGGGATAAGGGGGTACCGCTGAAACCCGCTTCCAGTTTCTCAAGGGACTTTTTGAAGCTGGACAATTTCAAGAGGGAAGGATTTTTCTGGACATTCCCCGGCTGTTTCTGCTCTGATTCAACGTCAGAGTGTTCACTGCGGGGCATGCTGCTTTTATATGCTTTAAGGGCGTCGTCGATATCGTCGAACCAGTATGCATGACCTTCATGCAGCCAGATACCGGCGGTGCAAAATCGTTTGAGCGTGCCTTCGCCGTGCGACACCATGATAATGCTGGCATGGTCGGACAGCTTCTTGAAGGCATCAACGGCCTTGTCCTTGAATGCGGCGTCTCCTGCTGCTGTGACTTCGTCCGAGATATAGACATCAAAATCGAATGCCATCGACAATGCAAAGTTCATGCGGGACCTCATGCCGGAAGAATAGTTCTTGACCGGTTCGTCGAAATGTACGCCCAGGTCCGCGAAGTCCTCAATGTAGGCAATGCGATCCAGTACATCGTCCTCGTGACCATGGATGCGGCAGACAAACTTGGCGTTCTGACGGCCGGTGAGAGAGCCTTGCAGTCCGCCACCGAATCCCATCGGCCAGGAAACGCGGCAATTTCTCTCTATCCTGCCGCGAGTGGGAACATCTGTGCCACTGATCAAGCGCAATAGTGTTGATTTTCCGGCGCCATTCCGCCCTACCAAACCCACGCTGACCTTGGGCGGAATGGTAAAGGTCACCCCTTGTAAAACCCATTGGCCGGGACCATGGTCAGTAAGGTAGCGTTTGTGCACGTCTTCGGCGACGATCATTTCATTATGACCCGGTTGACATAAAGCACATGTAGTGCCAAACCTACAAAAATGCTGACCAGCGCGCAGATATGCAGGTAGGCGATGCTTAACTCTGGGAATGCCTGATAAAAAGGAGAAAAGCCCAAGCGTGCCGCCTCTAGTCCATGTGCGATTGGGTTAAGCATCAACCAGCCGCGATAAGGTTGCGGGATGGATGCTATCGGAAAGATGACGCCGGAAAATAAATACAACGGCGTCATAGCCAGGCTGATGACATTGCCTAGTTCAGACACCAATTCCTTTAATACTGAGGCAATCAGTCCGAAGCCGGTTCCAAACAACCATAGACCGAGCCCCGCTTCGAATACTGCCAAGGGGTCTGAGGGGATAATCGAACGGCCAAAAATCCATGCGCCCGCGAACAAAATTATTGCTACTAGAATAGTCAAGAAGCCTTCAAGTCCCGCCCTGACCAGAACGGTATCAACCGGTTTGACCTGGCGGTAGGTGAACAACGCCTGATTGGAGCTGACGGCACTCATGGCTTTTGTCGCAGTATTTCGGAACATGAGAAATGCAAGCATTCCAACCATCAGCCAGATAATCACGTCTATGCCTCCCACGCTTCTCATGCGTATGACGGTGAATACAAAAAGCATGAAAACAACATGAACTACGGGTTCCAGCAACAGCCACAGCCATGCTACACGTCCTGAGGAAATCCTGTTGACGGCTTCACGCAGGAAGAGTGCCTTCCATGTCGTGAATGTAATCAATAGCGAAGAGCGGGCGGCTACGGCCATTTTTCGAAAATTATTCCTGATTGGATTGTGAACAAGCTTCCGGCCCGGGATTTTACAAGACTAACGGCGGGCAAGAAGCCGTCGGATTCTATCACAGACGCCCCCGGCATTGTGGGATTGATATTGCTTCAGCCTTGAATTATTGGGGTTTACCGGGTGTGGGGAATGGGTCGCGACCGTAGAAACTGCCATTCAGCTGTGCTCTTTCAATCACGTAAGTTCTGAAGGATTCAAGCAGGGATTGAGAGATTTTGCCGGGATCTGACCAGAAGCTTTCCAGGGAACCCTGACAGGTCAGTCCGTTCATGTTATAGATGGCGTTCCCGGTAGTCTTGACGGGCGTGTCGTGTATCAATGCGGACAGCCCGACCGTGCTGTTGATGACGACGACTCCGCGTGCATGGTCCAGCGCTGTCGGCAGATGTATCTGGTGCGTATAGATCACACGCTCCCCGATGCTGTATTTTTTGCTTATTCGGCGAATCAGCTTGCCGTAATGCTTGCCCCCCCTGTCCATCGGGTGGTGCTTGATCACGAGGTAGATATCCCCGGGTGCATGATGTGCAAATGAAGTGATCACATCTTCAATGAATCCTTCTATATCCTCATGGCTGGAGTGAAATCTCACCTGTGCATCATTGTGCACTTGAAGAGGAATCAGAAAGTATCGCTGCGACAGTTCTTTTGCCAAGCGATCTGTTAACTTGGCGTCTCTTCTAGTGTATAGCGCCTTTCTGAAGCCCGATCTGCACCAAGAGAACCCTTTCTGGATAACCGAGAAGCTTTTATGGTGTTCGTAATTCTTGAAATAGGGCCGAAGTAGGGCGCCGGCCAGGTAGTAACTCATCGCAGACATCGCCATTCGCCCAAAGCTGGTCTGTGCCGGGTGTGCACTGGGTTCGGAAGCGGGGGGAGGGAATGACAAATAAAAGTCAGGGTCTCGGGATAGCGAGGAATTTCCATTGACCCCGTCCCTTTCGAGTGTGATGTAGTCAGGGCGTATATAACCCTCTTCAAACACGTAGATTTCGACCTCGCCGGACTTTGCAACCTTTATCGCTTCACGGTGGTAATAACGGCAATCGCCGAACAGGTATATTTTCGTGATCTTCGATTCCAGCAGAAAGCTCGCCAGGAACTGCGGCCATGCTTCCATCGTATCGCGGTAATTTATTGTATTGATGCCGGAATAAAACAGCCAATCCCCGCCGTTGAAGTTTATCTTCCAGACTTGCGCATTGTTAGTACGCAAGAACGCGGCGAACCGGGTAAAAAAGCTCCCCATTGGGCCCTGTAGCAGCAGGATGCGTTCATTATTGCTGATCTCTATCATTCCTAATTTCTAAAGTGGGATATGCAAAACCAATCGCGCTTGGGGCCGTTTAGAAAATGAATGGGATTATCGGCGCAGCAGGTGCATTCGTGCGTGCAGTAACCGTAGGCGTAAAAGGGCAATGTACAAGTTAACAGGCTGTTTGACAATATTGACTTTATTGTGAATTTGCTGGGCTTATTGGCCGATTTTCCACTTTTCAATCGCACCAGTAATTGCATCTGTGCGGGCGTTTGATATTGCGGCAGCGATATCCCGGCTTTCGCTGAATAGCCCGGCGATTCTTCCTGTATCGACCGCGCGGGCGGCAGCCAGGAGTTTGATCAAATATTCTGCCTGGGGGTAGCCATCATCTTCATGCCCGGTGCGGCCCCGTGCATCGGAAGTGCAGACCTGCAGCAGGCGCTCGAAACGTTCCGGTCTGCGCCATGCATCCGTTGACTGAAACAGTTTGGCGACAGTTGCGGGACGCAGTTCTTTCGCACGGTGAATGTCGCCATGAAAACGCGCAGCCAGTAAAGTCAGTTCCCGGCATTCGCTGGGGACGCGCAAGCGCCGGGACATCTTTTCCACCAGCACCACGCTACGCTGTTCGTGTCCAATATGGCGGGGCAGGATGTCCTTCGGTGTCGTTGCCTTGCCGAGGTCGTGGGTCAGTGCGGCAAAGCGCACGTCCAGCGCGTAGCCGTGTCTTGCCGCATCGTCGATCACCAGCATTGTGTGGATGCCGCAATCTATCTCGGGATGATAGTGTTCAGGTTGCGGCACTCCAAACAGAGCATCCACTTCCGGGATGATCTTGCTTAAAGCGCCGCAACTGCGCAGTGTTTCGAAGAAACGCGAGGGCTTATCCTCCATCAGTCCGCGCGACAATTCCTGCCAGACACGTTCCGCCACAAGCGCATCCACCTCGCCGTTGTTGGCCATATCGCGCATCAATTCGAGTGTGCCGGGAGCTATCGTGAAACCAAAGCGCGCCGCAAAACGGGCTGCGCGAAGGATGCGCACCGGGTCTTCACCAAACGCGGGGCTGACATGGCGCAGGATGCCGGCGCGTAGATCGGAAACACCGTTGTATGGGTCGATCAGGTTGCCGTCGGCATCTTCGGCGATAGCGTTGATCGTGAAATCCCGGCGCAACAGGTCCTGCTCCAGGGTGACATCGGGCGCGGCATAAACAGCGAAGCCCTGATAACCTCGTGCGGTCTTGCGTTCGGTACGCGCCAGTGCGTATTCCTCATGCGTTTCCGGATGCAGGAATACCGGGAAATCCTTGCCTACCGGACTGAATCCCTGTGCCGCCATTGCTTCCGGGGTGCTGCCCACGACCACCCAATCGTGGTCCTGTACCGGCAAGCCGAGCAGTTTGTCGCGTACCGCGCCGCCAACGCAGTAAATTTGTTGTTCAGGGGGCATTTGATTTCCCCGGTTGTTTGTCGGCAGGCTTTGCCGGAATGATCCCCATTTTTTGCCTGAGCGAGGTCGGTGTCCCGAATTGGTCGGCGTAATATGTGGTGTTGCTCATGACTTTTTTTACATACTCCCTGGTCTCGTCGAAAGGTATCGTTTCGGTATAGATCGCACCTTCCAGAGGCCGGTCCGCCCGCCACTGCAGCGCCCGTGTCGGCCCCGCATTGTATGCTGCCGAGGCCAATACCAGACTGTTTTCAGCTTGGGATAATACCGCTTTCATATAGTAGGTGCCGAGGCGAAGATTGGTATCCAGTTCATGCAGGCTGGAATTCCGGTAATTTTTCAGCCCCAGCTTTTGTGCGATCCAGCGCGCTGTGCTGGGCATGATCTGCATCAACCCGGCCGCGCCAACCCCGGATTTTGCGTGGGTGGCGAAGCGGCTTTCCTGGCGCATCAGGCCGTATACCCAAGCCTCATCCAGACCGTTCGTGAGTATGTATGACTTCATTTCATCCCGATACGGGGCGAGATAACGCAAACTGAAGTCATGCAGATTGATGGTCATGTCCGCTGCGCCGATGGCACGGTCGAACATTTTATTGCGCCGCGCGATTTCAGCCGCGGTAAGCAGTTCTCGGTCATTCATGCCGCTGACGACCCAGCGCCATTCCTCCAGCGCTTCACTGCGCAAGCCTGTGCGATACAGTGCCACCGTGCGTTGGACATCGGGGCGTATCCACAGCGCCGCGATAGCCTGTTCATCCGGTTGGTATCTGGATTGGGTCGCGCTCATAGTCTGTGCATCCGCCAATTCATCTGATGCAAGCTGTCCGTAATAATTGTACTCGACGCTCAGTGGCGCAAATAGTGTCCGCGCCTCGACGACTTTGCCCAATTCCTTGAGTGAGCGGGCTTTCCAGTATCTCCAGGCAATATCACCTTGCTGCTTGGTGCTCATCGAATTGATACTGTCCAGCACTGCCTGCCAATCCTGAACCCGCAAAGCGGCGCGTACGCGCCATTCGAGCTGGCGTTCGTTGAGTAGTGTATTTCCGGCTGCTGTATACCACCCGATTGCTCTGTCATCCAGATTGCGTGCAGCTTCATATCCAAGCCAGCCGAGAAAATATTGCTGCTCACCATTTGGGAAGAGCATGGATATCCTTTCCCAGTTTGACCAGGCCAGGTCGGGATTTTGTTTTGCCAGGCGGTGTAATGCGAACAAGGCGATGATGCGCTGATCCTCACCGGTTTTGGAAAGCGACAGATTGCCCAGATAGCGAGCGGGATTGGCGGAAGCTTTCCTGATGTCGGCCGGCATGGCATCCGCATTTTCTGTCATCAGGCCGGCAAGGTGGGTGGCCAACGACACATTATTGATTTCCAGCGCCATACGTAGCCGCTCCCGAATATCAAGCAGATTAATGATACCGGTAGCCCTGGCGGCATCGAAAAGAGTGCCGCAATTTTCCGGTAGCGTCTCGCCGTCGAACCATAATATCCGCGCATCCCTCAAGGCAAGCAGATGGTTTTTCTGGCTACGCGATTGCAGTTCGTAACAGGTTAACTCGATATCGCTTTTGATCAGTCGCGGGAATTCCTTGTCGAACAAGTCCCATTGACGGGTTTTGCCCAGGAATTTGAGCCACTCGATACGTAGCTGGTCTATTACCGGCGAGCGCTCTTTGCGCGAAAGAAAGGCGTCTACAGACTGGGGGGCTGCTTTTTCCAGATCAAGGCTTAGTTGGTAATAACTAACATACACCTCAAGCGGATGCGTTCTAAGGCGTTGTGCGTAACGCGCCAGTTTTTTTGAATCGCCCGCAAGAAATGCCTCGTGTGCAATCGAAAAATCAGTGTCGCCCGAGTTATGAAGGCCAACCGGATAACCCGAGAGTATCTCGGAGACAACATCCTTGTCGGAAACGGAAACAGTATTTTCCGCCAGTGCAGACTGGGCGACCAGTACCAGAAAAAAAAGTAACAACCTCATCGAAAAACCGCAACTTGAACCGTATCGTTCAGCATAGCACATAGGCAGGTCGCCACATTTTTTAAGCAACGACAGGGTGTGGTGGGATAAAAAAACATGGTGGAACACACAAATAACTTTGATTTCCTGCGATAATCGCGACAGAAATTAAAGATATTATTTAAAAAGGAATTTCAGCATGATGAGCCAAGACGAGTTGAAGCAGGCAGTCGCTAAAGCAGCTATCGAGTATGTTCCTGCCAATTGCATCGTTGGCGTGGGCACTGGCTCCACGGCCAATTTTTTTATTGACGAGCTGGGCAAGATCAAAAACAGGATACGTGGCGCAGTTGCAAGCTCCGAGGCTTCGGCAAAGCGTTTGCAGGGGCATGGCATTGAAGTGTTATCCCTGAACGAGGCGGGTGACCTGCCGGTCTATGTCGATGGCGCGGACGAGATCACGCGCAACATGCACATGGTGAAAGGTGGCGGCGGCGCGTTGACGCGGGAAAAGATCGTGGCGGCAGCCAGCAAGCAATTCATTTGCGTATGCGATGCCAGCAAGCTGGTGGACGTACTGGGCAATTTTCCGCTGCCGGTCGAAGTGGTCCCGATGGCGCGCAGCTCGGTGGCTCGTCAGCTGGCGGCTCTCGGCGGTCAGCCAAAATTGCGCGAGGGATTTACCACCGACAACGGGAATATCATCCTTGACGTGTTCGGCCTGCAGATCATGAATCCTGTAGAGCTCGAGTCGGAGCTGGATCATATCGCGGGTGTGGTGACCAACGGACTGTTTGCACGCCGCCCTGCCGATGTGTTGTTGCTTGGCACACCGGAAGGTGTCAAGACGATGAAGGCGTAGTATTGCTGTCATCTTCGTGTCATACAAATTGTCTATGTTGTAGCGTTGTTTAAATTTCAAGGAATCAATCATGACCAGCAGTGAGCATATCTCCCGTCAATTCGATGCCGATCTGGAGGCCATCCGCGCCAATGTTTTGCAGATGGGCGGGTTGGTAGAAGGCCAGATCAAGAGCGCGGTCGAGTCTCTGGTCAGCGGTAATGTCGCCCAGATGACCAAGGTGATTGCAGACGACCATCGCGTCAACGCGATGGAAGTGAAGATAGACGAGGCGTGCAGTCAGGTGATCGCCCGCAGGCAGCCGGCAGCGGGTGATTTGCGTCTGGTGATGGCAGTGATCAAGACCATTACCGATCTTGAGCGCATCGGCGATGAAGCCGAAAAAATTGCCCGTATGGCAAAACTGCTGTCACAAAAACAGGGCCTGGCAATACCGCGCTATCAGGAAATCAAGCATGCCGCAGATCTCGCGCTGGATATGCTGCGCAAATCGCTGGATTCGTTTGCGCGTCTGGATGTGATGATGGCGGCACAGGTTGTGCGTCAGGACGACCAGGTGGACGAGGAGTTTCGCGCCATCATGCGTTATCTCATCACCTTCATGATGGAAGATCCGCGCACCATCTCTACCTCGCTGGAGATATTGTTCGTGGCCAAGGCGATCGAGCGTATCGGCGACCATGCCAAGAACATGGCAGAGTACGTTATCTACATGGTCAAGGGACGCGATGTCCGCCACATTACAGTGGACGAGATCGACAAGGAAGTTCAGCAGTAGTGGAAAAGCAACCCATTCTTGCGGCTGTTGATCTTGGATCGAACAGCTTCAGGTTGCAGATAGCAAGAGTTGAAGGCGAACAGCTTTACATGCTGGACGGCTTGCGTGAACCGGTGCACCTTGCCGCCGGACTGACTCCCAGCAAGCATCTGGATCCCGAAGCCCAGCAGCGCGCATTGTCCGCATTGGCACGTTTTGCCGAACGACTGCGGGACCTTCCAAAAAGTGCGGTGCGCGCGGTCGGAACGAATTCCCTCCGTGTCGCAAAAAATGCCGACGACTTCATACATCAGGCCGAACATGTACTCGGATTTCCGATCGAAGTTATTTCCGGGGTTGAAGAGGCACGCCTGATCTACATCGGTGTCGCCCACGGTATGCCGCGATCGGACGAGAATCTGCTGGTGATGGATATCGGCGGAGGTTCGACCGAATTCATCGTCGGCAACGGATTGAATCCCATCCTGATGGAAAGCCTGTACATGGGTTGTGTCAGTTACAGCACACAGTATTTTCCCGACGGGCAGATCAACAAGCGCAAGCTGGAAAAAGCCGAGTTTGCGGCCAGGAACGAATTGCAGGCGATCGTTTCGGACTATCAGGGGCAGTGGCAAAAAGCGCTGGGTTCATCGGGTACTGCGAAGGCGATCGCCGAAATTCTGGAATCGAACGGATACAGCCAGGGCGGCATCACACTTGAGGGGCTGGAGAAACTGCGCACCCGTTTGCTGAAAGACGGCGATGTGAACAAACTCGAATTACAGGGTTTGCGCCCCGACAGACAGGCTACTCTGGCGGGCGGATTCGCCATCATGTATGCGGCGTTCTGCGAGCTGCAGATCACGACCATGCAGCCCGCGATCAGCGCGTTGCGCGAGGGCGTCCTCTACGATCTGTGGGGCCGTTTTCATAACAATGACATGCGGGATGTGACGGTGCAGCACTTCATGCGACGCTACAACGTCGACAACAAACAGGTTGATCGTGTGACCAGACTATCCGCCAGACTTGCGCGACAGTTTCTGGGCGAAGATGCGAGTGAATCAGCCCTGCAGGAACTCGGCTGGGTGGCGAGTCTGCACGGTATCGGTATCCGGGTGGCACACAGCGGTTATCACAAACATACTGCTTACATTCTCGCCAACGCCGACATGCCTGGCTTCTCGAAGAAAGAGCAATCAAGGCTGAGTCTGATCGCGCTGGCGCATCGCGGCAGCCTGAAAAAGTTGCAGGGCATGTTGACCGATGCCGAGGATATTGTTCTGGCGATGAGCCTGCGGCTTGCAGTGATGTTCTACCGCAACCGTAGTGATGTGGTTCTGCCGGAGATGAAAGTAAGTTTCAATGGCAAGAAGTGTCGTCTCGACCTGAGCCCTGAATGGCTGGAACAAAACCCCCTGACCGAAACCGCATTGAACGAAGAAGTGAAACAGTGGAAGGCGCTGGGTATCAGTTTGCAACTGGCAGGCGAATGATCTAGTTCGCCTCCTTGAGCTGCCAGGTGGCATGACAAGCGATACATTTGTTCATCGTGACGGCAGTCATTTTCAGTATATCCCCGGCCGAGGTTTTTCCTTCGCCCGCAATCCACGCTATCTCGTCCATGTCGTGATGCACGCTCATTCCCAACCGCTTGAATTCCAGGGGTAGTTTGGCCATCAGTGCCGGATTTACATCTGCTGCTGCTGCCATGCCGGCCTTCCCTGCGGCCATGCCGGCCTGTTGCATGTCGCTATTGCTCGCGGCTGCAACAATACCCTGTGCCGCAACCAGCAAGCCGCGCATCTCGGACAATACCAGGTCACGTTCGGCGGGTTGTAACACAATGGCTGTCCGGCCATCCGAGCCTGCGGTGGTGTTGCCGCGAACGAAGAACCACGCGAATACGGTGAAGGAGATCAGCCAAAGCAGGATGGCGGCCTGTGCGAGCTTGCTGGATTTCATGGTGTAAGACCTTATTGATTGCGAAGCTGCACAGGGTAACGTGGCACTGAAACGCAGTCTGTGCTGAAAGTCACAAAGTCTTAGATTTTATCGGCCAGCCATTTGAAGCCGACCTGCTCGTAATCCTCGCCTTCAGCCAGCAGGTCGGTTAATTTGATATTGCGGCTTTTGTCACCCAGCATCACTTCGAAGATGGCGTCCTGCACAAAGCCGCCCGATTCCATCAGCATCGTCGCATTTGCAAAAGAATTGTTACTGTCGGGCAGCAGAATGACAGAAATGTAATCGTAGCCGAACGATCCGGAGCTGCTTGCCCACACGGATACCTTTTCGCTGCCCTTGCCGAGGGTACGCAGCCAGACTGACAGGGGTTTCTTTGCCAGCATCTCGATGCCGAAATGCAGTATCTCATTCGCATCGATATGGAACCTGCGGATTGCGCCCACCCACCAAACCGAACTTTTCTCCGCCTTGATCCCGCACAGGTCACCGATCTTTACCCAGGAACCGGCATCCTTGGGGAGCTCGCCGCCCAGCCCCTCGATACTGACATCGGATATAGGCCATTTTTCAGTGCTGGCATCCACGTTCTCCTCGATGGCGGCCAGGTTGATGTTGGAGCGTTCTTTCAGCATGGCAGCTTCCTGGTCGGAAATGTTCTGCGCATTATCGATGTCCATGTGGGCGACCAGTTTGCTGATAGTGCTGAATCCGTGAACGATCTCGACAGTGGAATGAATGGCCCTGCGTGCCTGATGCCGTTGCGGGTGTTCCTTGCCCCAATACATCTGCAGATGCTTGAGCACCGTCAGCTTGCCCGAGGGGGTGAACTCGCTGCCGAAGCGAAGCTCCTGGGCGGCCTGCTCCAGCTCATGTTGGTGGATCAGGTCGATGATTTTTGGCACCGCCTTGGCAGCCCCGAAGTAGCGCACCCCTGATGTGGAAGGTGCTCCGCTCTCCACCCGTCCGGGTGAACCCGGCTTGGACAGATCTATGTAATAGAGGCAGTCGGAATCGTAGGTATCGCAGAAATCAAATGAACTCACCATGCGGGTGATGATGCGGAAACAAACTTCGATCTGGTCTTGCGCCAGTGTGGCGGGTGAAGACACGTTCAGTATCAGGGCACGCAACAATTCACGCTCGGGGCTGATATGGAGTGCCTGTCTGGGATAGGCGAAAACCAGCGACTCGGCAAACTCGTGCTGGAGGGCGAAATAGTAGCAATCGTACAGCCGTTTCCAGACGGCTTGCTCGATGTCAACATAGTGCATCATTTCTATTTTGATCTGCTCGGCAATGGCGCGCATCAGTCGCACGCAAATAACGGGCAGATTGGAAGTCAGGAACGCGGGTTTGTGTTCCGTCTGCTTGTATTCATCCAGAATCACTTCGTAGGCTTCACTCAGAACCTTTGCGAAGCTGTGCAGATCCTGCCAAAGATGTATCCCCTTGAAATCCTGCAAATGGGGTTCGCCCAGATAAAGATGCAATAGCTCGTCATAGAACTTTTGCCCTGTTTCATCAAGGAACATGATGACTTTCAGATGCTCCTCTGGGCGGAATCCGGGAGTGTCCTTTACCGAGCTCAACCATGAAGTGAGTTCTTCCAAAGCCTTGTATGCATCCTTGCGCGGCAGTTTGATCAGTAACTTCCTGGCCTCATCCACGTTGTACATTGGATGGTCAGGTTTGCCCTCAAACATTTTGGATATGGAAAACATGGTTCAACGTGATCTTGGCGTAAGAGTCCGACTAAATTGTTGCCATATCATAACGGAACAATGCGAGGTGGAGAATAGTTTGAACGAACCGGTACGGCAGACGCACTCCCCGATGGGATTTCGGGCTTCATGATTTGGTGCGCCGGCTGGGTGACTGGTTTCCCATCCTCATCGCAATCCGCCACAGCGCATAGATCACCAGGAAAGGGTCGAGCAGGTAATCCCACAGGTTGCTCGATTCATACCAACCCAACGACCAGGCGAGCGTCGAAAGTGCGATGCACAGCACGATCAAACCGGATTTTCTCATCCATGCGGTCAGCGCGATGAGCAGTAGCGCAACGATGAACATCGCACTACCAAAACCATAACGATAGGGGTCGAGCATGCCGACACCAAGTGAGGGTGGATAGAACACCACACCGGTCAGTGCGACCAGGATCAGCAAGCCGTTACCACGATCCTTGGGCATTTCCAGAGGGAAAGGGCGCGCGGTATTCAGCAATGCACTCCACAACAACACCAGTGTGGTGATGCTCAAATCACCGGTTACGCCGCGCACGTATGCCGCGAGCGGCAGTTCGCCGAACGGGATCAGTACCAGTATGAATGCCAGCGACAGCAGCATCCTGCATCGCAAAGTATCAAGTCGGGTGATGCCCGGTAGCAACAGTAGAGCGGCTGTCATCGCGCTGGCCACACCTGCCAATCCGCTGATGTCAGTGAAGTTTGGCATCAGTGCCCCCCTTGCCCAATTCGGCGATGCGCTGATCCAGCCACTCGCGGCTGAAACGGATGTGTTTGATGAAGCTGCGATTCCATGTATAGACGAGATGGAAATCGCCGTTTTGTGCCTGTATCAGGTAGGGATAGGAAAATTCGAAGCCGCAGCTCTGTCCCGCGCATTTGCTGCGCTTGGCGGAATTTCCATAGCCGGACGGATCGGTGAGGGTCGCTTCGGTGGCTAGGGCCAGTTGTGTTGCGCGTTTTGCATAGTCAACCGGTTTGGGGGTTGGGCCGCGCTGGTCTTCCAGTGTGTAAACGGTTTGCCAGCTTGTGCCTCCATCCGAAGAGACCGTCAGCGACAAGATCTCCCGGTTTGCTTCGGTATCGTTAAGTACGGCGAGCAGGCGGCCGTTTGCCAGCGCGACGGCGGCAACCGCCGCGTCGGGATTTTTCAACGCGGTCTTTTGCGGAGTGCTCCAGTGTTGTCCGCCATCCTGGGTGGCGGTTGCGATGACGCGCTTCGGGGCCGGGCCGACATGCCGCATCAGCATCAACGCATGCTGCGTGTCCAGGATCAACGGTACCGGCTGGATAGCCAGCTTGCCCGATGTCAGGCGCTGTTTGTCGATCACCTCGCCGGTGGGGGAGAGTCTCAGGAGTTCGCCGAATTTGCCGACGAACTCGTGGTAAATCGGCAAGCCTATGCTACCGTCGCCGTAATTGAACGGCGTGCCCTTGACCAGCGTGCTGATGTTGAGGAAGGGTGAGGCAATGAGTCGTCGTGCCGGGCTCCAGGTCCTACCTTCATCCTGCGAGGTCATCGCTGTGATCGAACTGCCTGCCCAGCCGCCGATCGAGACCGTTACGTAATACAGCCACAGGGTGCCGTCGGACGCGCGATGCGCAACCGGATTGCCGATTTTTTTTACGAAACGCAGCAGTCCGCGCTGTGTGCTGTGGCGATCGGCTACTGCCGTTTCAGGGCTCCACCGGTCATATACCGGGTCGAAAACCGCAGTTCGTATCTCAACATCTTCCGCACCTTCACGGCTGCCGGCGAACCAGAAAGCGCGGATATAGCCGTTGCCGAGATCGACAAGCGATGCGGCATGGGTGGAAATGTTCTGGCTGGTGGAGACGAAATGACTGCCGAAGATTGTTTTGGGCTGGCCCACTTGCCTGTCGGTTACCGGAATTTCAAATGTTGCCGGGGTCGGGTGGTGCAGCACCTTGTAGAAGGCAGCGCCGAAAGATAGCACTACCAGAACCAGCAGTAATTTTTGGCGTGTGACCTGATGTTGCCAGTAAGACATCAGCGGCAGGCCTCTGATAAAGACTTCGGAGCGGTCACCTCACTTATAACGGGCGAGGACATCAGCACTTCCCTGGCGAACATGGTTTGCAGAACTTTGCCTTCGCGGATCATCGCTTTGATTTCAGCCGAACTCTGGCGGTCGCGGATCACCAGTCGCTGGCCATGTATCCGGCAACCATCGCATACAAGACTCTGCGGGTCGTCATGCAACGACATACGTATCGCGAACAGCGGATAACGTGAAGACAGATCGGATGCCGAGAGGTTCATGAACTCTGCGTAACCGTGCACATCTGCACCCGGCAGGGCGAAGCGATGCCCCTCGTCCTTTGCCCTGAAGTTGCAGGGTACCCATACCGCTTTGCCTGCCGCATACCGCTGAGCCTCTGTGCTGAAATTGCCGAGCGGGCCGTCAAAAGGGCGTAGGAAGGCGGCGAAGCACAGCAACACCAGCAAGGCAACCACATTCACGCCGGGTCGAGTGATGCGGGGCATGAACATGGCCGCCAACAGCAATGTCGTGGTGACCGCGATCAGCACCCAGAACAACGGCGGGTATAGCGATATATCGGCCATACCGGATTGGGCTATCTCGGCCTGCAAGCGCACAGCCAGATATGCCAACGCGGAAAGCACCAGCCCCGCCAACACCAGCGTGGCGATGAAAGCTTTGCGGGAAATGCGCTCCCAGTTCATTGCGCACAGCAGCGCGACGGCCGGCATCGCGGCCAGCAGATACCGACCCGAGCGCTGACTGGGTAAGGCAAAACTGATGAACAGCGCCGCGATCCAGATCAGCAACAATTTTTCATTGTCGTTTAATTCATGTCTGCGTTTGTATACAAGGATGAACATCGCGACCACGGGAAAGGTCAGCAGGCCTGGATTGGTCAGGAAGGCGGCCGTAAAGCTCCACAGGCTTGAACCGCTCCACAATAGTTTCGACAGATAGCTTGGTCCATGCGGGTCGAATTTGCCGACGTTCTCGCCCACCACGAACTCCTGCCATACCGCCATCGGGTCGGGATCAAGCGCGAACCAGAGCGCGAATATCGCGACGGCAACGGTGATGGCGAGCACGACCTTGGTCGCGTCCTGTCTCAGGGATGCACGCAAATCATAGTTGCGGTGATGCAGATACCATCCGCTCAGCCCCAGCGTGACAGGAAGCCCGAGTGCGAACGATTTGTAAAGAAAGCCGATGCCGACGGAGATGCCGAGCAATACCGGAACGAAGAAGCGCGACTTGAAGGCGTGCGGCCAATACAGCAACACACAAAACGGCAGGAATATCCAGAACACCTCGGGTGCGTTGGTCAGGAAAGGTCGTCCGAACCGGTACGTGGTGAAGAATGCGAGCCAGGTCAGCGCGGCGATGAATCCCGTTGTGATGTTTCCTGTCAGTTTGCGTCCCAGCGCAAACAGCATCGCCGCGGTGAGCAGTGTGTAGATCACACTCGGATAGCGCAGATGCCACAGGTCCCAGTCTGCGCCCCAATCTGTCGAAGCTATCCCCTGCCAGAACAATAGCGGCGGTTTGGTGTTGCGCATGTGATCCATCTGAGATTGCAGCGGCAGCAACTCGCCGCTGGCGGCTGTCAGTCGAACAATGTGCTCGTAAGGATATTCGTCGCCGTTCTTGGGCGCGTGTTCGCTGTCCAGATCGTAGAAGTAAGTGAATACCGCCAGCAGGCAGGCCAGCACGTACCAGAACAGCCGCAGGGTGCCGCAATCAGCGGCTTGCATCGACCGATGGCTCATCGGGATCGTCGGGTTCGGGGATGTTGGGCAATGCGATCTCTTCCACCGGTTGGTGGCTGCGGAAGGTCCACAGGTTGTTCGCCATGAAGTTGAACAGGCTGGCAATCACGATAGCCAGCGCATTGGCGGCAAGATAATGCAGATACAGCGAGAACAGGTTGGTCAGCAGGAATTGCAGGCCGGTTCCTATCCAGCAGGCCAGCGCGTACTGGCCGAAATGCATTATCAGGTGCTTGTCGGGCCGGTGCGCACGGTCGCTCCAAGTCCAGATGCGATTCCAGTAGAAGTTGTTCGCTGTCGCAAAGAATATCGCCACCGCCAGCGAAAGGTTGAGGCGCAGGGCCGGGATTTCCACCGCAGCGAAGACGAATTCCTGAAAGACATACAGCACGGCAAGATTCACCACCACGCCGGACGCACCGACGGTGCCGAACTTGATGAAGCGTTTGCGGAATAACCAGTTGATCATACCGGCTGGCTCCCCAGCATCTCACGGGCTTTGGCTAGCACCTGTTCCACGCTGATCTGCTTCAGGCACTGGTTGTCGCCGTCGCAGGGTGAAGTGCGGTGGTTGTACGCGGTCAGGCAGGGCGAGCAGGGTAGCTGGCGGTGGAAGCAGTATGAGTTGTCGCCCAGTGATTTATACAGCACCGGTGTTTCCGGGCCGAAGAAGATGATGGTCGGGAGCTGTGGTGTCAGTGCGGCGAATTGTCCGGGCCCGCCGTCGTTGGTGACCAGCAGCGAGGCGCGATGGAATACCGCCAGCAGGTGTCGAACCGATCGTGTATAGCCCGCCAGGTTGACGCAGTGAGGATCCTTGCAGTGATCAACGACCGCTTGCGAGATATCGCGGTCGTCCTTCATGCCGATGACGCCGACGGCATAACCTTCGCCGAGCAGCGTCTTGGCCAGCTGGAAATAATGCTTGAGCGGCCATGCGCGTATAGGCAGGATGCCGCCGCTCGGATAGATCAACACCAGCTTCCTGTCCTTGATCGCCGGATAGAAATTGTGCAACTCCTTGGTGACATGGGCCAGTTCATCGTCCGGGAACTCCACTACCGGCGTCTTCCCGGAATAAGGCTCGGGAAGCAGCTTCGCGACCGGATCGGTGGTGGACTCGAGCGCTGCAGCCAGAGTCAGGAATTGCTGGGTCAGATGCCGGTAAGGGTTGTACATCACCGGGCGGGTCAGGAAAGAACCGCGGTACAGGCCTTCCTGGGTGTGCGGGTGAAAGCCCACGCGCAAAGCCGCGCCGGAAAGATAGGAGAAGATGTTGCTGATGCGTGCGAACAGTTCGCAGTCGATGACCGCGTCTATTCCGGTTTTGCGCATCGTGCGGATGGCGTTGAGGCTGTCGCTTATCAAGTCCTTTAATGACTTGTCGCTCAGTGTGATGATGTTCTCGGTTGGAACTACGCCGAGCAAATCCAGCACCTCCCGGTTCTTCGCAAACATCAGGAAATGCAATGAAGCGTCGGGATATTGCTGCTTGAGGCGCATGATCATCGGTTGTGCCAGGACCAGGCTACCCATTTCGGACAACAGGATGATCAGGATTTTCTTCGGCGGAGTGCCGTCCGGATCGTTCGGGAGGATACGGTTCACCAACGAGAACAATGCGCAAATTGGCACGCCAACATACCGGTCAATTGCGCGCTGGAGTTGGATGTTCATGTGGGTTTGGGGTTGGCTCCGATAGTGGGATGCGGCAACGCATAGCTGCGGCCCGGTAGCGGCGGATTATCTAGGATTTTGGTACACGAAGCAACTTGGGGTGCCAAAACTTCAGCGCGTAGATTCGGCCTGTTCCATTCACGAGCGTACGATATCGCAGCGGGTGCGGTTACCGATCGGACGGGTCAGGCCGGTCTTGCTATTCACCCGCAGCCGGAGCGATAGCCTGCGGGGGCTGTTTGAGCGCTGCCAATTGATCGTTGAGCATTTCAATCTGTATGTTCTTTTGCGTGATCAGATTGTTCGCTTCTTTCAGGCGCAGCTCGATTATGTTGCGATCCTCGTTGATTGCCGCTATGGATTGTCCGGTCTTCTGCTGTACCAGGTAAAGTTCCTTGCCGGTTTGTGCAAGAGACTCGGCCTGTTTTTCTACCGGTTGGTCGCGCGGATCGGAATGTCCCATAGCGCTGGAGATATCCAGCAGGCGTTTTTCCTCGTCAACCACGATGGACTCCACTGACTCCTTGAGTTGCTTTTGCAGAGCGGTGACACGCGCGGTCACATGGCGGGCATGGTTTGCGGCAAACAAGGCATCCTTGCCGGCCAACTTTACGGTGGCTTCGTCGTGCGGATTCAGGGCGATCCTGCCCATCGCGTCCTGATAAACCCGCAAGGCTTCCGCGAACGTCACGGGTGCCAGTTTTTCGGCATCCTTGTCCTGGGTGTCCTCGTTGATCAGGTCGCTCTCATGAAGGGTGTTGAATTGCACGGTTTTGATGACCAAACCCTGCATATCCTTGAGTAATGCCTGCCTGTCCTTTTCAATGTCGTTGGCCTTTTCCTGTTCGATCTTCTTGATCAGGCCGGACAAGTCGCTGATCGTGTCTTCATATTCACCGGGAAAGGTTTTCATGCTGCCTAACCTGTCCAGATGGTTCTTCTGTTCGAGCTCGCTTGCCAGGCGTGTTTTTACGGTTTCCAGCGTCACCATACCCTTGTCAAGAATAGCGTCGGCCTTTGAAACTTTGCTGACGAGTTCGGCCTTGGGCGCGTCCGCGACTGTTTTCTGGGCTTCATTGAGGATCTCTGAAGCTTCGCGGAAATAACTTGGCGCAAAAAATGACATGTTGGCGGCACGCGCTTCCTCGATTCGCTTGCCCAGGGCTACGACCGCATCGTTTGAGGACAGGGCGTCATACTTGGAAACGTTGGCAGTGGAAACCACGACCTTGTTGCCAACTGGCGTCGAACAACCCGCCAATACCAAACCCAGGCAAACGAAACAGCTTAAGGCCCATGATGGGAAATAGTTCATCTTCATGTCAGGCTCCAGGCAAAGTGGTTAGAACTCAGGGTGAAACGGAGGAAGAGCATCCTGCATCATCCGCTGTTGCGCAAACCTGTTGCGATACCGTTGATGGACAGGTGTATCGCGCGCTTGACCAGTTCGCTGTTATCGCCGGCGCGATGCCGGTCAAGCAGGGAAACCTGCAAGTGATTGAGCGGGTCGATGTAAGGTGTGCGCGTCAACAGGCTGCGTGCGAACATCGGGTTGTCCTGCAGCAACGTCTTGTTGCCGGTGACCTTGAACAACATCTTTACAGTGACTTCCCATTCGGACTCGATCGCGCCGAAGACCCGTTCGCGCACCTCGGCGTCCTTCATCAGTTCCGCATAACTCGACGCGATACCCATGTCGGTCTTGGAGAGCACCATATCCATGTTGGACATCAGGCCGCGGAAGAAGGCCCAGTTCTGGTACATCGCCTGCAACTGCGCCAGCCCGGGTTGTCCCTCGCGCTCGATGAATTTTTTCACTGCGCTGCCGAAACCCAGCCAGCCCGGTATCAGCATGCGATTCAAGCCCCAGCTGAACACCCACGGAATTGCCCGTAGATCTTCAATGCGACCGGATGGTTTGCGCGACGAGGGGCGGCTGCCTATGTTGAGTTCGGCGATCTCGCGGATCGGTGTCGCGGCAAAGAAGAACTCGGTAAAGCCCGGTGTCTCATAGACCAGCTCGCGGTAAGCGGCAAACGCGTCGAGGCTGAGCTCTTCCATGATGCGGTGGTATTCAGGCATCGAGCTGTCGGCGCCGTGATGATGCAGCAGTGTGGCCTCCATCGTTGCCGCGATCATTGTTTCAAGATTTCGACGCCCGATTTCGGGGTTGGAATATTTGCTCGAGATAACCTCGCCCTGCTCGGTGATGCGGATCTGTCCGTTCACGCTGCCGGGGGGTTGCGCCAGGATCGCGTTGTAGCTGGGTCCGCCACCACGGCCTACCGTGCCGCCGCGCCCGTGGAACAGACGCAACTCGATGCCGTGTTTCTCGAATACCTTCACCAGCTCGAGTTCGGCTTTGTAAAGCTCCCAGTTCGCGGTGATGTAACCGCCGTCCTTGTTGCTGTCGGAATAGCCCAGCATCACTTCCTGCGTATCGTCGCGGCTGGCAAGCAGTTTGCGGTACCAGGGGATGGAGAACAGCTCGTCCATGATGACAGCGCAGCCGCGCAGGTCTTCGATGGTCTCGAATAGCGGGATGATGTTGACATGGAGCTTGTCGTTGCCTTCGAGCAGCTTGAATTGCTGCAATACCAGCGCCAGTTCCAGCATATCGCTTACCGCGTCGGTCTTTGAGATGATGTGGTTGGGCAGGGCGGCACGACCAAAGCGCTGATGGATGTGCGCGGCAGCCTGCATGATGAGCAACTCGCTTTTTGATTCATCCGAGAACTGCTCTATGTCGGTCAACAGGATGCTGCCTGCCTGCAAGGTCTCCAGCAATGTTGCGCGTCGTCCCGCCTCGTCAAGATCCAGATAGTTCGCTTTGCCGCTGTTGTGTGAATAGAGCTCGCTGACGGTCTGTTCTATGACCGCGCTATGCTGGCGCATGTCCAGCGGGGCAAGATGGAAGCCGAAAACTTCGGCGGCGCGGCGCAGGTTGGCCAGCCGACCGCGCGCCAGATATACAGCGCCATGCGAGTATAGCGAATCGATCAGGATATCCAGATCGGCGATGAAGTCCTGCGATGCGGCGTAGGGCGTGGCGTTCCCGTCTACCGGGCGCAGTTCGGCAACGTCGTGCCCCAATTGCTTCGCGGTTGCGGCCAGTCGCGAATAGATCAGTATCAGTGCCCGGCGGTACGGTTCATCTTCCCTGCTGGGGGCTTTGTCGGGTGAGGCATCGGAAAGCTTGCGCAAATCTACACTGATATCCGCCAGGCGATCTGTCAGGCTCAGTCGGGTTCCCATGATGTGCGTCTCATGCAGAAAATGTTCGAGTGCAAGTGAAGATTGCCGCTGTATCGCATCCAGCATCACATCATGTGTGACAAAGGGATTGCCGTCCCGGTCACCGCCGATCCAGCTGCCGATCTTGAGCAGGGGAGGGATCTTGATGTCACTGTCGAATCGCTCTTCCAGTTTTCGTTCCAGACTTGCATAGATCTTGGGAACCTCGTTCAGGAAAGTGTAGCGATAGAACTCCAGACCATTGTTGATCTCGTCGCGGACAGTCAGTTTGGCTGTGCGCAGCATGCGTGTCTGCCACAGTATCAGTACGAACCTGCGCAAGGCGTTCTCATTGTCGGCCAGATCATCTGGCGTCATATCCATACGGTCGCGATTCGACATCAGTCGGGAAATGATCAACTGGTTATCGAGGATACTTTTGCGCTGCACTTCGGTCGGGTGCGCAGTCAATACCGGCGAGATCAGTGCGCTATCCAGAAATGCCTGCAGCGCTTCCTTGCTTATCTGTTTTTTCTCGACACGATCAAAAGCCAGCATCAGGCTGCCGTCTTTGGGCGTGCTCCCTGCTTTAAGATGGGCACGGTGGCGGCGATTGTGGTGCAGGTCTTCCGCGATGTTGGATAGTTGCGAGAAATAACTGAACGCCCGAACCACGACCAGGGTTTCAGTGGTGGAAAGCGCGTCAAGTACCTGCTCTAGCTGGATGCGGTCGCGGTCGTCCTGGGTCTTGCGAAATTGAACCGCGGCGCGGCGCACGCTTTCGATCAGATTGAAAGCTTCCTCGCCTTCCTGTTCGCGCAGCGTATCGCCGAGTATGCGCCCAAGCAGGCGCACGTCCTCGCGCAGTGGCATGTCTTTGCTGGATATATTGGTCGGTACGGAAATCAAATTCATTACGCTCTCGGGACAAAAGTACGGCGCACCTTATGCTAGAATGCGCCGGATATTAATTACATAAATCCAGGAATTGCTATGAGTCAGATACCCCCAAAAGTCCCAGCCAAATTGGTTATTGCTTCTCGCGAAAGTGCGCTGGCGATGTGGCAGGCGGAACATATTCGGGACAGATTGCGAACATTATATCCGCAAACCGATATCAGCATATTGGGTATGACAACGCAGGGCGACCAGATCCTTGATGTCACCTTGTCCAAGATCGGGGGGAAGGGATTGTTCGTCAAGGAGCTTGAGACAGCGCTGGAAAACGGCAGTGCAGACCTTGCCGTGCATTCCCTGAAGGATGTGCCCATGCATATGCCTGAAGGTTTTGTGCTGGCAGCCATAGGCGAGCGCGAAGATCCGCACGATGCTTTCGTCTCCAACAAGTATGAGAATTTGGCGGCCCTGCCGGAGGGCAGTGTGGTAGGCACCTCCAGCCTGCGTCGTGAAAGCCAGTTGCGCGCCCGCTTCCCGCATCTGGATGTCAAACCCCTGCGCGGAAACGTGCAAACCCGCTTGCGCAAGCTCGACGAGGGGCAATATGCCGCGATCATACTTGCGGCTGCCGGCTTGAAACGTCTGGGATTGGGCGCCCGCATCCGCGGCATCATCACCAGCGAAGACAGCTTGCCGGCCGTGGGGCAGGGGGCGCTGGGTTTCGAATGCAGGTCTGATCGCGTCGATATGATCGAATTGCTGCAATCGTTGAATCATCCCGAAACGGCTGCCTGTGTGCTGGCCGAACGTGCAATGAGCCGCTCACTGGGCGGTAGCTGTCAGGTTCCGCTGGGCGGTTTTGCCCAGGTGCAGAATGGAAAGTTGCGGATGCGCGGTTTTGTCGCCAGCCCTGATGGCAAGCGCATGATGCAATCCGAATTGACCGGCGAGATCAATGACCCCGAAGCATTGGGCAACAGGATCGCCGATGAATTGCGTGCACAGGGTGCTGATGCCATCCTTGCCGAACTTTCGCTCTGAGTGGTTGTGGTGCCCCGGATCAAAATGAAACGGGAAAAGGCGGTGTCATGACGATGGACGAAACATGACAGGTGATCGGCCCCTTTCGGGATTGAAAATCGTTGTCACTCGCCCCCGTGACCAAGCCGTGCAACTGATGACTCGCATCGAGCAGGCCGGCGGTATCCCGTTATTGTTTCCATTGCTTGATATCACTGCGGTGGACGACACGCTTGAATTGAACGGGCAGATCGCCCGTCTGGCGCGATTCGATCTCGCCATCTTCATCAGCCCGAATGCCGTTAACTATGGCGTCGCCGCGATACGTGCAAGAGGCGAGCTGCCATCGGGCTTGAAAGTCGCTACGGTTGGGCAGGGCAGCGCCAAAGCACTTCGTGAACTCGGTATAGGTGATGTCATTGCACCAACAGAGCGTTTTGATAGCGAGGGGCTGCTTGCGCTACCCGAGCTTCGGGACATCGCCGGATGGCATGTGATCATTTTTCGCGGTGACGGCGGCCGCGAATTGCTGGGAGATACACTCAAAGCGCGGGGTGCGACGGTGGAATATGCGGCATGTTACCAGCGCAGCAAGCCGCAAAATGATGTCGGCAGCCTGTTGTCCGCACAAGCTGACGCGATTACTGTGACGAGTAGCGAAGCGCTGGGACATCTCTGGGAGATGCTGGGCGCCAAAGGTCAGGCAGTATTACGCTCCACGCCGATATTTGTGCCGCATGCGCGCATAGCCGAATTGGCCAAGCAGCAGGGCTGGCAAAACGTGATGCTGTCAGGTTCGGGAGATGACGGTTTGTTTTCGGCCCTGATGGAGTGGTCTGGCAAGTCAGCGGTGGGTAAATGAAGGGATACGGTGCCAAATGAACGATCAAACTTCACAACCGGAAAAGGCGGAGCCGCAGGTATCGGCATTGCCCGAAAAGCCGCATACAGAACAATCACAAACTGAAAATCAGGCCCGGCAATCCAATAACGAGGCTGCAGGGATATTTGCCGGTATCGGCCTTACACATTTGATACTGGTTTTGCTCACGGCAGTGTTCGCATGGCAATGGCTGGACGGTCACCGCGCCATCAGTGACATGGAACGGCAACTGGCGGAAAAGATCGCCGACATGTCCGCCAACAGCAAGGCAAACCAGATGCTGATGTCGCAAAGCCAGGAGCAGGTGCGTGAATTGGCTGCGAAAGTGACGATGATGGAAACGCGTTTCGGCGAAGCCCGGAATCAGCGCGCGGCACTGGAGGCGTTGTATAACGATCTTTCCGGAAGCCGCGACGAGACCGCACTGGCTGAAGTCGAGCAGATGCTGCTGACCGCAACGCAACAATTGCAGTTGACGGCCAACGTCAAGGCTGCCCTGATCGCAATGCAGAGCGGCGATGCGCGCCTTCAGCGTATGGATCGTTTGACATTCAACGGTCTGCGCAACCGTATCGGGAAGGATATGGACAAGTTGCGCGCCCTGCCCAGCCTTGATATTACTGGACTCAATCTGAAACTTGATAACCTCATCGCAGAGGTGGATGCGCTGCCACTGGTTTATCAGCATCGTGTGACGGGCGAATCTGCCCGGCAGGTCGCAGCTCCTGCCAATGAAGCAGGGTGGAAGATGCTGCTGACGGGACTCTGGAATGAAATGAAGCAACTGGTGCGCATCGAGAACACCGGGAATGATGAAATACCGCTGCTATCGCCCGACCAGGAATTCTTCCTGCGCGAGAATCTCAAGTTGAGGCTGCTCGCAGCCAGACTGGCGCTTCTGTCCCGTGACGAGACCGGCTTCAGGCAGGAACTGAAAACAGCGCAGCGCTGGACGGCGAAATATTTCGATAACCAGTCTGAGCAAAGCGTGCGCATGCAATCAGCACTGAAAAAACTTGCCGAATCCACCATCAATATTGAATTGCCCGACATCAGCGGTAGCTTGCAAGCCGTGCGGGACTATCGTCAGGCACACGAAA
Organism: Gallionella sp.; assembly: GCA_041739955.1. Classification (GTDB taxonomy): domain Bacteria; phylum Pseudomonadota; class Gammaproteobacteria; order Burkholderiales; family Gallionellaceae; genus Gallionella. Next base: position 4,247 of record JBGSMU010000046.1, on the reverse strand, counting down.
ACGCAGCGGAGCGATCCTTCTACAAAAAAGGCGTGCAATGAAATATCTTGCGTGGATATTTGGTTTGTTTGCGGCTGCCGTGGCATTCAGCATGGCCGCAAACAAGTCTGCTTATGTACTGGTCGTGTACCCGCCTTACCGCATAGAACTCTCTCTCATGCTATCGGTGTTCCTTTCCCTGATCGCATTTTTGTCCGCATACGTCCTGATACGGTTGTTGATAAATGTGCTGAGGATGCCTTACTACGTGAAAAGATTCCGCCAGAACAGGGCGATCGCCAAAGCACGCAAGTTGCAGCAGGAGATGCTCCACGCATTTTTCGAAGGCAGGTTCGCGGTAGCGGAAAAAGCCGCAGTCAAAGCGATGGATTCTGGCGAGTCTTCCAGCCTGTATCCCATTGTGGCAGCCCGGTCAGCTCATGAATTACGCGAATTCAAAAAGCGCGACGCCTATCTGTTGGCCGCTGACACCGGGCGGATGGGTGATTCCTCGCTGCGGCTGATGACGAACAGCAAATTCATGCTCGACCAGAACGACCCCGAGTCTGCGTTGAAATCCCTCAGGGAGTTGCGGGACATCGGCGTCAAGGAGCACCCGGGCGCGATGACGCTGGAACTCAAGGCTTTGCAGCAGACCGGTAGTTGGGATGAGGTGTTGAAGTTGCTGGATCAGATGGAAAGACGCAGGTTGGTAGATGAAACCGTTGCGACTCAGTACCGTCTGCAAGCATGGCTTGGAAAGATACGGCAACAAAGGGACCTTGCGAGCTTGACCGCTTGCCTGAAAAAGGTCCCCAGGGAAATCAAACAGCGCTCCAGGCTGGTATCGACTGCCGCGCTGGCATTGAATAATCTTGGTGGCGGTCAGCAAGCGCAGCAGATGATTGCCGAGAGCCTTAATGCCCAATGGGACAGTGAACTGGTCACAATGTACGGCGACTGCCAGGAAGGTGACGCTGTCGCCCAGATACAGCAGGCGGAGAAATGGCTCGGTGTCCATCGGCAGGATGCGGGATTGCTGCTGGCGCTCGGAAAATTATGCTTGCATCAAAAACTATGGGGTAAGGCGCAAAGCTATCTGGATGCCAGTATCAGTGTGCAACCCAGTCGCTCGGCGTACAAGGCCTTGAGCCAATTGGCCGAGAGTCTGGGCAAGCCGGATGACGCATCCATGTATTTGCAGCGCGCGATGAAGCTGGAACAGGCCTGAGAAGACGGGCTGGATCAGTTTTTTGGTGTGAAAGTGAATGCGTCGGAAAAGAAAGATTCGTTGGGCAATTTGCATTGGGCCGTAAAGTCGGTATGCGCTGCTTCAACCACGACAGGCGCGCCGCAGACATAAACCTCATATCCGGATAGATCTCTGTAATCTTCCATTACAGCGAGATGCACAAATCCGGTACGGCCCTTCCAGCTATCCTCGGGCAACGCTTCGGAAAGGACCGGGGTGAACTTGATACCTCTAAGTTCCCACTCTTTTGCCTTTTCCATCATGTACAGATCGGCCAGTTTGCGACCGCCCCAATAAAAATGCATAGGGCGTTTCACGCCGATATGCAATGCATGCTCGATGATAGCCTTGACGGGCGCAAAGCCGGTTCCGCTGGCGACGAGGATGATCGGTTTGTCGGTGTCCTCCCGGAGGAAGAAGGTGCCGAGCGGCCCCTTGAAACGTAATAGGTCGCGCTCTTTCATCTCGTTGAACACTTGCTGGGTGAATGCGCCGCCCGCGATATTCCGTATATGCAGCTCAAGCAGTTCATCGTCATGGGGCGCATTGGCCAGCGAGAAACTGCGTGGCTTCTGATCCTTGAGCAGGATATCGATGTACTGGCCGGCCATGAATTGCAATCTTTCGTTTGCCGGCAGTTTGAGCGATAGCACCATTACATCGGGCGCCGGCTTTGCCATCTTTTGCACGCGGCAGGGCAGGGTCTTGATTGGGATGTCCTTGATCGCGCTGACTTCGCGACATTCGATTGTCAGGTCGGAAAGAGGTTTTGCGCAACAGAACAGCGCCATACCCACCGACTTTTCCGCTTCGGTCAAGGTGTCTTCCTGATGCTTGCCGAAATCCACGTTACCCTGCAATACCTTGCCCTTGCATGCGCCGCATACTCCGTCGCGACAACTGTAAGGGAGTACAAAGCCGTTCTTGAGCGCCGCTTCAAGGATTGTTTCGTTGTCTTCGATGGGGAAAGCGTGACCGCTGGGCTGGATAACAGTTTTGAACGTCATGTTGGAATCTGTGGATTGCGCGAAAGCTTGGATTTTAACGCATAATTGCACCATGAAAAGCATTCTTGTCATAGGTTGCGGTGATGTCGCTCTGCGCTCCATTCCGCTGTTAGTACCCCACTACCGGGTGTTTGCCCTGGTTCGAAATCAGGATTATCGCGCCAGGTTGAGAGCGCTCGGCGTTGTGCCCATCGTTGGTAATCTTGACGACAGGGGCAGTCTTGCGCGTATCTCGGGCATCGCTGATGCGGTGCTCCACTTTGCGCCTCCTCCCGGCGAGGGGCCACGTGACACCCGCACGCGTAACCTGCTCAGCATCCTGTCACAAGGGAGCTTGCCCAAGCGTATCGTCTACATCAGCACCAGCGGTGTCTACGGAGATTGCGACGGTGCATTGGTCAGCGAGGTGCGCCCGTTGAAGGCGAAGAATCCGCGCGCACTTCGCCGCGTGGATGCGGAACATCAGATCCGTAATTGGGCCCGGCATAATCGTGTGCAGGCCACCATCCTGAGAGTGCCCGGTATCTATGCTTCGGACCGGCTGCCTTTGGCTCGTATCCGGCAGGGAACCCCGGGTATCGTTCCTGAAGAGGACAGCTATACCAACCATATCCATGCCGACGATCTTGCCCGCATCAGTATCGCCGCTTTGCAGCGCGGCAAGTCCTGCCGCGTGTACCACAGCACTGACGACAGTCATTTGAAGATGGGTGAATATTTCGATCTGGTCGCGGATGCGTTCAAGTTGCCGCGCGTACCGCGCGTCAGCAGAGCCGAGGCACAGCGAGTATTGTCGCCGATGTTACTGTCTTTCATGAACGAATCGCGGAGGCTGTCCAACGACAGGATGAAACGGGAATTGAATGTAAAACTGCATTATCCCACGGTAGCGGATACACTCATGGCGATCTGAAAACTTAAGCAAAGGAGCTAGCATGACCAACTTGAAAAAGACCAAAGGATCGGACAGCGAACGCAAAGTGATCGAACACGCGCATCGGGGACTTCAGTTGTTGACGGAATACCGGCCCAAATTGATGGGCAAGGTGCAGGCCTTCATGGCCGAAGCGATGCATTCAGGGGTGCTGGGTCGCCAAGAAAAGGAACGTATTGCGTTGGGTATGGCGCTCACCCAGCAGTGCCATTATTGCATCGCCCTGCACATCAGGGCCTGCAAACATGCCGGGGTGACACTGGAAGAGATAATGGAAGTCTGCTCCATCGGCATCTTGATGGGCGGAGGCCCGGTGCTCACGCACATGGCCGAAGTGGAGCGTGCGCTGAATGAATTCTATCTCGACGAGAATGGCGATCTGGTGTAGCCGGGAAGTGCCTTTCGGCCACTATCGGGTCAAAAACTTCGTCCATCTACAGGTTTGATCACCAGCGCGGAAAGTTCGACACCTTCCAGGCAGCGCGCATTGATACTGAACATCTCGACACCATTGTGAGTGGCACTGCCCATCGGGGCGCAACCGCAGGTCGGGCAGAAGTGATGCTTGATTCGATGTTGCCCGAACTGGTAGGTCGAGAGGTTACTTTCCGGCTTTACAAAGCGCACCGAACTGCGCGGTACGAACCAGCGTAATGCTCCCAGCCTTGCACAGATAGAGCAATTGCATTCCTTGACCGCATATAAATCCCCCTCGACCTCGAAAGCGATATTGCCGCAATGACAGCTACCCAGGTAAATCATCAGAACCTCCAGTCAAAATTAGACTTCGATGTGTTGGCCCTCGTGATATTGCAGTGTCCACGGGATTCCCAATTATGACTGGAGTGCCCTTGGTTGGATTCCAATAAATGAGATTTCATGTGGAGCGAAAATAAAAAAAGTAAAATAAACAATACATTAAAATTCTGGCACGGTAAGTGCTTAATATTTGGCACTGGCATCGAAATGCTGGTAACAATCGATTAAGTATCGTTACTAAACTAAACAAGAGGAACTCATTAATGAAAACTTCAATGACTAAAGTATCAGTGGCCTTGGCCATGTTGGCACTGAG
>JBGSMU010000045.1:0-2993 GCA_041739955.1 Gallionella sp. | reverse complement strand
GCGAGCCTTTGTGCTGCTGGGTGTGCTCTGCCTGGTGTTGGTGCCGCTGACGCTGAATCGGGTGAACACGTTTTCCAGCGCATTGAGCCTGTGGGACGATGCGGAGAAGTTGGTGCGCGACAACCCGAATGCCCTCGGGGCTGAGCGGGTCTACTATAATCGTGGTACAGAGTTGGGTAAGCTAGGACAATACGAACAAGCCTTGGTGGATTTTAATCGCGCTATTGAACTGCAGCCGTTTGATTATCTATTTGGAAATCGAGCGAATGTATATTACTTTCTTGGTAGGTATCGTGAAGCATTAAGTGACTACGATCGGGCTATTGAGTTAAATCCCGGCAACCCCAACTCATATTACGGTCGTGCGCTTACGTATCGTATGCTGGGAAATTTTGAAGCTGCACAGCAGAACCGAATCGAAGCGTGTGAGCGAGGCGGAGTATGCAAATAACCAACTAACTGGTTATGTCTGAACACCATGCACGGCTCTTGCTTTTGGGAAAAGGGCAGGGCTGTTTCTCAACCTTTAGACAATACTTTGATAATTTAATATAAAATCAATTGGTTGCTAAGTGGCACGTATTATGCCGTAGCTTTAGAACAGGGGATTTTGAAACGAATAGGTTTATACGTGCCGGTTATATGGGATTGTTGGTAAAATTCTACAAAATTCATTGCAGTCATGATGACTGCTGTTTGGATGTCCTTGAATTCAGATGAGTAAAACGTATTTGGTAATAAGGCATTGTGGCAAGTGAACTTCCTGAGTATTTTGTTATCTCCTCACATTGGATTTGTAGTGGGTTAAATGCCTGCTATCCACTTGAGGTACAAAGTTTGCTTTATGAATAAATAATGTCGGGTAAAGGATGTTTGTACTCGGAGTTTAATTCTCGCGCGAGATATTAAGTGTGTGCAAATGGTAAGCCCTTTATGTTGCGCCTAGATTTTTGAAAGATGCCATGTATTCTCTGCGCAGAACAATAAGAGCGCTAGTAGTTGCAGCCTGCTTTCTTGCTTGCCCCATGTCCTGGGCTGCAGGCGGCTACTTCGTTGAAGCAAAAGGGGATGTGTCCATTGCTCAAGGAAAGAGTCCTTGGCGTCCTGCTGCCAAGAACAGTATTGTTACTTCTAACACTTTAGTAAGCACCGGAGACAACAGTAGTGCCTTGCTGCGGTTTGACGATGGGCAGATTGTAAGTTTGCGAAACAATACATTGTTCAATGTGCGTGAATATCGCTTTGAGCCTAAAAAAATTGATCAGAGTAATATTGTTTTTTCCAGCATAAAAGGAGGGTTCCTTTTTATAACTGGGCTGATAGGAAAACGAAATAATAAATCATTTAGATTAAGCACTCCGAATGCGACAATTGGTGTTCGTGGGACCGAATTCATGATTGCCATAGAGGGCGAATCCCTGTACGGAAAAGTGGTTTCTGGTGGTATAGATATGAAAAATAATGCTGGATCGGTTGAATTTGGGGCTGGCCAAAATATCCTTGTTACCTCAACCACCATTTTGCCAGAGCCTATTCCGGTAGAAGTTTTGCCTGCCGAAATATTCAGTCGACTTGACTCGCCACAAGTCCCGCCATCAGGTATTGGGTCATCTGCTAATCTTGCAGGTGTCGAAGGAGTTGATGCATTGTCAGGAATCCTGGGTGCAAGCTCACTTGTTACCGGCAGTTCCTTCATAAGCTCAGCGGCATTGGTCGCTGGGGGTGCGATAGCTTTTCAGTCAATGGCAATAACTGCAGGTGTCGGTAACACGATTCCTGCTGCAATTACTGCAACAATTCCGCCAACTAGTGAGCAGCCGGCGGGGGCAATTCTTGCAAGCGGCCAAAATAATGAATCAACGCAGGCTAACGGCCCTGTGATAGGCGAAAGGAGTTTGTTTGGCAGGCATAATTTCGTTCCAGGCAGAATGGGAACGGGTGAAATTTGTGTGTTCTGTCATACCCCGCAGGGCTCTGAGACTAAAGTTGCAGCTCCGCTATGGAATCGTACCCAATCTCCAACAGGGGAATACAAAGCATATTCAAGCATTGGAAGTGCAACGGAGGCAGCAACCGGATCGGTTTCAATAGCATGCCTATCGTGCCATGATGGCACTCAGGCTCCGAATGTGGTGATAAATTCACCTGCAATCAACGAAGGGATATATTTCTTTGATACGGAGACGGCGAAGGCAACCAGAGACTATTTGAAAGGTCACCATCCGGTTAGCATGTTATTCGGAGGTGGTGGTGTTAGCAACGAAAAACCGGATGCGCCTGTTGATTCAATTGCTACATTCAGTAATGTTGATTATGAAGCTTTGGCGGTTAAGCAAGTGACCACTATCGCGGTTGCTCCCAGAAGCTCTTCGACCAGAGGCTCGGCCTTTAAAGAGAATAGGGTAAAGGAAGAGGGTGAAATAAAGGATGTAGGGTTATACAAAAAGCAGGATTTTAATCAGGCTAGTCATAGTGGTAGTGGTAGTGGTACGGTGTGGTGGTTGGAAACAAAGGGTACTGGCAATGGTCGCCAAAAGGCAGATTTTTATCTATATACAAGGACTGATACAGTCGATGGGGTGACCACAAACCGCCCATATGTAGAATGTTCAAGTTGTCACGATCCTCATAGTGCAAATACAACTTTCCTTCGAATCGATAATGTTGGTAGCTCGGTATGCCTGACATGCCACGCTAAGTAATTTTGTGAAAATCCATTAGGTTTAATTTGACTAAAGAATGACTTTCCCATAAATGGGGAAGTAAGTTTGGAAAAGTCTACAAAATGGGATTTCGAGACAGTCGAAAAGCGATAACCACCATATAAAACAATAAATTATATTTTTGGCATAGTAAGTGCTTAATATTTGGCACTGGCATCGAAATGCTGGTAACAATCGATTAAGTATCGTTACTAAACTAAACAAGAGGAACTCATTAATGAAAACTTCAATGACTAAAGTATCAGTGGCCTTGGCCATGTTGGCACTGAG
>JBGSMU010000018.1:0-23351 GCA_041739955.1 Gallionella sp. | reverse complement strand
ATTTTAACTTCACCTAGGGTTTAAAAACTACCCGCTGTCATTGCAATTACCACTTGATCAGAATTGCACCCCAGGTGAAACCGCCACCGACAGCTTCAATCAGTATGTTTTGCTTTGCCTTGATACGTCCGTCGCGAACGGCCGTGTCCAGTGCAAGCGGTATCGAAGCAGCAGAGGTATTACCATGATGTGCAACGGTAACCACAACGTTATCCATGCCCAGACCCAGCTTTTTTGCAGTGGCTTCGATAATGCGGATGTTGGCCTGATGAGGCACCAGCCAGTCGATATCAGTGCCCTTCATTTCCTGCTCTTCCAGGATCTCTTCAACGACATCGCTCAGCACCTTGACCGCGAATTTGAATACCGCCTGCCCATCCATTTTGATGAATGGATCGCCATCCACTTCGCCGTTGCGTATATGCCCCTCGGCTTTAAGCATTTGCCGGTGACGGCCATCGGCATGCAACTTGGCGGCGACGATTCCGGTTGAATCTGAAGCACGCAACACCACGGCTCCCGCACCATCGCCAAACAATACGCATGTAGTGCGATCAGTCCAGTCCAGCATGCGCGACAACACTTCCGCTCCGACTACCAGTGCAGTCTTGGCCTGACCACCTTTGATATACATATCGGCGGTATTCAGTGCGTAGACGAAGCCTCCGCAGACCGCCTGGATATCAAATGCCGCACCACCATTTTTAATACCCAATTTGTCTTGCAGGATACAGGCCGTGCTTGGAAAAAGCTGGTCAGGTGAAGTTGTTGCAACGATCACAAGGTCGATCTCATCGGGTTTGATCCCTGCGGCCTCTATGGCCCTGCGGCTGGCATGCATTGCCAGATCGCTGGTCAGTTCCCCCTCAGCCGCAACATGGCGCTCATGGATCCCGCTGCGAGACACGATCCAGTCGTGAGAGGTATCGACCATCTTTTCCAGATCATGATTGGTCAGAATTCTGGCGGGAAGGTAACTGCCGGTACCAATGATTTTTGAATATTTCTGATAAGGCATCAGGCAACTCCTTGTGGTGTTTTTTGACGCTCGTGATGCCACTTCTCGATGTGCTCGCTTATATGGTGCAGCATACCTTCGCGTGCTTCCTCGGCTGCCCGTTCAATCGCACAATAGAATGCAAGCTTATCCGCAGAGCCATGGCTTTTAACCACAATTCCCTTCAAACCGAGAAAACTGGCACCATTGTAGCGACGGTGATCGACCCTGCGCTTGAATGCTTTCAATACCGGCAAAGCGATGATAGCAGCGACCTTTGTAAAAATACTACGGCTGAACTCTTCCCGTAAAAAATCACCCAGCATTTGCGCCAAACCTTCGGTAGTTTTCAGTGCGACATTGCCAACGAAACCATCACAAACAACCACATCGGTGGTGCCCTTGAAGATGTCATTACCTTCGACGTTGCCGAAGAAATTAAGGTCGCTGTTACGCAACAGCTCGGCAGCCTGCTTGACCACTTCGTTGCCTTTGATGTCTTCACTGCCGATGTTAAGCAATCCTATCGAAGGAGTGGGCTTGTGTTCCAACGCGGTTACCAGCGTAGAACCCATCATTGCGAACTGCAACAGATGCTCGGCAGTACAATCGGTATTCGCGCCCAAATCCAGCATACACACTTGACCTTTTTTGGTCGGCAGATATGAAGCGATCGCTGGCCGATCTATGCCCGGGATGGTTTTTAGCACATACCGGGCGGTAGCCATCAGCGCACCGGTATTGCCGGCGCTCACACAGGCCAACGCTTCGCCGTTCTTGACCAGATTGATACTGACACGCATCGAGGAATCTTTTTTCCCGCGCAACGCGGATTGCGGTTGTTCGTCCATACCGACTACTTCGCTGGCGGGGTGGATGCGCAGATGTTGCCCGACTTGCACACCCAGGGTGCGCAATTCGATCTCGATTGCATCGGGAATACCCACCAGAACGATGGTATCGCCAGGATATTGCTTCAGATATTCGATCGCTGCGGGGATGGTGACCGTCGGACCGTGGTCGCCCCCCATTGCATCAATAGCTAATGTGACATCCACTTATGCAATCCTCAGGAAGGAGAAAAATCGTGTGACAAAATGAAACACAGCCGAATCTGGTGATCGGCTGTGCAACTCTCCAAAGAACTATTCGCCTTTGGTTTTGACTACTTTTTTCCCGCGGTAAAATCCGGTCGGGCTAATGTGGTGGCGCAGATGCGTCTCACCTGTTGTCGGCTCGATCGCTGTAGCAGGATTGGTCAGGAAATCATGGGCGCGATGCATACCACGCTTTGATGGGGATTTTTTATTCTGTTGAACTGCCATGTTTGCTACTCCTAAAAAAACTAATTGATTACTTTAAATTTTGCCAAGGCCGCAAAAGGATTATTTCCGTTTACAAGCTCATCTCCACCTTCGGACCCCTTACATAAGTCCAACTCATGTTTGGGGGCGATCGGCAAACTCAGCAATATCTCTTCTTCCAGTAAATTGGGTACATCAAGTTGCGCTTCAGCCAAAATACTGTCGAACTCTTCGCCCTCATCTTCCAGCACGTCCAGTTCGACCTGACTGCGCAAAAACAATCGCGAATTGATCTGCACCACATGATTCATAACACCAAGACAACGTTGACAAACAAGCTGGCAACTTCCGTCAATAGTGATATCCAACATTGGAACACCATATTTATCCACACCACCCCGAATTGAATAGCTCATAATGCCTTCAGAATCACCGGATATTTCAAGCAATCTGGGTAACTCTTCAACGCGAACTATCCCGCTCATTTCACTGCCATTTCTGGCAAAATCCATGCTATCAATGAAAGGTCGTGCGGACATGAGGCGCGCATGATATATTTTTCACTGCCCCATGTCAAAAATCCTAAGGAATATTCTTGAATTCTCAGTTGCTTGTCCTCGCTTCGTCATCAATCTATCGCCAAGAACTGCTCAAACGCCTGCAACTTCCTTTTGAGACTGCATCCCCCGATATTGATGAGACCCCATTACCCAACGAGCCAGCCCGCGATACTTCCCTGCGTTTGGCCCAGGAAAAAGCCCGAACCGTTGCTGCCGCATACCCCAATGCGCTTATCATAGGATCGGATCAAGTAGCCCTGTTGGGCGATGTGCAATTGGGTAAGCCGCTAAACCACGCAAATGCGGTCACCCAGCTTCGTGCAATGCGGGGTAAAACCACCATTTTCCATACTGCTTTGGCCTTGTTGAATAGTAAAACCGGAAACATGCAAACCAATGTTTCGCTTAACCACGTCACCATTCGAAATCTGAGTGATGAGGAGATAGAAGGCTATCTGCTCAAGGAGCAACCCTATCATTGCGCCGGAAGCGCAAAATCCGAAGGATTGGGCGTCTCGTTGATGAGCAGCATGGACGGTGAAGACCATAATGCGCTAGTGGGATTACCCCTTATCCGGCTCTGCGACATGCTGCGCAATGAAAAAGTACGCCTGTATTAAGCCATGAACAACGGAACCCTTTACCTCATCCCCTGCACATTGGGCGACACCTTGCCCGAACAGGTGATACCGCAGCATGTGATCAATCTTGCTCGAAAGCTGAAATATTTTGTGGTGGAACAGCCTAAAACCGCCCGTCGTTTTCTTTCATCTATAAATTCCGAGCATCCCATACAATCACTACACCTGAGCTCTCTAAACGAACACACTCCAGCCGCAGAACTTCCGCACCTGCTTGAGCCCATTTTCACAGGACACGATGTTGGGATCCTCTCTGAAGCAGGCTGTCCCGGAATTGCAGACCCGGGAGCTGATCTGGTCAACCTGGCTCATCGCAAAGGGGTCCGTGTCATACCGATGGTCGGGCCCTCCTCCATCCTGTTGGCCCTGATGGCTTCCGGACTTAATGGACAATGCTTCGCCTTTCATGGCTACCTGCCTATCGAAGAAGCGGAAAGAAACAAAGCAATCACTGCATTAGAGGCTGAATCGGCAAAACGGCATCAAACCCAACTATTCATCGAAACACCTTACCGGAATGAACGTCTGTTCTCGGCACTGCTTAGCCATTGCAACCCCCGGACAATGTTATGCGTCGCCTGCGACATCACACTGCCTGATGAGTTTATCCGGACACATACGATTTCCCATTGGAAATCTATCCCTGTCCCGCCCCTGAACAAACATCCTAGCCTGTTCCTGCTCCTCGGAAGCAAATAATACTGTTGCCCAACGGGTTGCTTTCTGGTATTAAAGCAGACTTTATTTTTATCCTGTTGGAGAAGTTGAATGCCGACCAAGACGCAAAAGCCTATCACCCCATACAAAACCAAGAAGGGTGAGGCGTATATGAACCCGAAGCAAATCAGTCACTTCAGAGATATCCTGAATACTCTCAAGGCCGAATTGGGGCAGGACATTGATCGTACGGTACATACTATGCAGGACGAAGCGACCGTATTTGCCGATCCGAATGACCGCGCTACTCAGGAATCCGATATGGGACTGGAACTGAGAAACCGTGACCGGGAAAGAAAGTTGATCAAAAAAATCAATGAAATGCTTGAGAAGATTGAAGCCGATGAATACGGCTACTGTGACAATTGCGGAATCGAGATTGGACTGAGTCGTCTTGAAGCAAGGCCAACGGCTACCCTGTGTATCGATTGCAAAACATTGGACGAGATACGTGAAAAGCAGGTAGCCAAATAAAATTTGGCTACCTGCTTTCGGTGAAAACCAATTTGCGCAAGGCGCAAGTTATGTTGGAACCAAAAGCTTCTTAATAATTTTGGTTACTTGTTTTCGGCGCAGACATAAACTGTGAAGGTTATGTCTTAGCCAAAAACTCCCACACCATAGTTACCTTACTTGTTTTCGATGAAAGCCAACCATCAGCCTTCGACCACAATAAAATAATATCCAAATAAAAAAGCCCCGCCAGAGTTAACTGGCGGGGCTTTTTACTTTTTGTTTACTCTGCTGAATGAGCTGGTGATGCATCAGGTGCGGGCAACAACACCTTCATGCTTAGCTTCATCCTGCCCTTGTCGTCTACTTCCAGCACCTTAACACGGACAATCTGTCCTTCCTTGAGGTGATCGGATACGGAATTAACTCGTTCATGGGCGATTTGAGAAATATGCAAAAGACCGTCTTTCCCCGGCAAGACATTCACCAAAGCGCCAAAGTCCAGCAACTTGACTACTGGGCCCTCGTATACACGACCAACCTCAACGTCGGCCACGATATCTTCGATACGCTTGCGAGCCAGTTCCCCTGCCTCACCGCTTACACAAGCTATCGTGATGTTGCCGCTATCGTCAATATCTATGGTCGTGCCGGTTTCTTCAGTCAAGGCACGAATCACCGCGCCGCCCTTGCCGATCACATCGCGGATCTTTTCTGGGTTGATCTTCATCTTGATCATGCGCGGTGCAAATTCGGAAACTTCCGTCCGTGCACTCGGCATTGCCTGCTTCATCAACCCCAGTATATGCATACGACCCTCACGAGCCTGGGTCAAGGCGGCTTGCATGATTTCACTGGTGATACCGTTAATCTTGATATCCATTTGCAATGCAGTGACCCCGGCTTCGGTACCAGCAACCTTGAAGTCCATGTCACCCAGGTGATCCTCATCACCCAGAATATCGGTCAATACTGCAAATCGATTACCATCCTTGATCAGACCCATCGCAATACCAGCGACATGCGCCTTGAGCGGCACACCGGCATCCAGCAATGAAAGGCAGCCGCCACAAACTGAAGCCATAGAACTGGATCCATTGGACTCGGTGATCTCCGAAACTACGCGCATCGCATAGCCGAATTCCTCCTCGCTTGGCAGTACAGCAATCAAAGCGCGTTTGGCCAAGCGGCCATGACCAATTTCGCGACGCTTAGGGGTTCCAACACGGCCGGTTTCACCAGTGGAATAAGGAGGGAAATTGTAATGCAGCATGAAACGATCCGTATATTCACCCTGCAAAGCATCAATCTTTTGCGAGTCACGCATACTGCCCAGAGTTGCAACCACGATTGCCTGTGTCTCACCGCGTGTAAACAGTGAAGAACCGTGCGTACGGGGCAATACACCGTTACGAATCGTAATCGGACGAACGGTGCGGGTATCACGACCGTCTATTCGCGGTTCCCCGCTTAAAATCTGTCCGCGAACGATCTTCGCCTCGAGTGCACTGAACAGGTCATTGACATGATTCTTGAGACCGGGAGCCGACTCAGCATTTATGGTGGCTGCTATCACTTTGTCATGTATCGCAGCGATCGCATCTGTACGAGCCTGCTTTGAGCGAATTGCATATGCCGCGCCCAATTCTGCTTCGGCGATACTGGCGATCTGCGCGATCAAAGCTTCATCTTTAGTTGGAGCTGCCCAATCCCAGTCGTCAGCACCGATTTCGTTTGCCATTTCGTTGATAGCCTGAATCACAACCTGCATCTGCTCATGGCCAAATATCACAGCGCCCAGCATGACTTCTTCGGATAACTGTTGCGCCTCGGATTCAACCATCTGCACAGCACGATCAGTACCGGCAACCACCAGATCCAGTTGGGAAGTCTTCAGTTCGGTCGCTGTAGGATTCAGCAGATACTGGCCATTTGCATATCCCACACGGGCTGCACCTATCGGGCCATCGAAAGGGATACCGGAGATCGCCAGCGCGGCAGATGCACCAATCATTGCGGGAATATCGGAGTCGATTTCTTCGTCAGACGACATCACCGTCGCAACGATTTGAACTTCGTTATAAAAGCTTTCCGGAAACAACGGACGCAACGGACGATCTATCAAACGGGATGTCAGAATCTCTTTCTCACTGGGACGGCCCTCGCGTTTGAAGAATCCACCAGGTATTTTTCCGGCGGCATAAGTCCTCTCCTGATAATCCACCGTCAATGGAAAAAAGTCCTGATCGGGCTTGGCATCTTTTCTGCCAACCACCGTGACCAACACAACAGTGTCATCCAGGCTCACCATGACAGCGCCGCTTGCCTGACGCGCTATTTCACCGGTCTCCAGCGTGAGCTGATGGTTACCGAAGGCGATTGTTTTTTTATAGTGACTCAAGATAGACCTCTCTGTTCAATACTGACGCGCAACCGCACCGTACATTGTGATAAGACAAAACAACACGGGCCGCATACGCGACCCGCTGAATGGGATATATTACTTACGGATTTCCAGACGCTCAATCAACGTACGATAGCTTGCATCATTCGTACGCTTGAGGTAATCAAGCAGTTTGCGGCGGCGGCTTACCAATCGCAAAAGACCGCGACGGGAATGATGATCCTTGACATTATCTTTGAAATGTTCGGTCAAATAAGTTATGCGTGCTGTGATCAATGCCACTTGCACTTCCGGGGCACCGGTATCGGTCTTGGCGCGTTGAAAGTCGGTCACTATTTGCGCTTTTTGCGCGGCGTTAATTGCCATGGGTTATGCTCTCCTAAAAAAGTAGCGCATTCTACCCTTTAACATGCACCTTACTCAACCCCAATATTTTGCTGTAAATCGGGTTGTGCGGCCTGTTTTGCCACACTGGACAACAATCGCTCCGGTGCCAGACGTCGACCTTGAAGCAAGCCAACCCCTATGAATCCTTCAGGGCCATGCAATCTGACCTTGCCATCAGACAAACCTGTATCCAGCGCGAGTCGCTGGCCTTGCGAGAGGCGTTTGATCTGCACAGCATCCAGCTGCAATACAGGCATGTCAGGCATCAGGCATTCCAATTGCAGAATACAGGAGGTACGCTCGGCCTCGGTCATTGCCTCAAGTTGCTCCCAACTATAGGCATCACCCAGATCAAAATGGGCGATCGCGGTACGGCGCAAAGCTTTCAGATGTGCCCCGCAGCCGAGTTCCGCACCGATATCTTCGGCAAGTGTACGGATATAGGTTCCTTTACTGCACCGAACCGAGATGTCCATCTCGTTGCCGCTAAAACTATTCAGCACCAGCTCGTGTATCACCACATTGCGTAGTTCACGCTCAACAGTTTCGCCTTTTCGGATGTACTCGTAGAGCGGCTTCCCCTGATACTTGAGGGCGCTGTACATGGGCGGCAATTGCTGGATCTCGCCGAGAAATATTGCCAGCACTGCTTCGACTTCTTTCTGCTCCACCTTGACCGGAAGTTCGCTGAGAATCTCACCTTCCGCATCGCCAGTACTGGTGGTTTGACCCAGACGCATCAAGGCGTGATAGGTTTTATCCGCATCGAGCAGCGCATTGGAATACTTGGTGGCTTCGCCAAAACAGATTGGCAACAACCCGGTGGCCAGAGGGTCCAGGGTACCGGTATGACCCGCCTTTTCGGCCTGGAACAGCCGGCGGACTTTTTGCAGCGCGGTGTTGGAACTTAATTCCAGCGGCTTATCGAACAGCAACACACCATTTATCGGGCGGAAATTACGCGCCATGGCTGCGATTACTGCTTGTCAGGATGATGCTTGTCGCTGGCAACCGCCTGGTCGATGAGCTGCGAAAGGTGGCTGCCGCGTTCAACTGATGAATCATAGACAAAATGAAGTTGGGGCATGATACGAAGCTTGATACTGCGGGCCAGCTGGTTGCGTATGAACCCACTGGCCCGCTCCAATCCTTGCTGCGCCTCTTCGTGCTTGCCATCCAGTCGGGTGAAAAAAACTTTGGCATGCGAATAGTCACCAGCCACTTCCACTCCGGTAATAGTTACCAATCGTACGCCCGGATCATTTATCTGAAGACGCACCAATTCGGCAATTTCGCGCTGCATTTGTTGCGCCACTCTTTCGGTTCTCGCGAAGTTGCTCATTGTATTTCACGCACTCCGATCACAGGGCACGTGCAACTTCAACTATTTCATAAGCTTCGAGTTTGTCGCCAACCACCAGATCGTTGAAATTCTTCACGGACAAGCCGCACTCGAAGTTATTTTTAACTTCTTTTACATCATCTTTGAAACGCTTCAATGAATCCAGTTCTCCATCATGAATCACCACATCACTGCGTAGCACACGTACGCGAGCTGCCCGTTTGATTATGCCGTCAAGCACATAACAACCAGCTATCGTACCGATTTTTGAGACGGTGAATACTTGTCGCACTTCCACCATACCCATGATGCTTTCGCGTTTCTCGGGAGCCAGCATTCCCGACAAGGCGGCCTTGATCTCGTCCACCATCGCATAGATGATGTTGTAGCAGCGAATTTCCACCCCGTTTGCTTCCGCCAATTTACGTGCAGCAGCATCCGCTCTGGTGTTAAATCCAATCACAATCGCCTTGGAAGCCAGTGCCAGATTGATGTCAGACTCGGTTATCGCCCCCACACCGCCATGTATCAGGTTTACCTTAACTTCATTTGTCGAAAGTTTCTGCAGGGATTGTGCAATTGCCTCGGCAGAACCTTGAACATCGGACTTCACTATCAACGACAAGGTACTGATCTCACCCTCAGCCATTTGCTCGAGCATATTTTCCAGCTTGGCTGCCTGTTGTTTGGCTAGCTTCACACCCCGATACTTACCCTGACGGAACTGTGCGATTTCACGCGCACGTTTTTCATCAGCCAGTACCATCAACTCTTCACCAGCTACCGGAACTTCGGACAAACCCTGAATTTCCACCGGCAGCGATGGATAAGCCTCAGCTATAGCCTTACCATTTTCATCCAGCATCGCGCGTACACGCCCGAACACTGAACCGACCAGAATTGTGTCACCCCGACGCATTGTTCCAGACTGAACCAGGACTGTGGCAACCGGCCCTTTACCTTTATCCAGGCGCGCCTCTATCACCAAACCTTTTGCATGAGTAGTGCGTGGTGATTTCAATTCCAGCACTTCAGCCTGCAACAGTATCCCCTCAAGCAATTGGTCGACACCCTGTCCAGATTTGGAAGAAACTTCAACAAACATTGAATCTCCA
The DNA here is from genome assembly GCA_041739955.1 of Gallionella sp. GTDB lineage: Bacteria > Pseudomonadota > Gammaproteobacteria > Burkholderiales > Gallionellaceae > Gallionella. The sequence continues at coordinate 13,431 of JBGSMU010000018.1, read as the reverse complement.
CCCCAATCTTCCGGCACGACGCCTTCTGCAACCAATTCCTGCTTCACACGCTCAACATTTGCGTCCTCTTTGTCAACCTTGGTCATTGCCACCACAAGTGGAACATTTCCGGCTCTGGCATGATGTATCGCCTCTTTGGTTTGTGGCATCACTCCATCGTCAGCGGCAACAACCAGAATTACGATATCTGTCGCTTTCGCACCGCGAGCACGCATGGCGGTAAACGCTTCATGCCCTGGCGTATCAAGGAAGGTGATCATCCCGCGAGGTGTATCCACATGATATGCACCAATATGCTGGGTAATGCCTCCGGCCTCACCGGTAGCGACGCGGGTACGACGTATATAATCAAGCAATGAAGTCTTGCCATGGTCAACATGGCCCATCACGGTCACGACAGGAGCACGCGGCTCCAGCACGGCCTGATGATCTTCATTGTCGATCAGATAAGCATCCGGATCATCCAGCTTGGCAGCTTTGGCTATATGACCCATCTCCTCAACCACAATCATTGCGGTTTCCTGATCTAAAACCTGATTGATCGTTACCATCGAACCCATTTTCATCAGGACCTTGATGATTTCAGTGGCCTTAATGGACATTTTTTGCGCCAACTCCGCTACCGCTATAGTCTCCGGAACTGCCACCTCATGAACAACCGGTTCCGTGGGTAAGGAGAAGGCATGGGCAGCTTCTGATGAAGAATTCTTTCCATGCTTATCATGATGACGAGGCGCACGCACTGGCGTGCCCCAAGTCACCCTTCCACCCGTATTGACTGGTGTGCGTTTTTTGTGTCCCTTCTCGTCCCACGGGCTATTTTTTACTTCCGCCTTTGCTTTCTTGCCTGGCTTGACTATTTTGTCACCAGGTTTGGGTGTGGGCTTGTGTAATGTACCTTCAGCAAGATTGACAGGTGGAGCGACCTGAGTAACGGGAGTAACAGGAGCAATCGGAGCAACAGGAGCAACTATTGGCTCTTCGGTTTTTTTCGCTTCAGGTTCAGGCTCAGCAGCTTTTTCTACGATTTTTCGTTTACTTCTCTCTTGCTTCTCCAGCACCTCTGCAGCTTGACGTGAAGCAAGTTCCGCATGCAAACGCGCTTCTTCCTCGCGTGTTGCCAACTCGGCTTCATCAACCACCTTAGTGGTCTTGCCTTTTTTGGTCGTAGGTGCCGGTGCCGCCGTTTTATTTGCTGCATCGGCAGGAGTAACAGGAGCAACCACGCGGCGCTTCCGCACCTCGACTTGTATCGTACGCGCCCTTCCCGAACTATCTGCTTTTTTTATCTCGGTGGTTTCGCGACGGGTGATCGTGATTTTTTTCGTGGGTTTTTCCGCACCATGGGCTTGACGCAAATGCTCAAGCAATTTCGCCTTATCCTTTTCAGATACGGGATCCGTCTCCTGCTCTTTGGCAAGGCCTGCTGCCTTAAGTTGTTCAAGCAACAAAGGTACTGGCAATCCCAGCTCTGTCGCAAACTGTGCTACGTTTAATTTTCCCATTACTATCCTTTAAGCACCCCGTTAGGCAAACCAGGGTGCGCGTGCAGTCATAATTAATGCATTGGCACGTTCGCTATCCATACCGGAAAGTTCCATTAACTCATCCGCATCCAAATCCGCCAATTGATCCTGTGTCACAACACCCTTGCCTGCCAAGGCCAGAGCAGTTTCCTCATCCATTCCTTCCAGCTTGAGCAAGTCCTCAATGCCATGCTCGACCTTCTCCTCACTTGCAATCGCAGCTGTCAGCAAGGAATTACGCGCTCGACTACGCAACTCTTCTACGGTTGCATCATCGAATGATTCAATATCCATCATTTCCTCTAACGGAACATAGGCAACTTCCTCGAGGGTATTGAATCCTTCCTGCACAAGAATATCTGCAACCTCGGCATCCACATCAAGACGCTCCATGAACATGGATCTGGTTTTGGCAAACTCTTCATTATGTTTTTCATTGGATTGCTCGACCGTCATGATATTCAGATCCCAACCCGTCATTTCGCTGGCCAAACGTACATTTTGCCCGCCGCGCCCAATCGCCTGTGCAAGATTTTCCTCTTCAACCACGACATCCATGCTGTGCTTCTCTTCATCCACTACGATGCTGCTGACTTCCGCCGGAGCCAGGGCATTTATCACATATGTTGCGGGATCCTCTGCCCAAAGAATGATATCCACGCGTTCGCCGGCCAATTCGTTGGTGACACCTTGAACGCGGGAACCACGCATCCCGACACATGTACCGATAGGATCAATACGTGGGTCATGCGACAACACGGCGATCTTTGCACGCGAGCCAGGATCACGAGCCGCACTGACGATTTCCAGTAGCTTCTCTTCAATCTCGGGCACTTCCAGTTCGAACAACTTGACCAACAGCTCTGACGAAGTGCGTGACAAGATCACCTGGGGACCGCGCGCGTTGCGATCAACTCTTAACAAGTGGGCTTTTACTCGATCACCCACCCGCAGGTTTTCTTTTGCAATCATTTGTTCACGGGGCAACAAGGCTTCTATTTTCCCGAACTCGACTATCGCATTGCCACGCTCCAGACGTTTGACGGTACCGGAGACCAAATGCTCTTTGCGCTCCATGAAATCGGCAAGAACTTGCTCCCGCTCCGCATCGCGTATCTTCTGAAAGATAACCTGTTTGGCTGCTTGCGCACCGATGCGCCCGAAATCGATTGATTCCAGAGGCTCCTCTACGAATTCGCCTATTTCAATATCCGGCTTGCGCTTTTGCGCCTCTTCCAGCTTGATATGCAAATCGGGTGTTTCGAAAGTCTCGTCATCCATAACCTCCCAGCGGCGAAAAGATTCGTACTGCCCCGTGTCGCGATCGATGGCCACACGCACATCCGCCTCTTCCTTGAAGCGCTTCTTTGTCGCAGACGCCAATGCTGACTCGAGTGCCCCAAACACAACTTCCTTGTCGACGTTCTTCTCACGTGACAGCGCATCTACCAGCAATAAAATTTCACGACTCATACTTTTCTCCGGCTATTTTCCACTACCCCAGACCTATCCATCCAGGATGCTGTCTCAAAAACTAAAATGTAGGCACCAAACGCGCCTTATCCAAGTTCGTCAGGTCAATATCTATCATTTTTCCTTCCACTTCCAACTGCAGTACACTTCCTCTGATCTCACCAATAACCCCGACGAAATTTTTTCTCCCTCCCAGTGGAATGCGCAGCTTAAGCTGCACCTTTTCGCCTGCGAAGCGCACAAAATCCTGCTCTTTCTTAAGTGGTCGATCCAGGCCAGGGGAAGACACCTCAAGACGGTCATAATCGACGTTTTCAACCATGAACAACCGGGTCAACTGGTTGCTTACAATCTGGCAATCCTCAACTGATATTCCCTCGGGTTTATCAATGAATACCCGCAACATGCCACGACCTGAACGCTCGAAGTCCACCAGTTCATATCCCAAGCCATGTACTGTCACTTCAATCAGCTTTGCAACATCCATAAACGCGGCCCACAAATAAAAAACGGGCTCGAAGCCCATCTCAAAACGCGGCGAATTATATCAAAACTCGCCTGCAAATGGAATCTGTAATTATCCAGTTCCCGGATTGCAACCCAAACTAATACGGAATAGTAACCTAGATCATAGAGCAGATTCGTCAGTTTCACCCGTACGGATACGAATCACTTGCTCTACGGTTGAAACAAAAATCTTGCCATCACCGATCTTGCCCGTATGTGCCGCCTTGATAATCGCTTCCACAGCGGTTTCCAGATGCTCAGAAGCAATCACCACCTCCACCTTTATTTTCGGCAAGAAATCAACAACATACTCAGCACCCCTATATAATTCCGTGTGCCCTTTCTGGCGACCGAAACCTTTAACTTCAGTAACAGTCAGGCCACTCACCCCCAATTCAGAAAGGGCTTCGCGAACCTCATCCAGCTTGAAAGGCTTGATAACTGCTTCGATTTTCTTCATTTTTTGGTTTCCAAATACGTTAAACAACGTCAATACTATTCAGTATCAACATTATACAGCCACTTATGCAAATGGACTCAATTTCACCCTTCCACGGCCAGATAACCGACCAACAGGATATCCAACGCCTGAACTCCAGAGGGAGTATGCAAGATAGCCGTATCGCCCTCTCGCAAGCCAAGTAACGAGCGCGCCAAAGGAGAAACCCAACTTATCCTTCTATTACTCGCATCCGCCTCGTCTACTCCGACAATAATATATGAACTCTCGCAACCATCGCTATCGCATACAGTCACTGTTGCACCGAAAAAAACCTGATCGCATGATCCACGTTGCACAGGGTCGATAACTTGAGAAATTTCGATGCGTTTACGCAGGAAGCGTATACGACGATCTATTTCCCGCAACCGTTTCTTGCCGTAGATATAGTCGCCATTCTCGGACCGATCTCCATTTGAAGCTGCCCAAGTAATCGTTTTGACCAACTCTGGACGTTCAACTCTCCATAAATGATCAAGTTCTTTATTTAGACTGCTATATCCATTCGGCGTAATGTAATTTGCAACCCCAACGCCGGATAAGCCCGACTGCATGCGCTCTTCATCCATACCATGGCCACCTGAAAGCGTTCTGCTCATTTTGATAGGATGAAAACAAATGATTGAAGAAGGATGCTGCAACTACCCGGATACGAATAAATATTTTCAGACTTTATTGGTATTAATCAGGTGTTGGCACATAAAAGAGAGATTATTTCCCTGATTTCATGGCGTATCGCGTGAACATCAGTAACCTGGCCGCTCTCTGAACCGATATCACTCTGATCATGACCATGATCATGTTCCAGACGATTGCGGGCGCCAGAAATAGTAAAACCTTGTCCGTAAAGCAATTCCCTGATACGCCGAATCAGCAGCACCTCATGATGCTGATAATAACGGCGATTACCACTGCGTTTGACTGGTTTAAGTTGGGTGAATTCCTGCTCCCAATAGCGCAACACATGCGCTTTTACACCACACAATTCGCTAACTTCACCAATAGTGAAGTAACGTTTTGCGGGTATAGGAGGAAGCTCCTGATTAGGCTTGTGGCTTTCCATGATAGGACTTTTCCACCATGGTCTTCAGTTTCTGGCTGGGATGGAATGTCACCACACGACGTGCCGTGATTGGAATTTCCTCACCAGTCTTTGGGTTTCGTCCCGGACGTTGTGGCTTATCCCGCAACTGGAAATTGCCGAATCCTGACAGTTTCACACTCTCGCCACGCTCCAATTGGGCACGAATCTCCTCAAAAAAAGCTTCCACCATGTCTTTGGCCTCACGTTTATTGAGGCCTACCTTATCAAAGAGCAAATCGGCCAATTCGGCCTTGGTCAATGTAGATGTCATTTTTCTCCCTTACATACGCAACTTCGCACCAAGACTTTGCACCACACTCACCAGCAGCGCAATACTTGGTTCAATTTCAGAATCCGTGAGTGTTTTTTGAGTATCTTGTAATAACACACGGAATGCAAGGCTTTTTTTGCCTTTCTCCAAACCCTTTCCGCGATAAACATCGAACAACGCAATTTCTATCACATAAGGTGCTTCAGCTTGCTTCATAGTTTCCAGCAGGGTCTGAACTTCAACTGATTCATCAACCAGTAAAGCCAGATCACGACGCACAGGTAGTGATTTTGAAAGTTCGCTCATCCGTGGTACCTGAGCCTGAAGCAACGGGTCAAGTTCAACTTCAAACCAGACTGCCGGTAACGGTATGTCATATTGCTGCTGCCACTGCGGGTGCAACTCCCCGATCCAGCCGACCTTTGCGCCATTGCAAAATATCTGGGCAGATCTACCGGGATGCAGAGCAGGATGTGTAGCCGCAACATAACGAAGTGCTTGCGTCGAAAACAAAGCCTCAACATCAGCCTTCATATCAAAGAAATCAACATTCCTGCTTTCACTCCCCCACTGCTCAGGAAGATTGGCACCGTATGCAATAGCGGAGAATCTTTGGCTGTGAACATAGCCGCCATCCGCTCTATCGAAGCATGCTCCCGACTCAAACAGTCGCACCCGGGTCTGCTTGCGGTTGAGGTTAAATCTCAGCCCGCCTACAAGGCCACCAATCAAACTGCTTCGCATCACGGACAGGTTGCTGGCGATAGGATTCTGAATCGCCACAGGGTCATTATTACCGCACAATTCACGCTCAACCTGTGCGTCCAGAAAAGCATAACTGACGATCTCCTGGTAATCACGCGTTACCAATACTTGCTGGAGGTATGCAAGGGGAAGTTGCGATTCGCTGCATGGAAGCATGTTCAGTTCAGCCATGGGTGCCAGCGCAGGGATATTGTCATATCCGTGAAGGCGCGCCACCTCTTCAATCAAGTCCGCCTCTATGGATAGGTCAAAACGAAAGCTGGGAGGTGTCACCCTGAAACGGTCGCCATTCATTGTGAATTCGAATTGCAGTCCTCTCAGCAAGGCAGCGATCCGGTTGTTGTCCAGCTCGATGCCTAGCACACGCGTTACACGCGAACACCGCAGCTCAATTGCAGGACGAGCCGGCAGTTCATTTTTCACTTGGGTGATCTCGCCAGCCTTGCCCCCGCATATTTCCAGCAGCAATTGTGTCGCTCGCTCCAAAGCCTTCCTTGTGATCGCAAAATCCACACCGCGCTCGAATCTAAACGAAGAGTCAGTGGACAATCCGAAACGACGCGCCCTGCCTGATATCGCATCTGGACTAAAGAAAGCACTTTCCAGAAATACATCCCGAGCAGTCCCTTCAACACCACTGCCCTGCCCGCCCATAATTCCGGCCATGGCCAGCACGTGTACATCATCGGCGATGACCAGCACGTCTTCGCCCAGCACCACCTCTTGATCATTGAGCAGAGTCAGTTGCTCGCCGTTACGTGCGTGACGCACGGTGATGTCGCCGGATAGCTTTGCCAAATCGAAGGCATGCATCGGCTGCCCCAATTCCAGCATCACGTAGTTGGTGATATCCACGACTGCATTGATGCCGCGCAGGCCGCTGCGCTCGAGACGACGCAACATCCAATCCGGTGTGGTAGCGGTAGCATTCACACCCCGCACCAAGCGACCGCAATACAGTGGGCAGGCCTGCACATCGACAATCTTTACCGACAGATGATCAGACAGGGTGACGGCTTGTTCCACCGACACTACAGGATGAAGTGCATTACCGGTCAGCGCAGCAACCTCGCGCGCCAGGCCAGCAATACTGCTGCAGTCGCTACGGTTCGGTGTGAGCTTGAGCGTAAAGAGCTTGTCGTCAAGTTCCAGATATTCGCGCACGGGCTTACCTACCGGAGCATCGGATGGCAACAACCACAGTCCTTCGCTCGTCTCAGCAAGTCCCAGCTCGACTGCGGAACACAACATGCCGAACGATTCTATGTTGCGCACTTTTGCCTGCTTGATCTTGAAATCACCGGGCAATACTGCACCGACACGAGCGCACGGAACTTTCACTCCAACCGCCACATTGGCTGCCCCGCAGACGATAGTCAGGGGTTCAGTCTCACCAACATTGACTTGACACACATTCAGGCGATCCGCATTGGGGTGCTTGACGACTTCCAATACCTCGGCCACAACAACGTTGCTGAATGGACGCGAGACGTCCTCGATAGACTCGACCTCCAAGCCGGCCATGGTCAGCAGATGCCCCAGTTCGTCGCTCGATAGTGCCGGACTGACCCAGGTACGCAACCAATTTTCAGAAAATTTCATACCTTATTCTCAGTTGAACTGCTTTAGGAAACGCAAATCGCTCTCATAAAACTGACGCAAATCGTTCACACCATATCGCAGCATCGCCAGACGCTCCACTCCCAAACCAAACGCAAAACCAAGATACTTCTCGCTGTCTATTTTGACGTGCTTGAGAACATTGGGATGAACCATGCCGCAGCCGCCGATCTCCAACCATCCCCCGTTCCAGCTCATATCCATTTCGGCGGACGGCTCTGTGAATGGAAAGAAGGATGGGCGAAAGCGAACACGCAAGTCGTCGCGCTCGAAGAATCGCTGCAGAAAATCCTGCACCACACCTTTCAGGTTGGCAAAACTGACCTCTTCATCCACCCATAGACCTTCCACCTGATGAAACATCGGTGAATGGGTGGCATCGGAATCAAATCGGTAAACTCGCCCAGGCGAAATAATCTTTAAAGGCGGCTGATTCTCCTCCATGTAACGTATCTGAACTGGAGAAGTGTGCGTGCGCAATACATGTTGCGGGTCAATGTAAAACGTATCATGCATCGCACGTGCCGGGTGATTCTCGGGAATGTTAAGCGCGGTAAAATTGTAAAAGTCATGCTCGATTTCCGGACCCGATGCGACGGCAAAACCCAGCGAATGAAACAACTTCTCTATACGCTGCAAAGTACGCGTCACCGGATGCAAGCCGCCGATGCCAAGACCGCGTCCCGGCAGGGTAACGTCCAGCGACTCTGCCGCGAGTTTCTGTGCCAGCTTGTTTTGCTGCAGATCATCACGACGCTGCTGTAGCGCTGCTTCAATAGACTGTTTTACCTGATTGATGCGAGCCCCGGCTGCAGGACGCTCTTCAGCCGACAGCTTACCCAGGCTCTTGAGCAAAGCAGTGTGACTACCGTCCCTGCCAAGATAACGCGCTTTTATTTGCTCCAGCTCGGCTTCGTCGCCGGTTGCGGCAAACTGTTGCAGAGCATCGTCTAGTATTTGTTGGAGTTGATCCATTTTCAAAGACACCAAAACAAAAAAGGAGGCGTTTCGCCTCCTTTATGTTCAACGCTGATATTTAAACGCCGAGGCTGGCTTTGGCTTGCACCACGAATTGTGCAAATGCCGGCTTGTCGAACACCGCGATATCCGACAGCACCTTGCGATCAACCTGAATGTCGGCTTTTTTCAGCCCGTTCATGAATACGCTGTAGGTCATACCTTGCTCACGCGCCGCCGCATTGATACGTGCGATCCACAGAGTGCGGAACTGGCGTTTCCTTTGGCGACGATCACGATAGGCATATTGCCCCGCCTTCATCACCGCCTGTTTGGCGATACGGTATACGTTCTTGCGACGACCACGATATCCTTTTGCCAGATCAAGAATTTTCTTGTGACTGGCGCGCGCGACTACTCCACGTTTTACTCTTGGCATGATCTACTCCTTATGCGTAAGGCATCATGGCGCGAACCGATGCTTTATTGGTTGAATGCACTTCAGTTGTGCCGCGCAATTGACGCTTGGTCTTGGTGGTCTTCTTGGTCAGGATGTGACGCTTGAAGGCCGATGAACGCTTGATGCTGCCACCGGCACGAACTACAAAGCGTTTTTTTGCACCGCTCTTGGTTTTCATTTTAGGCATGATTGCTCCTTAAGTTATGATGGAAGGTGTTTTCCGATGGAAAAACTTGTTAACCCGCACACCACTTTTTAGTTGGGACTATTTACTACCTAACCGAACCGGCCGTCCCATTTATACCGATCCGATCAAACCTATTTCTTTTTCGCTTTGGGTGACAATACCATCACCATCTGGCGGCCTTCCATTTTGGGAAACTGCTCGACCACTCCATGCTCTTCCAGATCATCCCTGACGCGCTGGATCAAACGCATGCCGATTTCCTGATGTGCCATTTCACGTCCGCGAAAGCGTAGTGTGATTTTGGTCTTGTTACCTTCTTCAAGAAACTTGATCAGGTTGCGCAACTTGATGTTGTAGTCACCCTCATCGGTACCTGGGCGAAACTTGATCTCCTTGATCTGAACCTGCTTCTGCTTTAGCTTGGCCTCATGTTGCTTCTTGCTCTCTGCATATTTGAACTTGCCGATATCCATGATCCGGCAAACAGGGGGATCCGCCATCGGCGAAATCTCTACCAAGTCCAGCTCTGCTTCATCTGCAAGACGCAACGCTTCAGCGATGGTCACAATCCCCAGGGGCTCTTTTTCCACACCGATCAGTCGCACCTGCGGTGCGGTAATCATCTCATTGGTGCGCTGCGCTTTATCTTGTGCTATTGCAATATCTCCACTTGGACAATATCAAAGCCGTGCTACCCGTTTCGAATCTCGGTCTGCAAACGCTGAAGCAAAGCTTCCAACGTCATCTGTCCGAGATCTTCACCACCACGGGAACGCACGGCCACCAAACTTCCAGCAACCTCCTTATCGCCGACAATCAGCTGATAAGGTAATTTCTGCAAGCTATGTTCGCGGATTTTATAGGTAATCTTCTCATTACGCAAATCCAATTGCACTCTAAGCCCGGCTTCTCGCAACTTCTGTGCAACTTGGCGCGCATATTCCTCCTGGGCCTGCGAGATATTCATCAAAACCACATGCATAGGCGCCAGCCATAACGGGAACGCGCCGGCATGATGTTCGATAAGGATGCCGATGAAGCGCTCCATAGACCCCAATATTGCGCGATGCAACATAACCGGTGGCTTGCGACCGTTATCCTCGTCGACGAATTCAGCACCCAGACGTACCGGCAAATTGAAATCCAGCTGGATCGTGCCACACTGCCACAGGCGTCCGAGGCTATCCTTCAGCGTGAACTCGACTTTGGGACCGTAGAATGCACCTTCACCAGGCAGCACCTCGTACTCAAGGTTATTTTGTTTTAAAGACCTTGCCAGTCCGGCTTCGGCCTTATCCCAAGTCTCATCGGAGCCAACTCGTTTTTCTGGACGTGTGGACAACTTGACCAACACCTCGTTAAAACCGAAATCCTTATATACCTCCTCGAGCATCACGATGAAATTCGAGACTTCGGTTTGCACCTGATCTTCGGTACAGAAGATATGCGCATCATCCTGCGTAAAACCGCGCACGCGCATCAGGCCGTGCAGCGAACCGGAAGTTTCATTGCGATGACAGGAGCCGAATTCCGCCAGTCGTAACGGCAGATCGCGATAACTATGCAGACCGTGATTAAAAATCTGCACATGCCCAGGACAATTCATAGGCTTAACCGCATAGTCGCGGTTCTCCGAGGCAGTGGTGAACATATTGTCGTGGTAGTTATCCCAGTGGCCGGATTTCTCCCACAGCGTGCGATCCATGATGGTCGGCGTGCGCACTTCCTGATAATCGTGCTCGCGAAACTTGCGGCGCATGTATTGCTCGACTTCCTGCCACAAAGTCCAGCCTTTAGGGTGCCAGAACACCATGCCGGGCGAAGATTCCTGCATGTGGAATAACTCCAGTTGTTTGCCCAGCTTTCGGTGGTCACGCTTCTCGGCTTCCTCGATCTGGTGCAAATATGTTTCCAGCTCCTCTTTCTTAGCCCATGCCGTGCCGTAGATGCGCTGCAACATCTCGTTCTTCGAGTCACCTCGCCAATATGCCCCGGCCAGTTTCATCAATCTGAATGCTTTCAGCTTGCCTGTAGATGGCACATGGGGACCGCGGCACAGGTCGGTGAACTCGCCCTCGCTATAGAGAGACACATCCTGGTCAACGGGAATAGATTCGATGATCTCTGCCTTGTAATGCTCGCCGATATGCTTGAAGTAGGCCACGGCCTCGTCACGTGGCAACACTCGGCGTGCCACGGGTAAATCCAACTTGGCGATTTCCCCCATGCGCTTCTCGATTGCCACCAGATCTTCCGGCGTAAATGGGCGCTTGTAGGAAAAGTCATAGTAAAAACCGTTTTCTATCACCGGGCCGATAGTCACTTGCGCATCGGGGAAAAGTTCCTTTACCGCATGCGCCAGCAAGTGCGCGGTTGAATGCCGAATGACCTCTACGCCATCCTTATCCCTGTCGGTGATGATCGCAAGCTCGGCATCCGTTTCGATCGTGTGTGAGATGTCCACCAGACGCCCATCAACTCTCCCGGCCAGCGCAGCGCGTGCCAACCCGGCCCCTATACTCTGAGCAACTTCGGCAACCGTGACTGCTTGTTCATAGCTGCGCTGCGAACCATCCGGCAATGTAATAACTGGCATATATCAATTCCCAAAAACACAAAGCGCGGCTATGCCGCACCCAACAAAAATATAAAGATTAGATTTCAGCACTCGCCTGACTCAAACATCAGCCCGCCCGAAGCCAGCTGAACTTGACCCACGGTGTATTATAATGTCCCTTGAAGAAATTACAGCTTTGAATTTAATATTGCTGCACAATGGCTGAAAATTCGGCAAACACCACAATACTCAAAAGCATAGACCGATTTATTCAAACACAGTGGGCAAGGCTTATGCAAAATACACTCGCGGCGGCAATCAATACTGGAAATTTCTCCCAACCCGTATTTCAAAATACTCGAAGTATTGAATATTTGATGGCATGGCTATTTAAGTTTATCTACAAGCTAGACAACATTTCAACAGATCCAAATTCGCTCGCTTAAGGAGCCGCAATGCCACGATGCTTTTATTCCTTAGCTTTTGCATCCATTATTTTAGCTACCAGTTCTTGCTCGACCAATATTGGTGGACAGCTAAACGATGTCAAAACCGATAATGCTTCCAGGGACGCAGCTTTCTATAATGTTCCGCAATATTCTATCGGGCTAATGCAATTCGAAAATAAAATTCCATCCAAAATGTCCGAGGCTGGAAATCCGGCAATAAGCATTATGGCATCAAAACTTGAGGCAGCAGGACTAAGAACCACACTGCTCAATACCAAAGACCAAGATGCAAGCACTTGGGTTATGCCCACACAAACTTCAAGCACTGTAACCGGCAATAAATCACTCTCCGGAAACGAACTGTACAGCTTTGATTTCAGATTAACAGGTGCAGTTACCGGATATTCTGAAGTTGAGGAAGGAATTGACACTATCGTGTTCCAGCAAAAAACTTCAGTTTCCCGCATCTCCATCGAATACGCTTTGGTTGATATTACTTCCGGAAAATCCATCCTTGCAGAATCTTCTACCGGAGAATACCGAAAAGTAGGCTCATCCAAGACTTCCAAGGGTTCTACTGTCGACACCACTCTACTGGACGGCGCCCTGAACGAGGCTTTGGGCAAGGCAACAGAGAAAATTATTCAGAAGTTAAGAACCATCCCTTTTCAGGGAAGGATCCTCGATGTCGCAAATCAGTCTGTTATTTTAAAAGCGGGAACAAGGTCCAGCCTGGTGATTGGCTCGCAATTGGACGTATACCATATAGGCGAAGCCATACTTGACCTGGGCAGCGGCAAAATAATCGGCTATCTGGAAAACAAAGTCGGCGTAATCGAAATTCGCAGTCACCGGAACGACAGCCACTCGGAAGCCATCATCATCACAGGCAATAGCATCCAAACGGGTGATGTCGTCAGACGGGCACCTTAAAGGCACAACCTGTAGCGACACGCACTGTATTCAAATTCAACTTTAACCCGTTACCCGCATCATCATGAGCTTCCCCCGATAAATAGTCTTCCAAGGGCGACGTAAAATTAACGTTACTTTTGGAGGAAGCAGATGAAGAGAAT
>JBGSMU010000014.1:0-4453 GCA_041739955.1 Gallionella sp. | reverse complement strand
TTACCACTCCCCACTCCCCACTCCCCACTCCCCCCTCCCCACTCCCCACTCCCAATGAAACCCTACGCCGAATCCAGCGAAGTGAACAAAGCGCCGATACTGGCCGTGCTCAGGGAAATCTTCGCCGAACGCAAGCGTGTGCTGGAGATCGCCAGCGGTACCGGGCAGCACGCCGTACACTTCGGCCGCGAGCTGCCGCACCTCACCTGGCAGCCCAGCGAGCTGGCTGAAAACCTGCCCGGCATCCAGGCCTGGCTGGACGAAGCGCAGCTGCCCAATGTGCTATCTCCACTGGGAATCGACGTCAACGATGCAAGCTGGTCAGTGGAAAAAGTAGACGCCATCTTCAACGCCAACACCGTACACATCATCGGCTGGCCCGAAGTCGAGCGCCTGTTCGCGCATATCGCGGCAGTCATCGCCCCGGGCGGTTGCGTGTGCCTCTACGGGCCATACAACTACGACGGCAAATTCACCTCCGAGAGCAACGCCCGTTTCGATGTCTGGCTCAAGTCGCGCGACAGTAAAAGTGGCGTGCGCGATTTCGAGGCAGTCAACGCGCTGGCCGTGAGCCACGGCCTGACACTGCAACGCGATATTGCGATGCCCTCCAACAACCGCATGCTGGTGTGGCATGCCCGCCACGAACGACTATAATTTGACCCATCATGCCGACCCGAATCTGTTTCATCCGCCATGGCGAAACCGACTGGAATGTGCTCAAGCGCATCCAGGGGCAGACTGATATCCCGCTCAACGACACCGGCCAGAAGCAGGCGCTGGCGATGGCATTCAACGCCGGCCACCACAACTTCAGCGCCATCTACAGCAGCGACCTGCAGCGCGCGCACCAGACCGCGCAGATGCTCGCCGAACGCCTCGGCCTCGAAGTCCGCGACATGCCCGAGCTGCGCGAAAGAAATTACGGCATCTTCCAGGGCATCACCGCCACCAAGGGCGCGGAGCGCTACCCGCGAGCATATGCGAACTACAAGGAGCGCGACCTGGAATACGATTTTGAGACCGGCGAAAGCATGCTCGGCTTTGCCGAGCGCGTCGACCTCGCGATCAGCAATATCACCAAGCACCACAGCGGCCAGATGGTTGCCGCCTTCACCCACGCGGGCGTGCTCGACATCATCTACCGCCGCGCCACCGGCAGGCCGCTATACACACCGCGCGACTTCGTCATCCCCAACTGCGCGCTCAACTGGTTCCGATTCGATCCGCCCGGCACCGGCTACAGGCGCTGGCACCTCGAAGCATGGGACGACCATCACCACCTCCGCGAGGTGATACTGGAGTCGGTGGAATGACAGAGGAGATCGCAACGCTGGTTCTGATCCGGCACGGCAACACCGCCTGGAACCTGAGCGACCGCTTCTCGGGCTGGTCCGACATCCCCATGGTCGAACAGGGCAGGGAGCAGGCGATCAGGGCGGGGAAAACCCTCGCCGCCGCAGGCATCACCATAGACGAAGTGCACGCCTCCGTATTGCAGCGCACCCGGCAAACCGCCGAGACCATGCTCACCGCCGCGCAGCATGACGAGATCCCGCTGCACACCTCCTGGCGCCTGAACGAACGCCACTATGGTCAGCTGCAGGGTATGAACAAGCAGGAGATATTGGCCGCATGGGGCGAACAGAACTACCGGCTGTGGTGGCGCGGCTACCATCACCCGCCCCCCGCCTGGCCGAATACCTGAACGTGCTCGTCGTCAGCCACGGCAACACCCTGCGCGGCCTCGTCATGCACCTCGACAACATCGCGCCCGAAGACATCGAACACGTCGAGATCCCCTCCGGCATCCCGCTGGTCTACCGCTTCAACTCATCGCTTGAGGTCATTGATAAAGAGTGGCTGGCGTAGCGGTTATCTATCGGAGATCCATGATTGCGGTCAATCAGAAACTGGATTCCCGACCAGAACCGTCTCGGGAATGACGGGGTGGTTTGTATCCGGTGACACAGGGTCGGAGCTCCATTGAATTTTCGAAATATTACAGCTCCACCCTTGTGTCATTGCATTCCTTCCGCGCTGATTGACTATAGAACGTTCGTTCTATATGATGCGGGTGTCTTTTGCCATTCATGAACTGGAAACCTGAATCGCCATGAACGCCCAGCGCATCACGCTATCTTTGAACGCATTCGTCATTTTGGCGAAAATGGAGAGGAATGCTGGCTGGATGCGAGCCTTTCTGAATTTCAGGCAAGCACAACAAAATGATCGAAAGTGGTGTCCATGAAAACTGAAGACGTTCATACACTCACCGATACTTTTGAAGCGCACGCACAGCAAGCGGAAAATGGCATCGAATTTTGGCTTGCCCGTGACCTTCAACACCTGTTGGGCTACGATGAATGGCGCAACTTCAGCGCTGTCATCAATAAGGCGAAAACGGCTTGTGAAGTATCTGATCACGCCATTTCAGACCATTTTGTTGACGTCAACAAAATGGTTAGCACCGGTTCCGTTGCCCAGCGCGAAGCAGATCGAAAGCGCGAATAAAATATTGGATAAGTAGAAGTGATGGTCGGCGTGGGCTGCCGAGCCGATATGTCTAACAATTGGTCTTTCTGGAACACATGCTTTTCGACGTGATAAGAAAACGCGAAATTTTATACATATCATTGGTGACGTGATAAGCTATTCGCGATTTCTTATCACGTTACTGTAGGGGGAAGCATGACCGAACTGGATATACCCAGTCCCGCCAGACTTGAAGTCAAGGCGGTTTGGCAGAGCCTGGCAGAGGCGCATCGCCATCTGGCGGAGCTTAAAGGTTTGTGTGAATCGCTGCCGAACCGGGCCATCTTGCTGGATACACTGGCAATTCAGGAAGCGAAAGATAGTTCCGAAATCGAGAATATCATCACCACGCATGACGAGTTGTACGCTTACGACCAGAGCGGCTCGGCTACGCCTGCGGCCAAGGAGGTGCAGAATTACATCGCCGCCTTGAAGGTGGGGTTTACCGATGTGGTGAATTCCGGCCTGATCCGCATGAATACAATCTTGCGGGTGCAGGAAGAGGTCGAGCAGAACAATGCAGGATTCAGGAAGGTACCGGGGACGGTGCTGAAAAATCAGACGACGGGTACGGTGGTCTATGAGCCGCCGCAGGATGCCGCGCTGATCGAGAAGCTGATGACGCAACTGGTGGAGTTCATCCATGCGGATGACGATCTCGATCCTTTGTTGCGTATGGCGATTGCACATCACCAGTTTGAGAGCATCCACCCGTTTTACGATGGCAATGGCCGTACTGGTCGCATTTTGAATTTGTTGATGTTGCAGCGCGATGGGTTGATGGATTTGCCGGTGTTGTACCTGAGTCGGTATATCACCGCGACCAAGGATCAGTATTACCGGCTGTTGCAATCTACCCGCGAAATACATGACTGGGCGGACTGGTGCGTTTACATCGTGAAGGGCGTGGCGCTTACTGCCAGGAGCGAGATCAGGCTGATCAGGAATCTGCGTGAACTGATGCAAGCCACCAAGCAGCGTCTACGTAAGGAATTGCCCAAAATCTACAGCCAGGAGTTGCTGAATAATCTGTTTCGCTATCCTTATACAAAAATCGAGTTCGTCGAGAAGGACTTGGGGGTTTCGCGGATCACTGCAGCCAAGCATCTGGAGGCGCTGGTGGCAAAAGGCTTTGTGGAAAAAAGAAAAATCGGGCGCACGAATTTTTATATCAACCGCCCTTTGTTCAACCTCTTGACGCAGATCACTCTGAGCGATGAATGAACTCTCCCAAGGGTAGCGCCCCATTCACACCCAAGGTTTACCATCTAAATCTCTAGCGAATTCGCAGCGGCTTGATTCAAGCCTGACACACCGTCAGCATTTTCCCGACCACCTGCGGGTCGCGTTCGGTGCGCAGCATCCGGTGCAGGGTTTCCGCTTCGGGGTAGGCGGGGCTCATCAGGCCCAGCCATTTTTTGAGCATGCCGGGCGCGTGCTTTGCATCCATCCTGACAATTAGCTGCGCGTAGTAATCGATCACCCAGCGTAGTAGTTCCGGCCAGGGCATGGCTGCATCGCCTGTTTTGATGCGGTGCATCAGGTCCGGGCGGATGATGGCGCCGCGCCCGATCATGACGTCGGTGCAGCCGCTGATCTGGCGTATGTTTTGGTAGTCCTGTGGTGTCCATACTTCGCCATTGGCAATCACCGGCAGTTTCACGGTTTCGCGGATATGGGCGAGCCATTCCCAGCGTGCCGGTGGACGATAGCGGTCGGCCCGGGTACGGGCATGGACGGTGATCTCGTCGGCACCGCCCGCTTCGATGGCGCGGGCGCAATCCAGCGTCAGCGAGGTGTCTTCCAGGCCGAGGCGCATCTTGGCGGTAACGGGGATGTGTTGCGGCACGGAGCGGCGGGTGGCGGCCACGATGGCCTGGATCTGCTCGGGAAACTGCAGCAGGACAGCGCCTCCGCC
>JBGSMU010000143.1:0-21505 GCA_041739955.1 Gallionella sp. | reverse complement strand
ATGTATCAAGTTCGCTGCGCTCTTGCTCGGTAAGTGTTACCCGGTATCTCGGTGACATGGTGACCTCCTTTGATTAAGGGTTTCACCAGTATGCCACAGGGCTCTACGATGCGAAATAAATAATGTTACATGGCACTAGTTATTCTTTGCACCCTGATTGACCCATGTCTTCATCAGGTTGATGTTGGTCTTGGACAGGCCTCCGCTCATGCCGTAGGGCATCTTCAACGATGCATGAACGCGCCCTTCGATCACCTGAATGATGATACTGGTGAAGCTGTCACCGGGCTTGACGACCGAACCGAACCGGGTTCCTTTCATCAGGCTTTCGTAACTGCGCAGATCAAGGCCTGATTTTTCGTAACCTTTGCCATCGGGCATATGACAATTCAGGCAATAGTCCTTCAGGATGGGCTGTATCTGCTCCTTGAAACTCACTTCATCGCTGGCCTGAACCGACAGGGAGAGAACGGAAAACAGTATCCCGGTCAATGCTGGAAAGATTCTCATGATGTGTTCCTTTCATAGTGGTATCGAATACCGCCGGACGTTAGCCCGGCAGCCAATATGCTGTATTTCAATCCAGCCTGGCCCAGACACGATTCTTGACCAGATAGAGCAGGAAGGTCAGCACAAACAGATAGGCAAGCACATAATATCCCAGCTGATGACGCTCGCCTTCATGGGGATCCGAGGCCCAGTTCAGGAACGAAACGATATCGCGCGCTTTTGCCTGGATCTCGGATTTCTGTGCGGGCTCTGTCGCTCCGCTCATGCCCAGGATATCGGGCATTTTGGTTTCCGGAAATACATGGTTGCCCGGCATGCCGTCCTTGTCGGTGTAGTAACCGATCAGGTAGCTGTAGATATGATCCACTCCGCCTTCGCGTGCTTTGGTGATCAGGCTCAGGTCGGGCGGGATCGTACCGTAGGACATCATCGCGGCATCTTCACCCATCTGGCTTACCAGGGAAGAATCGACGGTTTGGTCACCGCGCCATTCATCTACCTTTTTCGCATCCATGCCAATATGCGCAAGGTCGCGGTAACGGATATATTTCATCCCGTGACATCCATGACAGTTATCCATGAATTGTTGCGCGCCGCGCTCGACGGCAGCAACAGAGGTTTCTATTTGCGCTTTTTCCAGCGGCAGTTCTTCTGCACCGACCGCCAGCGAAGCAACGAGCAATGTTAAAAGTGCAACCGATCTCATTTCCTGCCCCTTTTTTGTTTGGCTTCAGCCTTGGCTTTGGTCTCCGCTTCGATCAATGCCTCCACTTCGGGCGGCAACCCTCGTTTGTGCAGCCAGTTTTCTTCCGCCCTGGAAATAAACGGCACCACGAAGAATGATCCGAAGTAACACAATGTCGCTATTTGCCCGATCAATAACGTCTCGCTGGTCGGCGGAACGTAACCGACATAGCCCAGCACAAGCATGTCTATCATGAACAGGTAAAACTGGAGACGATAGATCGGACGATAACGCGCGCCGCCCGGAATACGCGAACGATCAAGGAGCGGCATGAAGGCGAACATCATCACCGACAAGCCCATTGCCACTACCCCGCCCACCATGTTCGGCACCGAGCGCAGGATCGCGTAGAACGGAAGGAAGTACCATTCCGGTACGATATGGTTCGGAGTGACCATCGGGTTCGCGGGAATATTGTTGGCGGGTTCGATCAGACTATTCGGCATGAAGAATACGAATACGGTGTACACGATCAGGAATATCCCCAGGCCGTAAAAATCCTTGGCTGTGTAATAAGGATGGAACGGGATGTTGTCCTTGTGCTTCAGGTCGATCCCGCTGGGATTGCTGCTCTTGACAGAATGCAGAGCAACCAGATGTATCACCACCGCACCGATGATCAGGAACGGGAACAGGTAATGCAGCGAGAAGAAACGGCTCAGCGTTGCATCGCCGACGGTAAAGTCACCGCGCAGCCAGATCACCACCTGGTCGCCAATGAACGGAGTGGCTCGGAAAAGATTGGTGATGACCGTGGCGCCCCAGAACGACATTTGTCCCCACGGCAGGAGGTAACCCATGAATGCGGTCGCCATCAGCAGCAGCAGCAGGCCCTGCCCCGTCCACCACAGCAGTTCCCTTGGCGCGCGGAACGATCCGTAATACAGGGTGCGCGCCATATGCACGAATATGACAAAGAAGAATGCCGAAGCGCCGGTGGCATGCATGTAGCGCAGCAGCCAGCCGTAATTCACATCGCGCATGATGTGCTGAATGGAGTCGAACGAAAGTGCGACGTCCGCCTTGTAGTGCATCGCCAGGAAGATGCCGGTTGCGACTTGCAATACCAGCACGAAACCCGCCAGAAAGCCGAAATTCCACCAGTAACTGAGGTTACGCGGAGTCGGATAGCCGGTCAGCTCATGCTTGACGAAACTGGTGAGCGGAAAACGATGGTCAATCCAGTCTATGATTTTGTTGTGCATGTCAGTCCCCGCTCCTAACCAATGAGTATCTTGTTGGCTTCTACGAATTTGTACGGCGGGACATCCAGATTCTTGGGTGCCGGTCCGCGCATCACACGCCCGCTGTCGTCATACTGGCTGCCGTGACAATGGCAGGTCCAGCCGGGTTGTTCCTTGTTGGGCACGCAACCCATGTGGGTGCAAACCCCAATCACCACCAGCCACTCCGGATTCTGAACGCGGTCTTTATCCGCCTGCGGATCAAATCCACCCTGGGATTCGGCCATTGCCTTGATCTGTTCCGGGGTGCGGCGCAATATGAACACGGGCTTGCCTTGCCATGCCACGGTGCGGATCGAGCCGGGGTTGATCTCAGACAGGTCGACTTCGGTGGTCGCCTTGGCCAGCACGTCAGAACTCGGGTTCATGCTTGCAACGAATGGCACACATGCCGCTGCGACTCCGACGCCTCCAACCGCTGCCGTTATTTGTGTCAGGAAGTCCCTTCTTCCCGAATTGTCCAGCACATCACTATCAGCCATCACTTGCTCCTGTTTGCAATTTTAGAATATTACGTTTTGCTAATTTACTATTGTAACCTCTGCATAAAAAATAACGCACAGGTTTCAAAATATTTTTCCATGTATTCCGGGATCAAATCCGGAATACATGGGACTGCCTGTCTAATTTTTCTGCACAGCTTTTTTCAAAGTGTCGCGGATCGCATCAGGCGTACTCATGATGTTCATGAAGCTATTCGAGCCCATCATGCTGAGGTCGGGAAAATTGATCGCGATACGGAAACGCGCATACAGGGCATACACTTTATTGCCGGAAACCAGCATTTCATATGGCAGGTGGGCGGTGGATTTCACATCATGGAAGTCTATCTCGCTCATGATGAACTTGTCGTCCATGTATTTATCGGCTTCGGTTGCGCCCTTCAGCCCGACACCGAACACACTCTCCTGCTTGCCCGGCACATCCACGCGATAGACCTTGCTGACACCGTTCTTGTTTGCCGAAAGTTTGGCATCCACCGCCTTGACCGCTTCCTCGTAGCTGGGATATTCGGCGAGAACGTCCGGCTCGTCGAAATACTCCATGCCTAACATGTAGTGGTATTTACGCGCCTTCTTTGCGGTCAGGCCTTTTGCACCGAATTCCTCGACTTTACCCAATGCTGTCGCCAGCGAAGTTGCCACACCCGACAGATCACCGCTCATGCGATAAACATGGGACATGTATACCGGATTGGTGTAGCTCACCTGCACCTGATCGCCGGCCTGCGTCACCGAGATACGCTGCACCGCTCCGTATCCGCCAGCCTCCGAGGCAGCGGCATTCTTCTTGAGTTCGTCATTGGTCACGACGATGATGTCCGCACCGGAATATGGCGAATATTCACCGACCACCTCGAAGCCGGCTCCGGTAAGGGCGGTTTTCACCTGGACGGATTTCTCCGCCACTGTTCCCTTGTCTTGCGAACCCAGCACGAATGGCTTGAGCAACACATCCTCTGCCTGTGCGCCAACCGTTACAAACATCAGACACGCTCCCAGCAACATCGCCTTCATCGATACTTGCATCATTTGATTTCTCCCTGTTTACATAAGCTGCTTAAGACTTCAAGATTTTTGCGGATGGAACCATGCCAGTTTCTCGCGCAATGTCACCACACCGCCCACGATGATCAGCGTAGGCGGCAGCGGTTGTTCGCGCTCCGCGATACCCGGCAGAGTGGCTAATGTGCCGGTGATCACACGCTGGTTCGGCGTGGTGCCCTGCTGAACGATAGCGATCGGCGTACTGTCCGGCATGCCATGCTCGATCAGCTTGGCGCATAATGTTTCCAGTCCGTGGAGTCCCATGTACACCACCACGGTCTGCTTAGGACGTGCCAATTGTTCCCAATCAAGGTTCATCGTGCCGTCCTTGAGGTGGCCGGTGACGAACACGCAAGACTGGGCATGATCACGATGGGTCAGCGGGATGCCCGCGTAGGATGCGACACCCGATGCCGCAGTGATGCCGGGCACAACCTGGAACGCAATACCCTCCGCAGCGAGCGTCTCGATCTCTTCGCCACCGCGCCCGAAAATGAATGGATCGCCGCCCTTGAGACGCAGCACACGCTTGCCCTCCTTGGCGAGGCGAACCAGCAATTCGTTGATCTCTTCCTGGCGCAAGGTGTGATCCGCGCGTTTCTTGCCGACGAAGATCCGCTCGGCATCCCGCCGGGTCATGTCCACGATAGGTTTGGAAACTAGATTGTCATACACCACCACCTCGGCCTTCTGCATCAGCCGCAATGCGCGGAAGGTCAGGAGATCCGGGTCGCCGGGCCCCGCTCCGACAAGATAGACCTCGCCCCGCTGGATATTGTCTTCATCCGCCAGCATCTTCTCCAGCATGGCTTCGGCGGATGCTTCGTCGCCGGTCAGCACCTTCTCTGCGACCACCCCGTCGAACACGTTCTCCCAGAAGATACGGCGCTTGGTTGGATTGGTGACACGCAGTTTCACCTGTTCGCGAAATCTTTCCGCAAATGAAGCAAGGCGGCTATAGTTCTGCGGGATCACCGTTTCCATCTTGCCGCGCATCATGCGTGTCAGTACGGGAGAAGCGCCGCCGCTTGAAAAGGCCACCATCAGCGGTGAACGGTCGAGTATGGCCGGCATGATGAAGCTGCACAATTCGGGGTCGTCGACAACATTCACCGGCAGGTTGCGCGCCTGGGCGAGCTCTGACACCCGCATGTTCACTTCCCGGTCATTGGTAGCGGCAATCACCAATGCCACGCCATCCAGGTACTTCTCCTCGAAGCGTGCAAATATCGGCTCGACCCTGTCTGCCCCCTTCAGGTCATCATCCATCTCGGGCGCTACGATACGCACGCGCGCACCCGCTTCAAGCAACACGCCCGCCTTGCGCGAGCCGACCGAGCCGCCGCCAACGACAAGGCACAACCTGCCCTTGATTTTCTGAAATACCGGCAAATAATCCATCAGCTTTTCACCGCCTTAAGTATCAATGGCACAAGTGCTTCCGGCAATCTGATCTTGCCCGAAAGTGCGAAATCATGGGCGCGCTCAGACATCTTGTTCCACGTTTTCTTGACGATCAGTATCCACTTGGGTTCGTCGTATTCCGGATGTTGTGCGGCGAACGCCAGCATGTAATGTTCGATGAATACCAGATCGACAACGTCCTCCATCATCTGGGTTTCCGGATTGCTCTTCAGGTTCTTCTTGCCAACGATGGTCTTGACCTGTTCTATCATCTCCTGACTGTAACCGGCCTCCTCCATCAACTTGCCTGCAGTCTCTGCATGGAACTTGTACAGTGTGGTTCGCCAGAGCATATATCCCGGTTTATCCATGTTGTAATCACTGCGCGGTATCTTCCAGCGCTGGATGTGCTGTGCACGGACTGCGAGCTTCACCGCCTCGGAAGCCTCCGGGGCATAACGTTCCTGCATCTCGGTCATGCGCTGCGCGTAGAGCAGTTCCTTGGGGTATTCCTTACCTTCGGAGGCTTCCTTGTTCGGGTCTTCCGAATTGGCTTGGTCGAATGCCGCGATGGCCTTCCGGTACAGATCACTGCTCATAGTATTTTCTCTTGGATATTGATTGACGGTTGCTTCTTACAATGCCGGATGAATGCCACAAAACGAGTTGCCCAGTAGCAATTTCCGATGGTGCGCAGATGAGTATAAGACGCCAGCAGGTTATTGACGACCAATCCGTCACGTTGCCCATCGATGCCGTAACCCCGTTCCACGTGATACGCGTATCGCATACCGGGTGCAAGATTGTCCAGAGAGGAATAGTGGAACTCGTGCGCCCTGATCTGGCTGGCCGGTGCATCGGGTCTCGGCCAGGGGTGGCACTCGTCCTCCTTCAGGTGCACGTAACCGCGACCGACTGGTTTGTCGTGCATCTTCGTATCGCCCGGGATCGCACCAACCATTTCGTAGGAACGCCCCCCGTAGGTGATGCCGCGTGACAGGTACATCAGGCCACCGCACTCGGCATAGACAGGCATACCGTCGGCAATCGCCTGTTTGATCTCGCCGCGCAAAACCGAGTTCGCTTCCAGTTCAGCTGCACATGCCTCGGGGAATCCCCCGCCGATATACAGTCCGTCAACATGTGGCAGGTGTTTATCGTTCATGGTATCGAACGGCACCAGCTCCGCTCCGGCCGCCTGCAAAGCATCAAGGTCATCCGCGTAATAGAAACCGAAAGCACGATCGCGGGCTATCCCGATTCGAATCTTTCCGGAGGATGAGATTTCCGGCACTTCCGCCAATACCGGTTTGGCCGGGAGCGGATTTGCGGATAATGCCAGCAGCTTGTCCAGATCGACCTGTTTGGCAATCGCTTCGCCTATCTGCCTGATCTTCGACTCGGCTGCATGTGACTCGTTGCTCGGCATCAGCCCCAGATGGCGTTCGATGATGCCGAGATCTTCATCATGCTGGATCGCGCCTATCACCGGTACGTCTGTGTAATGTTCGATGACCTGGCGTAATTTTCCCTCGTGGCGACTGCCGCCGAGATTGTTGAGGATCACGCCCGCAATGTTGATGTCCTTGTCAAATGCCTGGTAGCCCAGGATCAGCGGTGCGATACCGCGTGTCATGCCGCGCGCATCCAATACGAGGAATACCGGCATATCCAGCAATTTGGCCAAGGCGGCATTGCTGTTGCTGCCATCGAGTGACAAACCGTCATACAAACCCTTGTTACCCTCAACCAGATTTATTTCGGCGGCATGGCGAGTGTAGGCTGCAACGACATCGTCGCTCTCCATCAGATACAGATCAAGATTGCGGCATGCGCGATTAGATGCCTGTGACAACCACATCGGATCGATGTAGTCCGGGCCTTTCTTGAAAGGCTGTACGACGTGACCACGTGCCGTCAGGGCGGCGCACAATCCTATGCTCACCATGGTCTTGCCGGAAGACTTGTGTGCTGCGGATATGAGCATCCTGCTGCTCATGTCAATTCGATTTGGGTATCTCGTGCGGTACGAAATCCAGAACCCTGATGCCGATTGCGGTAATCATGAAAGAGATCCCGACACCGCCCATACCCAGCAATAATTCTGGCATCGATGGCTGGTACTGGCCTATCGCCCCATCTCCAAAAGTGCTGCTGACTTCAAAGCCCGGGAAGATGGATAAAGGGAATGCCTGCCCGCCAATGATGAAGACATACAGCAACGAAAAACCGCCTGCAATGATCAACAGGGAGGCTGCAAGCACGCATTTGCCTTTCCCGAGTGCGGGATGATAGATCAGCAATAACGGAAGCAGATTCCCCAGGCAGATATAACCTGCCCAGAAAATTAGGGGATACGCTCCGCCATCAACCAGAATGAAGTGTTCAAAATCGGCCTGCCGGGCGAAATACAGATTGGTCAGATGATAAGCCGCAACAAAATACAGCGCGGCAATCACAAACACCCCCATCAGATTGCGCATCCGCTTTTGCACATACTCATCCAGGCTTTTCTGGTTCCAGGCATAGATCGCCGATTGAACCACATGAAAAACAGCCATACCCCATGCGAAGGAAATGACAATGAACATCGGCGGCAAAAGCGCGGTGCCATAAGCCTGGCGTGCCACCAGAAACGAAAAGATCACGCCCGTACCGGTTGTCAGCACGAAACGCCAGACAAACACCAGAAATCCCGCCGGTTTGGACCATACGTTCATCCGCTTTTCCATCATCGTCCACAAGTACACAGCGACAGCCGCGAACATGCCCGAATAGAGCAGGATATTCCATGCAAATACCGAAGTGATGTTGTAATAGGTCGCGGCAATAATGATACGATCCGGTCTCCCGAGATCAAGCATCAGGACGGTCAAACCGCCTGCCAGCATCGCGATGGAGAGCAACCCTGCCAAAGGCGCCCTGGCTTTGTATGCGGGCTTATTGAAGACCGACCCTATGGATGACACATTGAGCACCCCTGAAGCGGCAATGACCAGGAAGATCGCAAACACATGCGGAATACCCCAGACGATCTGGTTGTTCATTCCGGTAATGATATGCCCGTGCTCCTCCATCATGTGCACCGCATAAAGTCCGCAAAGGACGATCAGTCCGCCGAACGAGAGCAATCCGTAAAAGAGTGAACTTCTGAGTTTGGGTATGGAATTGTCGGACATGTTATAGACCCTGGTAACGCACGCCGGTGTTGAGCTGCAAGTCGGCGCGAACCTGAACGGAAGCCTCACTGCGCACCTTCTTCGCAATCTCGCTTTCCGGATCGTTCAAATCGCCAAACAGGATGGATTTGTTTGGGCAAGCTTCGGCACAGGCAGGCTGCTTTCCCTGATCCACTCTATGGACGCACATCGTGCAGCTTTCCACTGTGCCCTTGCCGCGTGGCACATCCGGATTCTGGTCGTGCAGCGGTCCATGAACAAATGAACGCGCCTTGTAGGGACACGCCATCATGCAGTAACGGCAACCTATGCACAGGTGCTTGTCTACCAGCACGATACCGTCGGCACGCTTGAAAGACGCCCCGGTCGGACAGACATCTACGCAAGGCGGGTGTTCGCAGTGCTGGCACATCATCGGCAGTGCCAACTCGCGACCGGTACGCATATCCTTGAGTTCGATCTTGCGGATCCACTGTGAGTCGGTGGAACTCAACCCACCGGACAATCCGTTCTCCCTGTTGCAAGCCGTGACGCAATCGTTACATCCATCGGCACAATTGGCGGTGTTGATCAGCATGCCCCAGCGCACCTTGCCGGAAACTGCTTCCGAATCTGCCTTTCCATGGGCCATATCGAACAACAACATACCAGGAGCGATCGCAACCGCTGCGGCCCCGACAGAAGTTTTCAGGAATTGCCTGCGCTGTATATCGGATTCGTTCATTTCGCATTCCTCTGCAGCCATGCACTCTTTCGAGTCCCGGAATGACACTCGAAGCAATCGATCTTGACTGCCTCAAAACGATGGCACGCTACACAAAAACTGTCCTCGCGCGCGATCACACTGTCATCCTTGGTGCTGGCATGGCATTCGATGCAATTTTTTAGGCTGTGCTTGATGTCGCGAATTCCCTCATGCACGGTCTCATCGCGCTGATGCTTCAACACATGCATATGGTTCTTGCGCATCCACTGAGGATCTTCCACACACTGACCGCCCTTGCCAATATCGGGCTTGGGCACAAATTTACTCTCTGCGGCGTACGCAGATGCAGCAAGCCCAAGTGATATCAGGATCACAATCAGTCTGAACATATCGTCTACTCGCCCAATCCCATCTGGATGTACCCCGTCGGACATACATCCGCGCAAATATGGCAGCCGATACATTTGTTGTAGTCGGTATCGACATAACGCCCGAGGGTGGATTGATTTTTCTTGACACGGAACACGGCAGTCTGTGGACAATAGACCACGCAGTTGTCGCATTCGAAACACATACCGCAGCTCATGCAGCGCTTCGCTTCCGCAACCGCTTTTTCCTCGACAAGCGCGACCAGTCGTTCCTCGAAATTACCCAGCGCACTTTCCTTATTCAGGGTAACGATGTCGCGCTGATTGCGGGGGACAAGGGAGAAGTGGCCCAGAAACAGCTTGTCGTGGGGGATGACATAGCGATCAGAACGGTTGTCGAAATTATGCACCGCAACGCTGGAAGTGTCGGTACCGCGCATCGGCTCATGTTTCTCGGTTATCTCAAGACCGCGCTCCACCATCTTGCGCATCAGGTCGAACTGGTGCGCGTCTATCTTGGGACGCTTCTCCAGATCTTTGCCCAGCATATAGTTATGTATGCCGTCGGCAGCAATGGAACCGTGCCCGATAGCGGTTGTCAGCAGATGCGGACGGATCACGTCGCCGCCCGCAAAGACACCCTGTTGTCCGGCAACCACGTAGTTTCGGTCGGCAGAAACCGCCCCCTTGCCGTTGTTGAATTCCTCCAGGCCGGTAAAGTCGACAGCCTGCCCGATGGCGGAAACAATCAGGTCGGCTTCGATGTCGCGTTCGGTGCCTGCTTTCTGGTTGATCTCAAGTTTCCCGCCGGTGATCTTTGCATCGCATTCCGCAACGCGCAACGCAGTGGCGCGACCACTCGCATCCTTGACCACGCCCACCGGAACCAGCCCGCCGGTTATGGCGATACCCTCAGCCAGTGCCTGTTCGATCTCGTGCTTGTTGGCTTGCATCTTATCGATGGGGAAGATCGAAGTAAGTGTGACTTCAGCACCCTGCTTGGCAGATATTTCAGCGACATCATGTGCCATTTGCCCGGCAATTGCGCGCTCGGAATCAGTCGGCTTGGCATGCTCGATGTGTCCGAGGCGGCGTGCTACGGTAGCAACGTCGATTGAGGTATCGCCACCACCCACGACAACGACTCGTTTTCCGACATGCTGCAAGCGACCGTCGTTGAAAGCTTTCAGGAATGCTGTCGCCGTCACAACGTTAGGCGCTTCAGAATCAGGTGTCGGCAAAGCACGCCCAGCCTGTGCACCCATGCCCAGAAACACCGCGTCAAAATCCTTGCGTATCTGCTCGAGAGTGACATCCGAACCGACACGTGTCTTCAAGCGAGTCTTCACGCCGAGATCGATGATGCGCTGGATTTCCGCATCCAGTACCTCCCGTGGCGTACGGAAACCCGGGATACCGTAACGCATCATGCCGCCCAGGTGCTCGTGTTCATCGAAAACTGTAACTTCATGACCTTTTAAAGTCAGCTGGTACGCACAAGACAAACCGGCCGGACCACCACCGAGGATGGCGACCTTTTTGCCTGTCGGCTTGGAGGTGTTAACATATTTGAGGTTGTTGGCTATCGCGTATTCACCAAGGAAATGCTCGACTGAGTTGATGCCGACATGATCCTCGACTTCGTTACGGTTACATCCGGTCTCGCAAGGTGCGGGACACACACGTCCCATCACCGAGGGGAACGGATTAGCCTCGGTCAAACGACGCCATGCATATTCCTGCCAAGACATTGTCGGCTTGCCATCGGCACCCATGGGCGGTTTTTCAGTCCCGCGCACAATGGCAAGATAGCCGCGTATATCTTCACCGGCCGGGCAGCTACCCTGACATGGCGGGGTAGACTGGATATATGTCGGACATTTGTGAGAGTGATCGGCATCGAAAATCCGCTCGTTCAGAGGGACACCCTTGGTGTCGCCATCTTTGTAACGACGAAAAGTAATTTTTTGTGGGGTTTCAGTTGTCGCTGACATCACTTGTCTCCAAAGTATTGATTACTTGTCACCCAGCCTGATCGCATTACTGACCAGTTGGTGTACACCGCCCACCATTCTCCGATCCATCCCGTATATGGGCATGACTTTGGAGAATTGTGTTTTACAAATTGCGCAGATTACTGCCAGGAAATTGACGCCATTCTCGTCCACCACCTGCTGCAATACTTCCATGCGGGGCAAGGCACCCTTGACGCGCAGATCCATCAGATCGTCAGTCAACAATCCACCTCCGCCTCCGCAACAGAATGTCCGCTCGCGCGTGGTTGCGGGCGACATATCCACGAAGTTATTGGCGACCGCTTTTATGACATTGCGCGGAATATCGAATTGACCGCCCGGATATCCGCCCATACCTGCGCCTCGCGCCACATTGCAAGAATCATGGAATGTGATGATATGTTTGTCGTTAGCTTCCTTGTCGAACGATATTGCCTTGCGTTCGATCATGTCCCAGGTGAATTCGCAAATATGCGTCGGCTGCTTGTACCGATGATCAAGCTGCTTTTGCAGCATCTGGGCAAAACGATCGGTCTCGTCCGCACCATCACCCACACCTGTCAATGTATTCCAGAAGCTGTAGGCAACCCGCCATGCGTGACCGCATTCACCGACAACGATGCGCTTAACGCCCAGCTCGAGTGCCGCTTGGCGGATGCGTAGTGCAATCTTACGCAGTTGCTCGTAATTGCCGATGAACATGCCAAAATTACCTGCCTCGGAGGACATCGACGAGAGCGTCCAACTGGTACCGGTCGCATGGAACACTTTGGCATAACCGATCAAACTATCAATGTGGGGTTCGGCAAAAAAATCAGCCGAGGGTGTGATGAGCAAGACTTCCGCGCCCTTGACGTCTATCGGGAAGCGGATATCTATCCCGGTATCTTCCTTTACATCCTCTTCAAGGCCTTCCATGGTATCGATCAGGGCTGGTGCGGGAAGTCCGAGGTTGTTACCTATCTTGTGCACTTTACCGATAATTTCGTTATCGTATTTCTGTCCATAACCGACAGAATCAAGAATATCGCGGGCCGCCATCGTGACTTCGGCAGTATCGATGCCATACGGGCAGAACACCGAGCAACGACGACATTCAGAACATTGGTGAAAATAATTGTGCCATTCATCGAGCACTTCACGGGTCAGATCACGCGCACCGACCAACTTGGGAAATAGTTTGCCCGGCAGGGTGAAATAACGCCGGTACACGCTCCGCATCAGATCCTGACGCGCCACGGGCATATTCTTGGGATCCTGAGTGCCGATAAAATAGTGGCATTTGTCGGAACAGGCACCACAGTGAACACAGGCATCCATGAACACTTTGAGTGAGCGATACTTGCCAAGCAACTCGCCCATTTTCGAGATGGCACGGTCATGCCAATCCTCGGGCAATTGGCCGGGGAATCCTAGCGCTTCCTGTATCTTGTCGTTGGCAACGTACGGACCGGAACCTTCCATCGCTCCCGGCTTTAAAGCGGGAATGATGGGAATGACGCGATATGCAGGTGCAGTAATATCCGCCATGTCAGCTTTCCGATTCCAGTTTCTTTGCCCAGGCAGATATATGGCGTTTTTCACGCGAATCGTCTTTTTGGGTTCGGGTTGGCGAGAAAAACAGCCCGGGGGCATGCAGCAGCTTGCTGATTGGGAATATCGCCATCAGCAATACAACTGACAATAAATGCAGGGCGAGTACAAGATCAGACGGTAGTGGCTGGATACTGAAGTGCATCAAGCCCTGAAAAAATCCTTTGACTGCGATCACATCCGTATGAGTCACAAACTGCATCAACAAACCGGTTGCGCCGATACCCATCAGCAGCAATAGCATCAGGTGATCGGAAGGAGTCGAAATATAGCGTATACGCTCGACAAACAAACGACGCGCCCAAAGTCCGGCCAAACCAATCAACATGGTGATGCCCGCATACATGCCAAAAGGCTGAATGAGTGCAACCCAGACCCAGACCGGCTCGGTGAAATAGCGCAGATGACGCATCAGGACGAGCGCAAGGCTGGCATGAAACATCCAGCCCAGCCCCCAAGTCCATAGATTCGCCTTGAACAGGCTTTCAAAGAACACCACTTCGCGCGTCATGCGCAACACCACACCACCGTTAGTCATTGGCGCCGGAGTCGTGGGTATCTTCAAAGGCGACGGTGTACTCGCATATGTGCGAATACGGTGCACCAGACCAACGACAAGAAACAAGGTCGCAAGATAAAAAAGAATCGCAAACAGTGCGCTCATCATCAGACTGGCAACATCAATAACTTACACGCAACCAGTTGGCTTGGGCAGACCGGCGATCTTGCACGCCTGCTTGCCGGGACCGTATGGAAACAGGCCGTACAGATATTCGCTGTTACCTTTGTCCGCTCCCAGTTTTTTCCCGATCGCCTTGGTCAATACGCGAACTGCCGGAGCAATCTGGTATTCCTCGAAATATTCACGCAGGAAATTGATCACTTCCCAGTGCTGGTCGGACATTTCGATGTTCTCGGTCTTGGCGATGTAATTCGCAACATCTTTATTCCATTCTGACAGGTTGACCAGGTAACCTTCTTCGTCGGTTTCGTATGATTTGCCGTCAACTTCGATAATGGACATATTATTTCTCCTTATGGTTCAAGTTATAGCCAGGATTGGCAGTTTTTATTATTCACGGTGAGTTCGACAAAGCCGCCGTAATCTACAGGTGAGACACCTGCTATTGCACGGTCGGCCAAGCCACGCGCCTCAAGATCCGGTTGCAGGACATATACCTTGAATTGCTTCATCGCCTCCAGAATTTTACCCTCGAAAGCATTTCCGGTAGTAGCTGCATAAACTGCATCCTCAATGAGCAGGATTTCTCCGCCCTTTGCAACACGCAGGCAGCTCTCCAGTGAGGAATTGGAAAGCGGGGATTTATTGATGATATGTAACATATGATCCCCCTTAGAAACTCATGACAACGTCTTGTTGATCCATCAATTCACCCATCTCTGCACGACCCAGCACTGTCACGTCTACCAGCAGGTCTTCTTCGCTTAGACCACGGGCCTCCATCGATTCCTTCTCAACATACAGCTTCTCTATGTCGTAACCGTCTAGCGCACGATAGGCGGGTGAGAAATTCTTGGTCTCTATACCCTTGGTCTGCTGACCCTTCTTCAGCTGGTACACACCATCATCCATGAATACCAGCGAAACATCCTGATCGAAGGCGGCGGTGATCAGTACTACTTCCAGGGATTCCAGCGCATAGATTGTGCCGTGTGGCGCCTTGCGGTTAACGAACATGAATTTTTTGATATCGCTCATTTCGCCTCCTTAATCGCCGAAAGTAACCAAACGGTCACATTTGATACCAGCTTCGACCAATTGGCCCAGACCCGAAATACGGAAACCCTGCGCCAGATTCTCTTCCTGGATCCCGCGTCGCAATGCTGCTGCAACGCACACCACGAGATCCACACCATGTTCCTCTGCCAGCTTGGACCAGCGATTCACGATATGGCGATCATCCTGCGGCGGCTCTGTCAGCTTTGACGCATTATTGACGCCATCGTGGTAGAAAAACACGCGCCAAACCTCGTGTCCTTTCCCAATGGCGGCCTTGGCAAAAAGATAGGCCGAATCACTTGCCTGGTGCTGATATGGCCCTTCGTTGACTACGATTCCAAGCTTCATTCTTGCACCCTCTTAGAAACGAATATGGGTCGAAGAGTTAAGGTTCGCACGCGAACCGCGCCAGTCGTCGATCAAATACTTGGTGAACGGCAGGCCGGTTTTCTCAAAGAAACGTGGCCAGCCTATACGATCGATCCAGTCAGCCAGTCGCTCCCATGGACGCGCGTCATTCTTGTAGACGGTCAGAATATTCTTGACCGCTTCCGATACCTCAGGCCAACGCGGTGGATTGTTCGGCAGACCGGATGCCACCATCTTCATAAAAGTCGGCTTTCCGCGTGCATTGGAATTCTTGCCGCCAACCCAGATCGCCAACTTGGAATATTCCGGATCATTGATCTGCATCGGCGGGCATGGAGGGTAGCAAGCGCCGCAGCACATGCATTTGGATTCGTCAATTTCCAGCGAAGGCTTGCCGTTCACCATCGCGGGACGGATAGCCGCAACCGGACAACGGGCAACCACAGCCGGGCGCTCGCATACATTGGCGACCAGATCATGGTTAATCACGGGAGGTTTGGTGTGCTGGACGATGATCGCCAAATCCGCCTGACCACCGCAATTGATCTCACAGCATGAAGTAGACAAATGAACACGATTGGGCATCTCTTCGCGCCTGAATTCGGCATACAACTCGTCCATCAATGCCTTTACGACACCTGAAGCATCCGTACCCGGAATATCGCAGTGCAACCATCCCTGGGTGTGGGCAATCATGGTGATTGAATTGCCGGTACCACCTACGGGGAAACCGCCCTTTTCCAGATCTGTGATCAGTGGAGCGACTTGCTTCTCGTCAGCAACGATGAATTCGATGTTGGAGCGTATGGTAAAGCGCACGCGACCTTCCGCATATTTGTCCGCGAGATCACACAACCTGCGTATGGTGTGCACATCCATCTGGCGTTGAGTACCGGCACGTACCGTCCAGACCTCGTCGCCAGTGTATGAGACATGATGCAATACGCCTGGACGCGGGCGATCATGATATTTCCAGTTGCCATAGTTCTTTGCCAGCACTGGGTGCAGATATTTCTTGTTGTCTGGTACGCCGGTTTCTTTGGGACGGCGCATCTGTACGGGTGCATTCATGTTCTATCTCCTCAGGCTGCTTGCTGCTTTTTTAATTTATGGGCATTGATCTTGGCGACCTCGTCATCCCAACCATCGGTTCGGACATAAGGATTCATGCGGGGAGAGTTGACCATTGCAGCATCTGCATCGATCTCCATCGCTTCGAGGAAAGTTGTAAGGCCGATACGCTCGATCATCTCTCCGGTACGCTCGTGCTCCAACGCGTTCTCAGCAAAGAAATCAACCGTCCGCTGGGCAAAATCGACCAGTTTCGCGGTATCTTCTTCGGTCTCCAGCTTCATGAACGGAATGACCACCGTCCCCAACAGACCACCGATCTTGAGATGGCTCTTGCCACCCACAAGTACGGTCGCACCCTTATCCTTGCCGGGTGCCAAAGCGCCGGTCATCACATTGACGCAATGCATACAACGCACGCAATCCTTGTTGTCAATCTCCAGAGCCTGCTTGCCGTCAAGTGCAACAGAAGAGATATGAGCATCCTTGCGCACCGATCCTGCATCCTTGATCTGGATCGCCTTGGTCGGGCAACGCGCCACCACGTCATTCACCAGTTCGTTCATGCCATGCTTTGCGAACCATTTTTTGCCCAGCTCATCATCCGTACGCATGTTGTCACGCCAAGTGCCGATCACGGCCATGTCCGAACGCTGGATCGCATTCATGCAATCGTTGGGGCAACCGGAGAATTTGAACTTGAATTTGTACGGCAGCGAGGGACGATGAATATCGTCAAGGAAGGTATTCAATACGGCACGATGCGCATTTGCTTCGTCATAGCAAGACTGCTCGCAACGCGCGGCGCCTACACATGACATGGATGTACGAACCGCCGGGCCCGCACCGCCAAGATCGAAGCCCATCTCGTTGATCTCGTCAAATGCTTTCTGAACGTTCTCGGTAGTGGCGCCCTGGAACATGATGTCACCGGATTGGCCGTGGAACGCAATCAATCCCGAACCATGTTTTTCCCACAGGTCGCAGAATTTGCGCAACGTGTCCGTGTCGTAATGCATACCCGGAGGAGGCATCACGCGCAACGTGTGGAACTCCGCCGCATCCTTGTATACCGGCTGGCCTTTGTCGTCCTTGAGCTCGGTAAAACGCGGGATGATTCCGCCACCGTAGCCGAACACGCCAACCGTTCCGCCCTTCCAGTAGCCTTTTTTGGTCTTGTACGAAGTTTCAAGTTGCCCAAGCAGGTCAACCACGTAGTCCTTGTCCTTGGCCAGATCTTTCAAACCGGTCACAAAACTGGGCCATGGTCCGCTCTCGAGCTGATCGAGGTTTGGGGTATCATGCATCTTCTTAGCCATAATTGTTCCTTTCAGTGGCGTTGCCAGAATTTACCGCTGGCAAACATTCTATTGACCCGGCAGAGTCGGGAGCTTGTACTGTACTGTCCTGGGCCAGACAAAGATAAACAACAACTCGCCCTCAGCCTCATTGGTGTATTAGCATACTACGATGCA
The DNA here is from genome assembly GCA_041739955.1 of Gallionella sp. Lineage (GTDB taxonomy): Bacteria > Pseudomonadota > Gammaproteobacteria > Burkholderiales > Gallionellaceae > Gallionella. The sequence goes on along the minus strand of JBGSMU010000143.1, from coordinate 3,538 downwards.
CCATGCATTCATTCCATCACCCTTAGCGGCTATCTACAATAACCCTTTAGGGTGGTGCTCCCTTTCCACCGGTAGTATTTCAAAAACAGATGCAATGGAGATAGACTCAGTTATCTGATAGGGTAATTCTGTTGCAAGCTTTGCATCGCATATATTGCATTACATACTCCATTCACCCGGGAATCAATAAGACGATGGCACAAACAAGCGAACTATTAAAAATCAAGGTTCCATTAGGCGGCCAGGAAATAGAATTGCAGCAAATAGATCATGCGGAAGGCGGCATGAGTCTGTTACGTATTCGAATCCGTGAAGGGAAGCGCTTTACGATCTTCGATATCGATCCTGTCACTGCGGGCCAACTTGGTGCTTCCATGAAAAGCTGGGCAGACGCTCAACATTAGCGAACTATGACATCTAACATTGAATATATGATCGATCTGGTATTCGAGCTTGGCGGTGAAACTCCTCCGCCCTCTTATCCCTTTGCGCTGTGGGAAGAGATATTGCGTCTCGCACCTCATTTGGAAGCGCAAAATCAAGTCGGTGTTTTGCCTTTGCGACTTCCCGCCAATAGTGCTGGAATGATGTTGCAAAAGCGCGCCAAGCTGGTACTGCGGCTCCCGAAAGAGACTGCAGAGCGCACTGCCAAATGCATAACTGGCCAGCAGATAGAGGTTGACGGATGCGGGTTGAATTTAGGCGTCGCGTCGATGCGTGCGATCAATGCCTACCCGACCATACACGCACACATGGTTGCGGGTGCAAGCAACGAAGTGCTTTTCATGAATGATGTCAGCGAGCAATTAGCCGCATTAGGTGTGTCGGGAAATCTGATATGCGGCAAACGAGACACGCTTGAGAATGGACAACAATCCATATACGGATTCAGCTTGGTCATCCACGACCTCAAGCCGGATGCTTCGCTGAAACTACAACATAACGGACTGGGTGATTCGCGCCAATATGGCTGCGGAATCTTCATACCTTACAAATTGATTTCCGGTCTGAGTGACGATTGACCTTTAACATAAGGAGATAGCATCATGGGATATACAGTTGCAGGAAACGAGCTTGAAACCGACGCAGAAGGCTTCCTGAACGAAGCGGATTACAGCGAGGAAGCGGTCAATGTAATCGCCGAGGCGGAAGGCATCGAACTGACCCCTAAGCATTGGGAAGTCATCAATTACATGCGCGACCAGTACCGCGAACATGGACAGACGCCGAACTTCCGCAATATGCTGAAGGGAGTCAACGAATTCTGGCCGGAAGCAGACAGCAAAGCGCTGTATGATTTGTTTCCCCTTGGCCCCGCCAAGCAAGCTGCAAAAATTGCCGGTTTACCCCAACCATACGGCAAGGGCGGATATTAAAACCGCAACAAAATATTTATTACAGGATACTTAACCATGGACTCTGAAAACATCAAACTGGATATGCGGGGACTGTCATGTCCTGCCCCATTGCTAGGCGCAAAGCGTGTAGTGGACGACCTGAAGGTCGACCAGATATTGCTCCTTATCTCTGACTGCCCGGGCACCAAGGATGATCTGTTTGCATGGGCAAACCAGACGCACAACAACGTCGTAAAAACTGTAGCAATGCCGGATGGCGGCACAGGCTATTACATCAAAAAAGGTCAGGGTGCGGTACATCAGGTGCATGTGCTGCTCGACATTCGCGGCGTACTTTGCCCAGGCCCCATCGTAGAAGCCAAAAAGCTGCTGAACGGGATGAATCCCGGCGAGATCCTGAAACTGGCCAGTAACTGCCCGGGCATACGTTCCGATATCCAGGGGTGGGCAGACATGACAGGCGTGAAGATTATCGATACGGTGGAAATGTCGGCTGGCGAATACGAATTCTTCATCCAGAAAAGCTAGTCCATTTCCTGCAAATCAAGATGCGGATCAAAAGCCAATGGTTCAAGCCCGGACGAGAAAAAACACCCAAGGAGATCGCGGGGGTGCTGTCTTTCGTTATCTGGCGCATCGCGGACAATGCGCTCAAGAACACCCGCAACGCCAAGTTCGAGATCGCCATCGGGGCTCAATATTTTTCATTCCTCACCGAGTTCCTGATATTTCTGGTCCAGGCCGCTGACCGCATCGCCTATCGCCGATTGCCTGCCGAAACCCGGTTTGCTTTCACCAGCGAACTGGCCAATCGTGTAGCCGAGACCCTGGCCGAGAACCAAAGCCGGCTGGTCGGCGCCAGCATCCCTGAAAACAAGGAACGCTTCATCAACCGGTTAAACCAGCGAGCCGGAGAGTATGCCGACTTCGACTACACCGATGACGGTCCAGAATATGCGTTCTTCCGCTATCTCGCCTTTTGTATCGAACAAGTCATGGATGAGAAAGATATCACCTGGATCACGGATCAAATGATCAGCATCGAAGCCCCGAATGCAATCGATATGGTCGAAAAGACCATGCGCGACATGCTCGATCCAGAATCAAAACCAAAACGCTCACGCGCTTCAGTCGGCGGCGACTGAGCAATGTATTCCCCCTTCGATCTCAATGATCGCGATTCCTACCTGCAATGGCGTGAAAAAAAACTCGCCGATGCCATCACGGCCACGAACGATCTGATCGTTGAAATCAATGACCCGCTTGCAATCACTCAATCAGAGCATGATGCCCTGCGATCGCGCATCCGGCGAAGCAACATGGCAGTCTATGCGACCAAAGCGTCAACTGACGAAACCAGATTGCAGCAGTTTTGCAGACAGTTCGGCCTGAGTCGACTGGATGCGAACTGGCTGGCCGGGGAAGACGGCATTTCAGCGATACGCGTATTCGACGACGGTACACGAAAGCATTACATCCCGTATACCAACAAGCCGATCAAGTGGCACACCGATGGGTATTACAATCCCCCTGAACGCCGGATCCGCGCGATGGTGCTCCATTGTGTTCGCAACGCCGCCAACGGGGGCGAGAACCACTTGCTGGATCATGAGATCGCCTACTTGATGTTACGCGACGAGAATCCGGAGTTCATCCGCGCGCTGGCGCAACCGGATGCGATGACCATCCCGGAGAGGGAAGATGCAACTGATGGAATTCGTCCCGCACAGACCGGGCCGGTGTTTTCAGTGTCCGCTGAGGGTCATTTACACATGCGCTATACCGCACGCACCCGCAGTATCGAATGGAAACAGGACAGCACGACACTTGCAGCAGTTGCCGCCTTGGAGAGGCTGCTTGCAGCAGATACAGCTCACACCCATAGATTATTGCTCGAACCCGGCATGGGACTGCTCTGCAATAACGTGTTGCATGACCGATCTGCTTTCAATGACGATGCACTCAATCCCCGCTTGCTTTACCGTGCGCGCTATTACGACCGCATTGCGGCGTAAATCACTACCTCAACGAATAGCCGCTGACCCGTCCTAAACTAGGTTGACAGCAAAACGTCGTTTTTGACCTTGTTCAGGTCAGCAGCTAAAGACGCCTGGTGCACTGCATCAGGCGTTTTGTATTCTAGCGCCAGATGCGGTCGTTCATGGTTGTAGATGTAGATC
>JBGSMU010000133.1:0-7706 GCA_041739955.1 Gallionella sp. | reverse complement strand
GCGATGTGGACAAGATCGCGGGCATCAACCAGTTCTCGATCTGGGACTTGAAGTTCCGCCCAGCCGCATCAGACCCGCGCGGAATGGCGCTGGTTGGCGGCCGCACTTGGGTGGACATCTACCTGTGCTCGACCGATACCGATACCAACGGCACCAGCAAGGCGGGCAGCAATGTCGCTTCGTACACCGTCCGGCCGAAGATTCCGGCTGCGTTTGGCGGCAACGGCGTGACTACCTACCCATCGTTGAACTGGTGGGTGGCAAACGAGCTGGCGCGGGCGAACAAGAAGCGCTTGATGTGGGAGCATGAATTCGTCGAGGCCGCTTACGGCGTGACCGAGAACCAGTCCATCAACGCGACTGCCTCGACCTATCCAACCACGCAGCGCAATGCAGGCTACACCAGCAAGTACGGCATCGAGCAGGCGTCTGGCCATCATTGGGTATGGGGGCAGGATTCCAGCGCCTATCAGGACGTTGCTGGCGCGGTGTCGTGGAAGGCAGTAACCGGCAATACGGGCGCAGCAGGTAGCGAGCGAGGCTCCATCTATGCCTTCGGCACGCATGGTCTGGTGCGCGTCATTCTGGGCGGCGCGCGCGCGCACGGCGCGGCCTCCGGTTCGCGGTCCTCCGGCTGGGGCGACTCCCCGTGGATCTCGCACTGGAGCGTCGGGTTGCGGGCCGCCTGTGACCACTTGCAATCTGTGTAGGGAGCGAAAGTGACCGTGGAAACATTAAGTGACGAATTCGCCAGCCAGCGTCAGCTGGCGATAACTGAAAAATTCGAAGGGTTCATAAATTATATGTACCCGATTGCTCTGAACATTCGCCGCACGCATGGCATTGCGCGTGACCGCCTCATCATGGCGATGTTCGAGCAGGTAAGTATGTTTTCTCAGGCGGGTAAATCTGGACAAGTCTCTAAGCTGTATCTGGCTGATGCAGGCTTATCCGACCTGAGATACATGGTGCGCTTTTTGGCGGACGGCAAGCGCAAGCTGATTAGTCGGCATCAGGCAGAGGTGGCAAGTATCCACCTCGCTGAAACCGGAAAGATGCTGGGCGCTTGGATTAAGACAAAAAGCGCAAAGGGTGAACGTGGATAAAAGCGGCACGCGCGCGAACGGCGCGGGCTCCGGTTCGCGGTGCTCCAACTGGAACAACTACCCGTGGAACTCGAACTGGAACATCGGGTTGCGGGCCGCCTGTGACGATAAGTTTCACCCGTGCTGAATGGTCAAGGCCACCAGCACAGATCATTTGTAGTTTTATGGTCAGCCACGCCACCCTGCTTCGGCAAATACATTACGCGGTCAAGGGAACGTCGAGTAGGAAGCCTCGAAAGACGGACTTGCAACCCCAAACAAAATAAGGCGCTCGTGGGAAAGAAATATAAGAATCTGATTGCTGAAATCTCCAGCATGCCGAACCTCTACCGCGCCTATGAAAAGGCGTCGAGAGGCAAGCGATACAGCTGTGGCCACCTGCAATTCAAGCAACACCTGGCTGCAAATCTGCGGGCGCTTTCTGCCGCGATGCGCAACGGAACCTATCGGCCATCACCGCCAACAAAGTTCTTTGTCAACGAACCGAAGCGCCGCGAGATTTCGGCACTGCCGTTCGCTGACCGCGTAGTGCAGCACGCGCTCTGCAATGTGATCGAGCCAATCTTCGACCGGACGTTTCTGCCAAACAGCTACGCCTGCCGAAAGGGACGAGGAACACACATTGCCGCCATCGAAGCTCAGGCAACAATGCGGCGCGGCTTCACGCACTGGCTCAAGATGGATTTCAGCAAGTATTTCGCCAGCATCGATCGGGTTGTGCTGCATGGCGAGATACGCCGCAAAGTAAGCTGCAGCGACACTCTGGCATTGATCGCCGCATTCCTGCCTGAAACAGGAAAGGGCTTGCCGATTGGTAATCTCACCAGCCAACTATTCGCCAACGTCTACGGCCACGTGCTCGACCGATACCTGACGCACACCCTGCACATCAAAGCGTGGCTGCGCTACATGGACGACACGATTGTCTTCGCACATAGCCGCGAGGCGCTGGCGGTATTGCAGCAAGGCCTCAAGTGGTTCTGTGAATCACAGATCGGGCTGCGGTTTTCAAAGTGGAGCATCGGGCATGTGTCGTATGGCCTCGACTGGCTCGGATACCGCATCTGGCCAACACACAAGCTGCTGCGTAAGCAATCAGTGGTTTCAGCAAAACGCAAGATCATTAAATACAGAGCGCGCGGCGACGCGCTGTCTCTACAGCGTTTCATTGCTTCATGGCAAGGTCATGCGCAATGGGCGGATTCATTCAACCTTCTCAACAAACTAGGAGTTGCACGATGAGAGACGCATACCATCCGGACACACTTGAGCACATCCCGACAGACACACCGTCGGACTGGATGTTAAGGGCTGGGGTCGCCGCCCCAGCATACAACCCGGCCACAGACGGGTGCTTTTTCAGGGCTGGCGCATGGGTCATTGTTTCTGCGTCGATTCAAATAATCGCAGATGCGAAGGTGTCTCAATGGGCTGCAATCAAAGCCAAGCGCGACGCTGTCAAACACGGTGGCGTGAAGGTTGGCACAAAGTGGTATCACACCGACGAGACCAGCCGCACGCAATATATCGGCCTTCTGCGACTAGCTGATGCGGCGGTTGCAGCGGGCGGAGTTGGCACAACGGTGTTGCAATACAGCGCCCAGGACATCCAGTGGAAAACGATGGACGGCACTTTCATCAAGATGACTGTGCAGCGCGCAAACGACGTGCTTGCAGCCGTCACCGGTTTGGACTTCGCGGCCTTCGCCGCAGCCGAGGCTCACAAAGCCGCGATGGAGGCTGCTGCAGATCCTTTGGCTTACGACTTCTCGGCAGGCTGGCCGGCATCGTTCCCTGTGGTGTAACCATGAAGATCGCCATCATCATCAATGCGAACAAGCTATCCGGACGCCTAACCAAGCGCTTCACCGGATGCCCTGCCTATCACGTGGCATGGGTGGACGAGGAAGCCGGGCTGATGTACGACATGAACCTGCTGCGACGCCGCAGGAAGTGGCCGTACTACCCGCAGGACCAGGTCTTACTATTCGACCCGCCCGGCAACGTGACACAGACTTACCTCGAAGGCAAGCTCACCAGCGACGACAACATCTACGGGTTCTTCGACTACTTCCTGTTCTTGTTGCGTCCGGTGTATCACCTGTTCGGCAAGAGTACGCGCAATGCAGGCGGCGTGATCTGCTCGGAAATGGTGAATAACGACATCTGGGAATGCGGTGGCGAAACGCCGTGGGAGCCAAGCGACCCGCCTCCTTCCCCGTGTGACTTCCTGTCTTACTTCACAGGCCGCAAAGTGCGGCCTTCTTCTTTTTAGGGGGCTTGAATGGCAGAACCAACCAGCACCATCTTCATGGCCGCGCCGCTTGCGGCAGGCCTGACAATCTTCGGAGTGGCCACAGGGCTACATCCTGAAATCCTACTAGCTGGCCTTGCCGGCGGACTCTGGGCGCTGTCGTATCACCCGCCGATGCCGATTATGAAGCGCGTCTCGATCACCGTCATCGCGGCAATCGTTGCTGGCTACATGACACCGGCCATCGCTGTCGGTGTGACATCGTTCTCAGCGTGGCCGCAGGCAGTCACGGCGGACATGATGCACATGCCGGTCGCACTGTTGGTCGGGCTGCTGTGCTACCGCGTGCTTGGCCCCGCCATATACCGCTTCGCCAACAAGAAGGCCGAGGAGGTGTCCAAATGATCACCTTGCTGCTACAGGCCATCGTGCTGATGGCCGCCTCGATAGTCGTCGTCCGTGCAGAACCGGCGCTCAACCGCATGAGCAAGAGCACGCCATTCTTGGTGCGCGTGTCATTCCACATGCTCACGCTGGGCGCTATTGCCGAGATCGTCTTTGTGCTGGCCGGCGGCATTCCTGCCTGGCAGAGCGCAATCACGACCGCCGGCATCGCCGCGCTTTTGTTCTGTGAGCGCCGCATGCGAATCCTCTTTCCGCCCCATCAAAGGAGAACATCTTGACCAGCAAACCAGCATGGCTTATCGAAGCCGAACGCAACATCGGCCTGACTGAAATCCCCGGACCAAAGACCAACGCTGTTATTGCCTCGATGCTGCACAAGCTCAAGGCATGGTGGGCAGACGACGAAACGCCGTGGTGTGGTGTCTTTGTAGCCTACTGCATTGATGCCGCTGGTCTTGCGCTTCCCAAGAACTGGATGCGCGCCAAGGCGTGGGCCGAGTGGGGTAGCAAGTTGGCCGCACCGGTTACCGGCTGCATCGTCGTGTTCGAGCGACAAGGCGGCGGCCACGTCGGCTTTGTTGTTGGCCGCAATGCCAAGGGCAACCTGCTGGTGCTGGGTGGCAACCAAGGCAACAGGGTCAGCATCGCGCCGTTCGATACGGGGCGGGTGTTCGCCTATGTGTGGCCGTCAGCTGTGCCGATGCTGACTACTGCGCTTGCGGTTCTCGATGACCGCGGCGCGCAACTTTCAACGAACGAGGCCTGACCATGTGGGATAAATACAAGCCCCATCTCATTCTGCTGGCTGGTCTGGTTGTGCTGGCTACCGCCTGGCAGACATTCCGCGACAAGCCAGCACCCGTTGGCTCTACCGTCGTGGCAAAGCCCGCCGCCGAACTGCGTGGCGCCCGGCATCAGGACATCACGCCACCCAAGGTTCCCGTCTACGTGCCGACGGTCAAAAAGAAGCTGGACTTGCCGCCAGCCGTTCAGGACGACCCGAACAAGTACGTGCTCGACTCGGTCAAGCTGCCGAACGATACCCACCCTCACACCGTCACTACGGTGATCGACGCCCAGACTGGCGAGGTGCAAACGTTCGACCGCCGCGACCCGCTGCCGTGGTTCAAACCCGAGCAGACCGGTGAAGTGCGCATCGACTACGGAATCAAGAACGGCATGACCAATGTGGCGCGGCTCACCTTCCGTGAGGATCTGCTGCAGGTCAAAGCGCTGCATGCTGGCATCCATGCCACACTCGATACCGATGGTCAGTATTTCATCGGTGGAGGGGTTGGGTGGCGATGGTGAGCGCTGCGACCAAGTACCCCGTCTATAATCCAGACACGGATGGAAACAAGTTCGAGTGGATATTGCAGCAGGCATACATCATGCGCGAAAGCCAGCAGGCCGAAGCGCACAGGCCGCGCCAGCCTATCAACTACATGACCGGGAAGATCACTTTGCCGACGCCGGCAAATAGATCGGTGACGTGAAGCCTTGATGGCTTTGCCCATGTACCGGATAATGCACCCTTCTCGTTGCCGTCCGCGCCAGCGAACCAATCCCCAGCAATGAAAAAAGCGGGTAGTAAAGCGGGTGTCATTCGGCAGAAACACAGGCGACGGCCTGTTAATTCAATAGGATAGCTTAAACATGCTGCTGATGATCGATAACTACGACTCCTTTACCTATAACCTGGTGCAGTATTTCGCCGAGCTGGGTGCGGATGTCGTGGTCCACCGCAACGACGAGATAACCGTCGAGCAAATCGCCAAAATGAAACCTGAGCACATCGTGGTCTCACCCGGCCCCTGTACTCCGAACGAGGCGGGAATATCGGTTGCGGCAATCAAGCAGTTTGCCGGAAAGATCCCGCTGCTGGGCGTGTGCCTCGGTCACCAGAGCATAGGTCAGGCATTCGGCGGCAAGATCATCCATGCCAAGACGCTGATGCACGGCAAGACCTCCGCAATCCATCACCACAGCAACAGTGTGTTCACCGGCCTGCCCAACCCGTTCACCGCGACGCGTTACCACTCGCTGGTGATCGAGCGCGAAACGCTGCCCGATTGTCTGGAAGTCACCGCGTGGACCGACGACAACGAGATCATGGGTGTACGCCACAAGACACTCGCCGTGCACGGGGTGCAGTTCCATCCCGAGTCTATCCTGACCGAGCACGGGCATGACATGCTGAAGAACTTTTTGGAAGGGAAGAAATAACCATGATCACACCCCAACAGGCATTGACCCGACTGATCGATCTGCGCGAAATCTTTTACGACGAGATGGTCTCGCTGATGCGCCAGATCATGAGCGGAGAAGTCACACAGGCTCAGATCGCGGGAATCCTGGTTGGACTGCGCGTCAAGAAGGAGACTATCGGCGAGATATCCGCCGCCGCATTCGTGATGCGTGAATTTGCCAGCAAAGTGCCTGTGACCAACCGCGACCATCTGGTGGACACCTGCGGCACGGGCGGCGACACGTCGCATACTTTCAACATCTCTACCGCCAGCGCGCTGGTCGCCGCAGCGGCGGGTGCCCGTGTGGCAAAGCACGGCGGTCGCTCGGTCTCTTCCACATGCGGCTCTGCGGACGTACTTGAAGCATTGGGTGTAAATCTGGCCATCACGCCGGAACAGGTCGGCCAGAGTATCGACCGGATCGGCATCGGCTTCATGTTCGCCCCCAATTTCCACGGTGCGATGAAATACGCCGCCCCGGTGCGCAAGGAACTGGGGGTGCGCACGATATTCAACGTACTGGGCCCACTCACTAATCCGGCAAGTGCAGACAACCAGGTGATGGGTGTGTTCCATCCCGATCTGGTCGGCATCCAGGCGCGTGTGTTGCAGCGCCTTGGCAGTCGCCATGTGATGGTGGTGAATGGTAGCGATGGCCTGGACGAGATCACCATCAGCGGCACAACCAGCGTCGCGGAACTTAAAGATGGGCAGGTGAACGAATATTCTGTCGCACCTGAAGAGTTCGGGCTGAAGAGCGCATCATTGGACGCCATCAAGGTCGGCAATGCAGCGGAAGCGAAAGCCATGTTGCTAGCCGTGCTGGACGACCAACCGGGAGTGCCTCGCGATATCGTGCAACTGAACGCCGGTGCTGCGATCTATGTGTCGGGGCTTGCCCAGACGCTGACAGATGGGATCAGGAAAGCCGACGAAGTCATCTCCAGCGGAGCGGCAAAAGATAAGTTGCAGCAACTCATTGAACTCAGCAATCGCGCTTGATGTGGTGCAGATCTATCTCTGTATGTTAAATATGCTCGTGTAGAGTTATTGATCTCGAGGAGAATGTCTATGTTCCTTGGTCTTAGAACTGCAATCTATCCAGTCCCTGAATTATCGTCCGCAAAGAAATGGTATACGGAAGCTTTGGGCCTAGAACCTTATTTCGACCAGCCTTTCTACGTCGGATTTTCGGTAGGTGGTTTTGAGCTAGGGCTTTTGCCCAATGGGACTCCGGGGACTTCCGGACCGCAGCCACTCTGGGGCGTTTCAAATGCCGAACGGGCATTTGCCAGACTCATAAAGCTCGGCGCCATTGAGTTGGAACCGGTAAGGGATGTCGGTGAAAACATCAAAGTTGCAGCTGTGCAAGACCCTTTTGGCAATCGCTTGGGAATCATCGAGAATCCGAATTTCAAACTTGCAGGTATAAGGTAAGGACAGTTCACACTTACGACTGTTGGCAAACGTTAACGTTGAAAACCGGCTTGTATCAATTCCGTTCGCCAAATAAAAAACCGCCCATACTGGGCGGTTTTTTATTTTGTTGCTTACTACTTTACTTGGTATGGCAGGACAAGCAAGTTGCACTACCTTCGTTACCACTTGGATTACGCAGGAACGTTGTGTTCTGTGTATGTGGATCATGGCAAGTTGCGCACTCAACCAGTGACTGGCCAACAAGTGATACAC
>JBGSMU010000131.1:0-4893 GCA_041739955.1 Gallionella sp. | reverse complement strand
GCAACGTTTGCACTCTGAAAATGGAAATGAAACTTTGCCATGACAAGTACCGCATTTCTGCCCCAGCAAATTTGCTGCCATACTGATTTGATTGGCACCTTTTTGCGGGATAAAAATTGAAGGGTGGCAATTGGAACAGTCCAATAGCAACGTATGTTGGCGGTGCGGAAATAATTCGTTCGGAATTGACCCTCTTGGAAAACGAATAATGTTCAAATCCATAACCAGCGGTTGCTCTTCCGGATCATTCAAATCCCATCTGGGGCTGATGAAATGTTCATCGACAGCCCTTACCCAATCCACACCATTTCCCAAATCACTCAAGGTTTTGGGTAGATTGGAATAAGCTTCCAGTGGTGGTTGAAGCAGACTAGTTCCGTCATTTTCAGGGTCGTGAATACCGTCTTCGTTTGGAGGCTGGTGGCGACGCGTTATCTTCAGCAATCGGTTGAATGAATTGGAGCCTGACAAGGGAGTGCCTAGTTGCTGAGTTTCATATGTCATTGATGGCGCCTTATATTCACCCTTCGGTGAATTGGATTTATTTTCGCTCGCCGCAAAACTAAGCTGTGCGGAGAACAACGCCATTAACGCCCACAGAAATCCTGAATGGCTATTCAATCTACCTCCTCGCGTTAGGAACTGCCAATTCCTGCGATGTGCTTTCGTGCACCTGCGTTGGCGTTCCCGGCTTGCCAGAATGGCACAGATTACAGTTCTTGACAGACCATGCAATATTTCCATTATGGCACGCACCGCAGAACTGACCGTCAATGATTTTGAACATCGTAATATCATTGCCGCCAGCCTTGAATTTGAAGCCGAGATCTGCATGACACACCTTGCATGTGAACCGTATTCTATGGAACCAGTGAGGAAATATCACAGGCCGCATCCCTTGCGCCTCTGCATAATTATTGATAACTACATCGCCATATTCGGCAATAGCCAAGTCCACAAAGGAAAATATTGCAACCAGCGAAAATGAACTGATGGCAAGCAACCGTATCAAAAAGTGTTTCAAATTTATAATCATCTAGGCAGCAACCTCGATTTCTCAGCTTGGAACACGCTGACTACATCAGCAGATGATTCTGGTTTTTCAATAGACTAAAAATTTCTTCGTGCATGAAAGGAAAGCCGAACAATATTTGCGGAACGAATTTCTTCTACTGTCCCTTGCCACTCTAGTCTGAGCTTCCCTACGGTATAAGTTAACTTGTTGTCCCAAGTATACTGACCTTGATTTGACATGCTTTGACTTAGTTCACTGGAGTTATTAAGCAGATCCGCGCTTATTGCACGCAGATAAGAAGTGAAAATCATATTACGCACCCCAAACGCTCTGCTGTTTTGGTATTGCAGTGTAGCAGTTGAGGTTAGAGATTCATTAATTTGACTCGGGCCGACATCATAACCCGTGCGCAAAGCGCGGACTGTTATGTTGCCGGCAATTGAAGAAGTACTAGAAACGGCTTGGCCTTGACTTCCTTGCAGAGCAAGACTTTGCAGGAAACTTTTTGTGCCCGTAAGATCCCGCGTATCCCGGCCGCTCAAACTGACTCTAAATCTCGATATTCTTCGTATGAATATAGCACTATGGCGCAATTGCATAAGTGGCTCGCTAGCGGAAGATGTTAGTGCATATAACTCTTGGCTCGCGGAACCCGTGCCACCGGTGAAAAATACATTACTGCCTTGCAGGCCATGCTGCAATCTAACAGAAGCCGTTTGAGAATTGCCTGCAGAGGTGGTATTTGTATTCGAATCTGTTGCAAGCCTTGAATTGTTGGATACATTGGCAGACACAAATCTGTTGTAATTTAAATCCTTTAATTTGAGTGTCTCGAAATGATGCTGTGCAGCTGCTGACAAGTTTGTGATAGTCGATGATGATACTGACTGCACTCCATTGCTGTCGTAAACGTTCACACTACCATATAATCTGAACCAATTATTTACAGCGTAGTTTGCACCCACATTGGCTCCGGTATATCCACTTTTTACACCAGATAAACCAATGTTATCGTACAGACGCACCCCCCCGACAACTGTAAGCCTGCTGTTTACAGGCCGCCAAGTTCCGACTGTACTGTATTGCAACATTTCAGTACCAGGGTTGGAAGTTTGCTGAGTTGCAATCGTCGCAAGAGAGAGCTCTGCATTGCGATATATGTGGCGAGCAGTCAAATTATCAAATGTTGTTGCATAACCCAAAACTTCGCTATCTTCACTCGTCCTTAGTGAATTTATTTGGATTGTTTGACCCTGTGAAATAAGCGTTGAGGCTTCAAGTAACGTATACTTTTTATGGCTTACCAGAGCGTTCTGGTCTTCGTGTCTATCTTGTTTATAATTTGCATATAGTCGGGTACCACCTCTGCGCGATCTGTATTCCTGACTCAAATCCATCCTGTCTATCAACTCGCTAGTCTGTGTATTGATTATTCCAATTTCTCGCCTATTGTCGGCTCTACTGAACCTTGCCAGAAATGGAAATCGGCTCTGTGACAGCACGCTAAAATTTGCTCCGCCCTCAACAGTTCTATACAACATTTCACCTGTACGCGCCAACTTCAAACTGTTTTGGTTCGATTGGTCGTTTATTTGCGAGGTTACTGTAAACCTTGTATCAGCCCCAACTCGAAGAAACCACGGTTGCCAAACAAATGTTTCAGCTTTAGCCCCAACGCTAGCTCCCAAACCAACAACTTGTTCCATTCTTTGATTTCCCGCGGCATTGGTGTAACGCACAAGATAATCAACTTTTCCCGAAGTGGAATAACCAAAACGTATTGGTGCAATCTGCATCACCGCACCCGCCTCGGCAGCAATTGCCTGAAGAGGACCGCTCAAGATGCACAAAGCGATCGGCACCAGCATCCCTGATACTCGCCTGATATTGATCGTTTTGATGTTGATCTGATTTGCTCTTAGCATTTCTTTATCGTATCTGGATACTTACTTTATATCTGACTGCAAATTGCAAGAACACATAAATCGCGGAGAAAGAAACAGCTGATTGTTTCGCTAGAAAAACAATAGATAGGCCTTTCACTCTCTGCATTCGCCATGGCAACACACAGGCTTTGCCCAATCTTCCAACTTAGAAGTTTTTACGCTTGCTATCATTGAATTCTTTTAAGAATCATACTAATAGCAAAGTACAACCAAGCAACACGGTTTGTCTCTACAACTCGCCGATAGTTCCCCCATATTGCACAATGCTAAGCACTCAAGCGATGACAACCAATCATCAGCCCAATCGGCATTCATCATCATTTCTATAGTACCCAGCAACATCTATGCCTGTTACTCGGTCCGCTCTATATTTCAGCATTGAAAAAATAACGCTGCCCCTTTCCAATTGCTCTCAATAACTTACTTGATGGGAATATATAGAGAATCGTTTACATACACTTCACTCCCTTTTCTGAGTTGCGCTATGAGGACTTTAACCTGGCGCTCACCTTCCTCCTTCCTCCAAAGGTCATCTATTCGCGCTTTAACTTCATTGAAATCATTCAATTTTCCAATTTTGTGCTCAGTCAACTTTAAAATCCCTACACCCTCCATAAATGAAACGACATCAGTCAATTCACCAGGCTTAAGCTTCAAGACCGCCTGCTCTGCGAGCCCACCCAACATCCCACCATGTAGATAGCCCATATCCCCACCCTGCTCCGCAGATTGCCTATCATCAGAATACTTCTTGGCAATTTCAGAAAAATCTGCTCCCTCTTTCAATTGCTTGATGAGGTCTTCTGCAAACTTACCTGCTGCTTGCCAGGTTTCCTTTGTTGAACCAGGATCCACTTTGAGCATAATAAGCGACACTCTCAACTGGTCAGGCGCTGTAAATGCCTTTTTATGGCTGGAATAATATTCCCGAAGTTGCTTCTCATTTGGCGCCGGAACATCTCGCACTATCTGATCCAGCTTATCTCGTAGACTAACTTCCTCATACTTTACCCTGGCGTCGATCAAAACCTGTTCGCGAACTTTTTGCCAAGCAGGATTACCTGCATTTCGCTCGTCCAATTTCTCGAGTTTTTGTTCAACCACTAAGCTGTCAGGACTCAACTTGCGCCGCTTAGCCTCCTGAACCAGCAATGCATCAGCAATAAGTTTTTCACCGACTTCCCGCTGGAAATTTGCAACTTCAGACTCTGATGGCTTTCCGTGATAGAACTTGTTTTTTGATGCTGCCATATAGGCGATATTAAAATCACGTTGAGTAATTACCAATTCACCAACTTTTGCGAAAAATTGCTGTGCTTCTGTAACGCCTGACTTATTATCTGCCGCCGATGCATTCATGCTCACACAAAACCCAACAAGCAAGATAACTACACTCCAGACCAAGCTGGTTTCATTTTTAGTTGCTTTCACCGTATTTCTGCCTTTCATGTTGATCACTTCGTAAAATATATTGGCGGTTACCAACCAACAACTCCCCTCAACTCCAATCCTTCCGCAAATTATATGGGTCCATGCGCTCCGATCCAGAACGTTTGATCAGCGGGAGGGGGCTTGGTAAATTTCAGACACCAGAAAACGAGCGGTCATCATGACCTCCGAGAAGGACGCCAACAGACCAGAATTTATATTATCACGTGTCTCCCCAAGAAAATCCAGACAAAAACTCAATTATCAATAGCCCACACAAAGCTTTTTAAGAAGCCACTCCACTGTATTAACTAAAAAAAAAGCCAGACGTTTCCGTCTGGCCTGCCTTTCGGCTTATGCTACTACTACTTTACTTGGTATGGCAGGACAAGCAAGTTGCACTACCTTCGTTACCACTTGGATTACGCAGGAACGTTGTGTTCTGTGTATGTGGATCATGGCAAGTTGCGCACTCAACCAGTGACTGGCCAACAAGTGATACAC
>JBGSMU010000118.1:0-7858 GCA_041739955.1 Gallionella sp. | reverse complement strand
ATACCCATCGTTGTTTTTGTTGGGTATCACTTCGTTCAACCCAACCTACCAATGAAGAAGAATTATGAAAGTTAACGGCACCCCCTATCGCACCATCTGGCCCACCGCTGACAACACGGCGGTGGAGGTCATCGACCAAACCAGGCTTCCGCACATCTTTACTACTGTGCGCCTCGAAACCATGCGCGATGCCGAGCGGGCGATCAAGGATATGCAGGTGCGCGGTGCGCCGCTGATCGGCGTGACGGGTGCTTACGGTGTGGCGCTGTCGATGCGTGACCATGCTTCGGATGCGGCGCTGAAGGCGAGCTGCGACAAGCTGCTGCTGGCGCGTCCTACGGCGGTGAACCTGCGCTGGGGCATCGAGCGCATGCGTGATTTTCTGGCACCGTTGCCTGAGAGCGAACGCGCTACGGCTGCATGGCAGGAAGCGGCGCGTATCGCCGATGAGGACGTGGCGATCTGTTCCAGCCTCGGTGAGCATGGCTCTGCGCTGATCCGAGCGATGCACGAAAAGAAGAAAGCCACGGTGAATATATTGACCCACTGCAATGCAGGCTGGCTGGCGACGGTGGACTGGGGCACGGCACTGGCGCCGATCTACAAAGCTTTCGATGCAGGGATTCCGCTGCATGTGTGGGTGGACGAGACACGCCCGCGCAACCAGGGCGCGAGCCTCACCGCGTGGGAGTTGGGTCAGCACGGCGTGCCGCACACGGTGATCGCGGACAACACCGGCGGACATTTGATGCAACACGGCATGGTGGACATGGCCATCGTCGGCACCGACCGCGTCACCGCGCGCGGCGATGTGTGCAACAAGATCGGCACCTACCTGAAAGCGCTGGCCGCATTTGATAACGGCGTGCCGTTCTATGTCGCGCTGCCGACGCCGACGATAGACTGGACGCTGCAGGACGGTGTGAAGGAGATACCGATCGAGGAACGCGCGGCGGAAGAAGTGACACATATCTCCGGGTTGTGCGACGATGGGAAGGTGCGCACTGTACAGCTCACCCCGCAAGGTTCGAACGCCGCCAACTATGGTTTTGACGTGACCCCGGCGCGGCTGGTGACGGGGCTGATCACCGAGCGTGGCGTGGTGAAGGCGGATGCGGAAGCGATGAAAGTGTTGAGATAATACCCTCTCCCCCAGCCCCTCTCCCGCAAGCGGGAGAGGGTGGCCGAAGGTCGGGAGAGGGTGATTGAGTAGCAGGAAAATTTACACAACTCGGGATAGGCGATGAAAAACCTCTGGAACGATGAAGAAGCAAAGCTACATCACGGCATTCTGGCCGAGCGTGTCTACTCTTCCCGCCTGCTAGGCGCGAACCCCGACCTGGTGCTGCACGGTGGCGGCAACACTTCGGTCAAGGGCGAGTGGAAAGACATCTTCGGTGAGCAGGTTGCAACGCTTTATGTGAAAGGCAGCGGTTCGGATCTGGCGACGATAGAGCAGGAGGATTTCGTGCCGGTGCGCATGGATGCGATGCTGAAGCTGGCGGCGCTCGACCAGTTGTCCGACCTCGATATGGCGCGCGAGCTCAAGCTGGCATCGCTCGATCCGAACTCACCCGCACCGTCGGTCGAGGCGATCATGCATGCGCTGATCCCCTACCGTTTCGTCGATCACACCCACGCCGATGCGATCGTGGCACTCACCAACACCGCGAACGGCGCAACGCTGATCCGCAAGATATTTGGCGACGAAGTCATTGTGCTGCCCTATGTGATGCCCGGCTTCGATCTTGCAAAACTGTGCGCCGAGGTATTCCCCCGGCAGGCCACCGAGCGCACCATCGGCATGGTGTTGATGAACCACGGTATCTTCAGTTTCGGCGATACCGCAAAACAGTCTTATGACAGGATGATAGAGTTGGTCGGTCGTGCCGAAGAATATCTCGACCGGCATGCGCAGTTGCCTACGGTCAAAAATATCAAACCGGATGCGAGCTGGCTCACATTGGCAGAGCTGAGAAAGATCATTTCGGCAGCCGCCGGTTTTCCGATGTTGCTGCGCAGCTGTTCGAGTCCGGTTGCGCAGACATTTGCACGCTTCACCAATGCCGCGGAATTCTCGCAGCGCGGCCCGGCGACACCGGATCACGTGATCCGCACCAAGCGCCTGCCGATGTTCGGGCGCGATGTCGATGCTTATGTGCAAGCCTATAAGCGCTATTTCGAGCGCAATGTGGAGTTGGTCAATCTAAGGTTGACGATGCTCGACCCGGCACCGCGCGTGATCGTCGATCCGGAGTTCGGCCTGATCACGGCGGGGCGTTCGGCGCGCGACACCAAGATCATCGAGGATATCTATATGCATACGCAGGACATCATCCTGCGCGGCGAGGAGCTGGGCGGTTATCAGGCGCTGGGCGAGGTCGACCTGTTCCGGGTGGAATACTGGGATCTGGAGCAGGCCAAGCTGAAAAAGGCCGGCGCGCCAAAAGAGTATGCGGGCGAGGTCGCGCTGGTGACAGGTGCGGCATCCGGCATCGGCAAGGCATGCGTAAAGTCGTTCCTGAACCGCGGCGCGGCAGTGATCGGTGTGGACATCGATCCGGCGGTGGAGACTGTGTTCGACAGGGTAGATTACCTCGGCATCACCGCCGACCTGACATCGTTGCAGGGAATCCGGCGCGTGATCGAGCTGACGCTGCGCCAATACGGCGGACTCGATATGCTGGTGCTGAATGCGGGCATCTTCCCCGGCGGCAAGAAGATCGCGGAGTTATCCGATGACGAATGGCGCAGGGTGATGGCGGTCAACCTCGACTCCAACCTGTCCATCTTGCGCGAGGCGTATCCGCTGCTGAAGGCTGCGCCAAGATACGGGCGTGTCGTGGTCAACGGCTCGAAGAATGTACCGGCGCCCGGTCCGGGCGCAGTGGCCTATTCGGCTGCCAAGGCGGCACTGACCCAGGCCGCCCGTGTTGCCGCGCTGGAATGGGGTGATGACCGGATACGCGTCAATGTCGTACACCCGAACGCGGTGTTCGACACCGCGATCTGGACCCCGGAAGTGCTGGCATCTCGTGCCGCCCATTACGGTATGAGCATAGACGATTACAAGCGCAACAACGTGCTGCACGAGGAAGTGACCAGCAAGGATGTCGCGGAACTGATCGCCGAGATGTGCGGGCCGCTGTTTGCCAAGACGACCGGCGCGCAGGTGCCTATAGACGGCGGCAACGAACGAGTGATTTAAGGATGCCTCTCAAAATCCGGACTTCATCCCAACTGCAGCGTTGCGCAAAAAATTTCTTGCTTGCATATAGCTGCATATGCGGCGCTGCAAAACGAAGTTTCAGAGTAGGCTTACCTTCAGGTAAGCCGGAACTAAAATTTCCCCCGCGCCTTGCATTTGGGCGAACTCCTGATTTTTAAAGACATCCATGGAGCTTTGAATAAGGTATGGCCAAAGACCCAACCGATTACTGCACCCTGGACTTCATTCCGCATGAACTGAACGTTACGCGCGGACAGGTGCTGATGGACAGGCAACGGCATATCGCCATCGTCGCGAAAAGAGGGCGGACTTGCGCCCATCTGGTGCAGGTGAAATCCGGCACGCTGAAGCTGGCGAGATATACGCCCAGGGAACTGGTCGAGCAATGGATGGATGCCGATTATCCTTTTGAACGGGCGGTGGCGAAATTGCTTGAGCATGGCAAAAACCACGGCATTACCGATACTGCAAGAAAAGCGCTGGAAGATCTTGCCAGGTCAGGGCGCGATCCCAAACAGCAGGATCTTTTTTCTTGAAGGGTGTGATTCCCGGAGGGCTGTGAATCCGCAAGTTGCTATCGCAAGCAGGCGAAAGAATCTGAAGTAGGTCACCGCGCCGGTAAAAGGAGGAGGAGAAAACCCGGCGCGGCTCCCTGGGTGCTACTCAAAACTCTACATCGAAGTGCTGAGAGAAGTGTAGGTTGGTAACGCGATGATGAACGATACGAAGCCCGTGATAACCCAACGAACAAAACTTCCTACTGCTGCATAAGCTTTCTTCATTTGAACACCTCACTAATGAAATACCCGTTATCGCAACTTGCAATGACGAGTAATGAATCAGATATGGGATGTGAAAAATAGTTCAATGATCTTTAAAAACTCATGCAACCACGAAGCACACGAAGATCACGAAGGTTATTCAACGGGTTGCGTGAGATTGTGCTTATACAAAAAAGGTTATTCCCGATTCACGGATAACTTCATGCACTTCTTCGTGCACTTCAATTCTTCGTGGTGCGACACAGGGATTTAGGTTTAATTCACCTCGAAATCCAGCGTTAACCTGTCTTCGGCAACCGGGCGGAACAACTTGTTGGCAAACAGTTGGTGTGCGGGGTGATCCCTGTACAGTTCCACAACGTTTTCGCTGGCCAGCCTGACCAGCCAGCAGTAGCGGTAACGACCGTCCGGCTGGATCGCTTTGCCCGTTCGGACTCCCAGTACGCCGGGGATGGTGCTCAGGGATTCTTTCCCTTTACGCATCATCGACGCGATCTCGTTTTCCGACAGTGACGCGGGAACGTTGTAGAGCACGATGTGCTCCAGATTGTTCCAGGCCTGGCATTGCGCCAACACTTCTGCAGCCCGGCCGCCGCAACCCCAGAGATGCAGGCATCGTTCGGTGTCCTGACGCACGGCATCCCGAACTTCCGCGACCAGTGTGCTGTGATCACCCTTGCGGTCGGCGGCGACTTTTACCCTGATGCAACGGCTGGCGGCATCGGCGAGCCCGGTGTAATAGTTGATCTTGGATATACCGTTCGAGATCAGTTTCCTGAATTGCTCGTCGCTCAGTCCGGTACCGCCGTGTATCACCAGCGGGACGGCAACGGCATCCCTGATCATGGCCAGCCGCGCGTAATCGAGTTTAGGTGTGCCTTTCATCCGCCCGTGCACCGTGCCTATCGATACCGCAAGACAGTCCACGCCGGTGCGCTCGACATAACCGACTGCCTCGGCGACAGACGTGTAAGCGAGTTCGCCGGGATGCTCTTTTGCGCTATCACCCTCGACACCGGGCACGTAACCCAGCTCGCCTTCGACCGTGACCCCGCAGGCGTGAGCCATGTTGACGATATCGCGGGTCTGCCACAGGTTATCCGAGAACGGCAGGGCGGAAGTGTCCACCATGACACCGTTACAGCCGGCGCGGATTGCTTTCTCGGCGGTCGCGATGCTGGTGCCATGATCGAAATTGATCGCCACCGGAACGGTAGCGCGCTGTGCCGCCGCGCTGACCGCGTGCATCAGGAGTTCGAAATCGTAGTGCTCGAAATGCGACTCGATCAGGTTGAGGATGACGGGCGCGCGGCAGTTTTCCGCAGCCTGCATGATGCCTTCGAGGAATTGCAGGTTGGCCACGCCAAAGGAGCCAACCGCATAGTTGTGCTGTTTGGCATGGTTGATCATGTTGGCCAGGTTGGCGATAGGCATGCTGCCTCCCTTATGTTGTCTGCAGTTTTGCCAGCGCTTCATCCGCTGTCTGGTCGTAACGGACACGCTCGCGCTTTGCAGCCTCCTGCAGTGCCAGGTCGATCCTGGGGTCTTGCAGCGCCAGGATACGCGCGGCTAGCATCGCGGCATTTTTCGCGCCGTCCACCGCAACGGTGGCGACAGGCACGCCCGGCGGCATCTGCACGGTGGAGAGCAGGGCGTCCAGACCGGACATGACACCGCCCGATAGCGGCAGTCCGATCACCGGCAGTCGGGTGTGTCCCGCGATCACGCCGGCCAGATGGGCTGCCACACCGGCACAGCCGATCAGAATCTGCACACCTTCCCGGTGGGCACGATCGAGATAGGCCAGCACCTTGTCCGGGGTGCGGTGTGCAGAGGCCACCACGATCTCGCTGGGGATGCCGAGTTCGGTCAGCGTATCTCGCACCTTGACCACAGTGGGCAGGTCGTTCGGGCTGCCGGTGAGGATGCCGACCAATACTTTGCTGGCGATCTGGTGGGAGGTTTTTTTCTTATCAACGGATTTGTTCATGCTGTTGTACCTATAATCGTGTAATCAGTTGTTGCTTTCATGCAGCATTTCGTCAAAACAGTTCGAAGCATGGATAATGGTTGCAGGCTTATGCAAAAACGGGAGTACCGATGGAAATCACCTGTTATCGCGACTTCTAACTGGCGAACGAGTCTCTGTTCCTGCACGATGCCTGCAACCTGGTACATACAATGCTGGCGAGGTGCAACACCGGTCACAAACCTGACGAGAGACGGCTTCGGAGAAATATACCCATCGTATGTGGCGTCCATGATGGAAAGGACGTTACTCAGCAACAAGCGTAAACAGGAGTGGTAACGGACATTTCTGATTAGCGTTGACACTATCAGGTGTCGTGGTGCTGGTCGTCGTTGTCGGGTGACGGGTCAATATCTTCGTCATGGGTACGGATGGCGAGTATGAGATCAGCCAGCGCATCGTGCAAAGTGGCGACGTCGGTATTGCGGGTTTGCTCGAAGCGGGTTTGTGCCATTTCTCTGAGGCTTTCGAAGGTTTGCGCAATGCGCCCATCTTTGTCTATCACGCCGTCAGCCCAGCCCACCGTACTGGCGTAGCGGGCGGCTTCAGTCGTTAAACGATCAATTGCTGCGGCATCAACTGAGCCTTGCAATGCTGCGCGCATTTCGCGATGGAGTTCGTTGAGTGTCATTTAGTTTGCACCATCATGGTTGAAGTTTTTTTCGATGATATGGGTGGGAATGTTGTCTATGCTCGCCTGGTTTTTTTCTTGCCAATAATCTCGCACGCCATCATCCCCTTTTTTCGTCGCCCAATCGGCAAGCAAAGGCCTTTCTTCCTTATAGGTTAAAAAAGGCACACCAAATCCGCACGAGGTTTGCACCAATTCTATCGATAGATCAAAAATCTGCCTGGCGCCCGGCAAGGGCGTGAAATGAGAAAATAGTTCTGACCATTCGTGATCGTTTTGATGGATCGCACGCGCAGTGCCGTACAGTCGCAGAATTAGCGGCGCGCCCTCGAATGCGCAGAACATGAGGGTCATGCGCGGGTCTTGCTGCACATGCGCTGCGGTCTCGTTGCCGCTGCCGGTGAGATTGAGCCACACCACTCTTTCGCAAGATAAGGCGCGCAGAGAGTCCATGCCTTTGGGCGATACATTGATCCGGCTATCCGCCGTTGCCGTGCCCACAAAAAATACCTTCTGCGTTGCGATGAACGCCAGATGTGGTTCGGTTAGCGCGTCGTATTGTTTTCCCATGCGTTGCGATTCAATCGGCGATTATGTTACTGCCTTCGTCTCCGTCCATATCCAGTCTGCCTTCGCTAAACACGCGGCTGGCTAAAATATCTTCCGCTTCCAGTGTCATCAGATCGGTTTTTCTAAGCGATTTGCTGGCGGTGGCGAACAAACGGTTGGCCTGGCGCAGGCGGGCACGATCCAGAGCGTTACGTACCGAGCGTGCGTTGGCAAAATGTTCCAGCGTCATGCGTATCGAGATGTATTTATAAAAAGCTTTTTCGGCATCGGCGCTAAAGCGGTAATTTTGTCTGGCCAGCATTAGCTTGGCGATGTGCAACAACTCATCGGCACTGTAATCCGGAAAATCGATGTGGTGTGCGACGCGTGAACGCATTCCGGGATTGCTGTGGAAAAATTTGTCCATGCGGTCTTTGTAACCAGCCAGGATCACCACCAAATCTTCGCGATTGTTTTCCATCACTTGCAACAGAATTTCAATCGATTCTGCGCCATAGTCCCATCACAGCGACTGCATGATGCAGCACAGTACATGCGCTGTACAGTGGACCTGTTGATAGTTCGCGCCAGATTTTGAACGATGAGCGGGGGCGCTTGTGCAAGTAGTGTTTTCATTT
>JBGSMU010000059.1:0-3541 GCA_041739955.1 Gallionella sp. | reverse complement strand
AATGGCTCAAGATTTAATAACTGGGGTTGGTCATCGAAATTCCCGATAACCAGCACCCTGGAATTACTGTTTGTTTGTTCAAACCGGGCAAACACAAATAGATGCGGATTATCCACATCCAGTAATTCACGATCGTCACGATCGGCAAAGGCCGGGGTGTCCTTCCGTATGGATATCATCTGCTTTATCCCGTTGAAAATGCGATGTTCCACAGTTCCGGGCTGCAATCTTTTGGCCACCTTGTCCCAATCCAGTTTCGGGCGATGGACCCAGCGATTATCAAAACTCTTGTTCTCGTCATCAAGATAAGAATCGTCATTCAATGAGCCTATCGCATCGCCGTAATAGAGCAGGGGGATCCCCCCGAACGAAAGAATCATGCTGTGCAGCAACAGTATCTTTTTTATTGCCGCATCAACGGCTTTCTGGTCATTGGTATCCAGCGCTGACTCCAACCCGGCGAGGGAAGCCAGAGCCCCGGAAATGCGTGCGTCCCCGGTCTTGTGATTCTTGCCGAAAGCAAGCCCCGTTGCCGAAGAACCCTCAAAATTCCCCGTGTAATAGTCGACCAGGAATTTACGATGTGCAAACGGCTCATAACCGGTTGCAACAATATCGTCATCGCTGAAACCCCAACCGATATCATCGTGGCAGCGCACATAATTCAGCCAGGTCGCGCGTTCCAGTTTGTCCGGAATACTGCGTATGCCTTTATTCAGCAGACTGGCATTCTTGGTTGCCAGCGCCTCCCATAACAGCGCCATATAGGTGGCGTTATAAGCGATCTCGCATTCCTTGGCGTTGATCGCATCCTCACCGAAGTATTTTACGATCTCGGAAGGCGCGACAATTGCCTCTGCAATGAACAAAACACCGGGGGCGGTGACTTGGCAGCAGTCTTTCATCAGTTGAAGAATCAGATGGGCTTCGCGCTCGTTCTGGCAGGCGCTGCCCATTTTTTTCCAGAGGAAAGCCACCGCATCAAGCCTTAGAATATCTGCACCATGGTTGGCCCAGAACAGAATGATGTTCAGCATTTCAATGAAAACAGCAGGATTACGATAGTTCAAATCCCATTGATATTGGTTGAATACCGTCATCACCCACTTGCCCATCTCTTCATCAAAAGTGAAGTTTCCCGGTGCATTCTCGGGGAATATCTCCGGCATGGACTCTTCGTACATATCCGGGATTTGCCTGTCATCGAAAGTAAAATAGTAATCCTGATACTTTTTGTCGCCCTTGCGAGCCATCTGCGCCCACTCGTGCTGGTCGGAGGTGTGATTGACCACCACATCCAGAGTCAACAGCATGTCGCGTTTCCTTAAGCTTGCAGCCAGATCATCCAGATCATCTAGCGTTCCATAACGGCTATCTATTTTTCGAAAATCCCTCACTGCATAGCCGCCGTCACTTTTGCCTTCAGGACAATCGCAGATAGGCATGATATGCACCAGATTGACCCCCAAATCCTGCAGATAATGAAGTTTGGATTGCATCCCTTTCAGGTCGCCGGCAAATCCATCGCAATACAGCGCCATACCCACCCACTTCTGGCTGAGGAACCAGTTATGGTCTTTCTCACGTTCAAGGTCGGTTCTTTTAAGGTAGGACGGCCTGCGGATATATTGACGCGCCATCGCCTCGACCAGGCTTTGTATCTGTTGCCTGAAATCCGGTCTATCGCCGTATAGCGTACTGAAGAGGGAGTGGATGGCATAAAAATTCGCCCCCAGACGGATATAAAAATGTTGCAGCTTCTGGTTCTTTATTTCGGGCTTCAGCGCGATCAATATGTCATTGAGCAGCGAATGGGATACCTGTTCATACATGATCGATCACTTTCGTTGTTTCAGGACTGAGTCCTGATTTTCTTGCCAAATGCATAGTGGGTAAGCCCTTCCAGTATGCCGGCGGCATAGTGGCCTTGCGCAAAGTATATCTGCTCGAGTCCGCGCAACGGCTCAAGCTCGGGACTGTGATTCCCGACTACAACTCCTAGTGTGTCCCCCACCAGCATCTCGCTATCGTTACCGGAATCCCCGGACACCAGGAAACTTTTCAACGGCAGGCCCCACTTGTAAGCGAGATATCTGATTGCATGCCCTTTCGATGCGCGCACAGGCAGGACGTCAAGGAACTCCTCATGAGAAAAAATGAGATTGGCATGCAGGTCTTGCGCATGCAGATGGCTATATATCTGCTTCAAGGTTGGCATCTGGCCAGTGGATGCAATATAGCTCAACTTGAATTCTCGCTGATTCACCGGTGCCTGCAATTTGAGTCCTGGAATCTCCAGTAGCACACGTTCCAGATCATCACGACGCCATAGATGTCGAATGTGATTCGCCCACCCTATGTCCGGGCTGAGCTGGACACCGTAATGTATCTCGCTGCCCACCGAGGTGATGAATACATCCGGAACGGGTACCCGGTGTTTCTTGAGTATCTTGACTGCGCTTTCCAGCGGCCTGCCGGTCGCAATGCCAAAGGACATATTCTCTGCATTATCGCGCAGCCAAAGTATCAACTCATCCAGCCCTTCCTTGTCTCCAATCAGAGTATTGTCGATATCGCTGATCAGCATTCTGGAAGCCAGAGGGATGTGAGACTTTCCGACATTGAGGACACTTGCCTGCTGACGCCGCAAACGCTTTCGGTCTCGCCGCAACACCTGGCGCACTTCCCTCATATACTTTGAGACATGGGCGTCCCAGCTGTAATGCCGCTGCACGCCCGCAATCCCGTTTTTCGACCATGCACGCCACTGCTTTCTGTCAGACAACACCTGATTCAACGCGGCCGCGATGGCGGTGTGATCCAGGGTATTGGCCAACATGCCATTGCGGCAATTCGTCAGGATATCCCTTGGACCGCCATCATCCGGCGCCACCATAGGCAATCCGCTCGCGGCAGTTTCAATGAGGGTCAAACCGAAAGGTTCGGTCAAAGCAGGGTTGACGAACACGCCCTTGCTGCGTGCGGCCAATCGATACAATTCCGGCACATCATCCTGGGTCACATGTTTTGGGATAGCCACTTTTC
The DNA here is from genome assembly GCA_041739955.1 of Gallionella sp. Taxonomy (GTDB): domain Bacteria; phylum Pseudomonadota; class Gammaproteobacteria; order Burkholderiales; family Gallionellaceae; genus Gallionella. Next base: position 496 of record JBGSMU010000059.1, on the reverse strand, counting down.
CCCACAGATCGTACTTGTCGATATCGAGAATAAGATCATTCATGACTGCCTGCTGAGACTCTTCCAGATCACGGATGTCCTGGCGTGTACCCGCAACGATCACCAGATTGGCAGTCTCCTGAAGCTGCTTGTCTTCGCCATATGCCGCTATCAGGCCCTTCAGGTTTTTGCGCAGCTCGGGACGGCACAGCGTCAGGATGATCGGCTTGTCGCGTTGAAACAAAAAACGGTCGATCTCATTCTGCAGCTGCTGGTCAATTTTCTTGCGGCCGGGAGGTGAGAATCTGGAAGTATCCGTACCCGGCGGGATCACCGAGCAGCGCCGCGCATCATGATTCTGATACATGCCATATTGTTCATTGCGTGCTTATCCGGTTGTCACAGACACCTACCAGATGTAGTGTTTCGTGATTTTACGGAGTAAAGCTCTGCGTAGGTCGGGGCAGTGACATCGCCAGCGATCCCGAGCAGGGATCGGAAGGCGTTGAAGGGGTAG
>JBGSMU010000054.1:0-6710 GCA_041739955.1 Gallionella sp. | reverse complement strand
CCTTTCCTCTTAAGATCTTGATATAATTGATCATTGAAGTCAGATAATTTATGTCTGACTGCTTTCAGGGGGATGAATGCGTTTCCGCGCGAGTTTAATCAAATTATTGCCGCTGATTCTGCTGAGCAGCTGCGCATTGTTCCGCCCTGTACCGAATCCCGCGCCGGCACAGCCTGAAGCCGTACCTTTTGCGATGAATGGCCGTGTCTCGATCAGTCACAATGGCGACAAGCATAATGCCGGACTGCACTGGACGCATCGCGATTCAACGGACGAGATCCTCTTACTTGCGCCCTTGGGGCAGACCGTGGGTCGTGTTTTCCGTGAAGATCACAAAGCGACGCTGGACACCGATGGCAAGCACTATCAGGCCGACGATGTGGAAACGCTGATGCAGCAGGTGCTGGGCTGGCATCTGCCGCTGGACGGTTTGCACTACTGGGTGCTCGGGCTTACGGTCGATCATAGTCCGGCGCAAATAGAGCGTGGCGAGGACGGCAGGATTTCCGTGCTCTACCAGGACGGATGGGAAGTGCGTTACCTGCGTTATGAAGACACGCTGCCGTCCCGGCTGCAACTGAGCCGTGAAGATCTGCGGGTTCAATTGTTGATCGACGAGTGGGACTGGAGCCCGCAATGAGAGTTACCGGATGAATCTGACATGTCCCGCACCCGCCAAGCTTAATCTGTTCCTGCATGTCGTCGGTCGCAGGCCGGACGGCTTGCACCTGCTGCAAACCCTGTTCCGGTTTATCGATCTGCACGACACTTTGCATTTCGAGCTGCGCGAGGACGGCGTGGTGCATCGCACCAATATCGTTGAAGGTGTGCCTGAGGAGCTGGATCTGTGTGTCCGCGCGGCGCGACTGTTGCAGGCCGAGACCGGCTGCACTTTGGGCGCGGATATCACGGTAGAGAAACGCATCCCGATGGGCGGAGGGCTGGGCGGAGGCAGTTCGGACGCCGCAACCACGCTGATCGCGCTGAATCGCATGTGGGAGCTGGGTTTGTCGCGTCAGCGCCTGATGCGGCTCGGTCTGGCTCTGGGAGCGGATGTACCGGTGTTTGTGTTCGGCGAGAATGCATTTGCCGAGGGGGTGGGCGAGGAGCTGCAAGCCTATCCTTTGCCGGAATCCTGGTATGTGGTGCTTTTCCCGCCTGTACACGTGCCGACAGCACAGATTTTTTCTCATCCGGAATTGACACGGGATACGGTTTCCATCACAATGCGCGCCCTCTCGGAAGGGCAGAGTCAGCTGCATAACGACCTGCAATCAGTGGTATGCGGTCTTTACCCTGAAGTAGCACATTATTTGGAGTGTCTGGGCGGTTTCGGCAAGGCAATGATGACAGGCTCTGGCGCCTGCGTGTTTGCCGAATTTTCCAGCCGTAGCAAAGCGGATGCAGTATTACGGCAATTGCCCATCGGGATGCGCGGAGTCGTCGCGCAAGGTTTGGAAAAGCATCCATTGCATGATTGGGTGCCAATTTAAGTTATTGGGGAGTCGCCAAGTGGTAAGGCACCGGATTTTGATTCCGGCATTCGTAGGTTCGATCCCTACCTCCCCAGCCACATCACGGTTTCGGCGAATGGTCGAAGCAATATTTCAGGGCGCGAGTTCTGGCTGATTACCGGGGCGCAAGCCCTTTTCGTTATATTTCAAGGGGCTGCACGTGTCATACGACAGGTTGATGGTATTCACCGGAAATGCCAATCCCAAGCTTGCTGAAGAAGTCGCAAGGCGTTTGAACCTGCATCTTGGACGTTGCAATGTCAGTCGTTTTTCCGACGGCGAAGTGATGGTGGAACTCCTCGAGAACGTGCGGGGCAAGGATGTGTTCATCCTGCAGTCGACCTGTGCGCCAACCAATGACAATCTGATGGAAGTGCTGGTCATGGTGGATGCGCTGAAGCGTGCTTCCGCCGGACGTATCACTGCCGCGATGCCGTATTTCGGCTACGCACGCCAGGATCGCCGCTTGCGCTCGGCGCGTGTAGCGATCACCGCAAAACTTGTTGCAGATATGTTGAGTAGCGCAGGTGTGGATCGTTTGTTGACGATGGATCTGCACTCCGACCAGATTCAGGGTTTCTTCGATATTCCGGTGGATAACATCTATGCCAGCCCGATATTGTTGTCGGACGTTTGGAAGCACAACTACCCGAACCTGATCGTGGTGTCGCCTGACGTGGGCGGTGTGGTCAGGGCGCGTGCCCTGGCAAAGCAGCTGGAAGCGGATCTGGCGATCATCGACAAACGACGTCCCAAGCCGGGCGTGGCGAAGGTGATGAATATCATCGGTGAAGTTGCCGGACGTACCTGTTTGATCATGGACGATATGGTGGATACCGCCAACACGCTTTGTGAGGCGGCCAATGCGTTGAAGGAAAAGGGTGCTACACGGGTCTTGGCTTACTGTACACATCCGGTGCTGTCCGGTCCCGCTATCGAGCGCATCAAGAATTCGGCAATGGATGAACTGGTGGTCACCGATACCATCCCGTTGAGCGAGGAAGCCCGCAATTGCGGACGAATCCGCCAACTAAGTACCGCCGAGCTGCTGGCTGAGACGATACGCCGCATCAACAACGAAGAGTCGGTAAGCTCATTGTTTACCGAGTAACAAAACAGGATTCGCGGTAGCCATGTTGGCTGCCGCAACACAGGAATTGTCTGGTCGCGGACGATTCCGTTTTTTGGAGAAGTAAAATGACGATAGAAATCAATGCAACAATTCGTAAGGCGCAAGGTACGGGTGCGAGCCGCCGTCTGCGTAACACCGGCCGCGTGCCAGGTGTTGTGTATGGCGCGGGTGAAGCAAGTCTGATCGATATGGATCAGAACGATATGTATTATAAATTGAAGAACGAGGCTTTCCATGCTTCCATCCTGACATTGAATCTGGAAGGTAAAAAGGAATCCGTGCTGCTGCGCGATTTTGTGATGCATCCGTTCCGCCAGCAGGTTCAACATATCGATTTTCAGCGTGTAGATGCGAAGAAGAAGATCCACATCAGCGTGCCATTGCACTTTATCAACGAGGATGTCGCGCCTGGCGTGAAAATCGGCGGCGGCAAGATCAGCCATGTGATGACGGAGCTGGATATCAGTTGTTTGGCCAAAGACCTGCCGGCATTCATCGAGGTGGATCTGGGTGGTCTTGAGCTGGGACATTCGGTACACGTTGCCGACCTTAAACTGCCTGCAGGTATTGAAATTGCCGCACACGGCGCTCACTCAGGTGAAGCTGTCGTTGCTGTGGTTCAAGTTCCGCGTGGCATGGCCGATGCTGAAGTGGCAGAAGAGGCTGCAGCAGCTGCAACAGCTTCAGCTGCCTCGGCTCCTGCCGCTGCGGCTGGCGTTGCCAAGGAAGAAAAGAAGTAAGCAGGGGCTCTTCCCTGTGAAACCCGCCATAGCTGACAACGGCATGGCGGGTTTTTTCATTAGGGCACTTTGGCTGGAATGACTGCGATACGAATGATTGTTGGTCTGGGCAACCCCGGACGCGAATACGAAACCACCAGGCATAACGCCGGATTCTGGTGGGTGGAAGAACTCGCGCGCCAGCAGAAACTGAGCTTCAAGAGCGAAAACAAGTTTCATGGGATGGTCGTGCGCGGTCATTTGCATGGCCATGAAGTGTGGTTGCTGTTGCCGCAGACTTTTATGAATGGCAGTGGGCGTGCGGTAGGCGCGCTGGCACAGTTTTACAAGATCGCACCCGAGGAAATACTGGTGGTGCATGATGAACTGGATCTTGCGCCGGGAGTGGCGCGCCTGAAGATGGGTGGCGGGCACGGCGGCCATAACGGGCTGAAGGACACGATAGCCCATCTGGGCACCAAAGATTTCTGGCGCTTGCGTATTGGTATCGGGCATCCCGGTGACCGCGCCGAAGTGTCGAATTATGTGTTGGGTGATCCCCGTCGCGAAGAACGAGAGTTGATAGAGGAAGCGATGAATAAGGCACAGATCGTCGCTCATCTGATCATCGAAGGTAAAACCGAAGCAGCGATGTTGAAGCTGCATAGTGCCTGATAACTATGTTGTAGGAGCTGGCCTTGCCCGCGATCCCCAACATCAAACCCGCCGGGGGTAGCCCGGCAGCTAGTCACTTTCTTTTGCGTCGCCAAAAGAAAGTAACCAAAGAAAAAGCGACCCCAGTTTCCCGCCCCTGCGGGGTACCCTGCGTTGCTTGGCAGGTCAGGCCTCCTCATAAACTCGCACGATCCGCTACGCGGCCACGTGCTCAAACATATTCGTCGGACTACCCCTGACCCGCCTGCGCTACTCGGCGGCGCACAGGGGAAGAAGCCTAACACCCAAATCCAGGGCGTTAAAATCAGGTGGGCAACAAGTTGTCCGCCATACTGGGGCAGATGGGAAATACAATTCGACTACGGTACTTTGGAATTGTAAAAAGTAATGCGATGCTGACTCCTTTAGTCCAGCCCCCTTTAGTCCATACCCTGAAACGCTGCGATTGCATCAGTAAACAATAAGGCCATGATCTGCTCCCTTCGAATCAGTTTTGTACTTTAAGGTTGAAATGAATGTTGAGCTTGCTCAGTCTGTCTGGAGCGCAAGTGTTAGCCTCCATCGTATTCAGTCCCTCGCGTATCAATTCCAATATCGCGCTGCGCTGTGTAATCAGGGCCGGAGGAATGCGGATATCTATAACCTCCCAGCTCCCCACTAGATTACTGTCCAGATATCGCCCGGTTTCTTCGTATGTCGCATCGAACTTGACGACCATGCCATTCCAGCTCAAGGCCATATATTCTCTTGGCTTCCCCTCGGTCGCGTAATCCGACGGCGGGCGGGGGCGATCCGCACCCAAGTGAATGATGAATACATTCCGTTCACGATCTACTACCCATCTATATGGGCGTAAAGGCAATCTCGGCGTCCAGGGGTTATGAAAAACCTCCTGGTCCTGTTTGAATTTTGTTTTTTGCTCTTCAGGCACAAATTCGTTCACAAACGCCATGATGTCGTACTCCTTATGAAATTATTCGTAACCCCTATCGTGTGATGTGCCACGGCCATTGGCAACAGGTATTAAAGGGGTCAGCATCGCATTAAGTTTTCGCATTTCTTCTCTCCCGCCCAAAATCCCAAATCAGATTGATCGTCAAATCGCCCATCTTGGTCGCACTTCAGGTAATAGCCGTTAAAGGGGCACGGCGTCCCTGCGTTGTCGCCCCTATGCTGTTCGTGAAAACTGTAGCATGGGTGGTTTATTCAATGTGGGTATTTTGACCCCCTCGGGATTCCACGAATACAGCCTGTGAAGTCAGAACGATACGAGGCAACGCCCATTTCATTTACGACTCTAATCTGGAATATTCTGCGCATCCGGGAGGAGACGCCAAGGATGTTACAATTCGCGCCTTTATGAATCCAGCAATAGCAAGGAACTTCCATGAGTCTCAAATGCGGTATCGTCGGCTTGCCCAACGTAGGTAAATCCACGCTGTTCAATGCACTGACCAAGGCGGGCATTGCTGCAGAAAATTATCCTTTCTGCACGATAGAACCAAACGTCGGCATCGTTGAGGTTCCCGATCCTCGCATGGACGGGCTGGCGAAGATCGTCAATCCCCAACGCATGCAGCCGGCCATCGTCGAGTTCGTCGATATCGCCGGGCTGGTGGCAGGCGCCTCGAAAGGTGAAGGGCTGGGCAACCAGTTCCTCGCCAACATCCGCGAGACAGATGCGATCGTCAACGTCGTGCGCTGCTTCGACGATGAGAACGTGGTACATGTGTCAGGCAAGGTCGATCCGCTGTCCGATATCGAGGTCATCCTCACCGAGCTGGCGCTTGCAGATATGGCTGCCGTTGAACGAACCATCCAGCGCGACGGCAAGAAAGCCAAGTCCGGCGATAAGGATGCGATCAAGCTGGTCGCCGTGCTGGAAAAATTGCTTCCCCATCTGAACGAAGGCAAGCCTGCCCGTACGGCCGGTTTGAGCGATGATGAGAAGGAGATCATCAAGCCGCTTTGCCTGCTCACGATCAAGCCTGCGATGTATGTTGGCAACGTTCTGGAAGATGGTTTCGAAAATAATCCACATCTGGATCGCCTGCGTGAGCATGCTGTCAAAGAAGGTGCTCCTGTGGTTGCATTGTGCGCCAAGATCGAAGCGGAACTCGCCGATCTGGATGATGCGGACAAGAAAGAATTTCTTGCCGACCTGGGCCTGGATGAACCCGGACTTAACAAGTTGATCCGTACCGGTTACGAATTGCTTGGTCTGCAGACCTACTTCACCGCCGGTGTGAAGGAGGTGCGCGCATGGACGATCCACAAGGGTGATACCGCGCCGCAGGCGGCAGGCGTGATCCATACCGATTTCGAGAAGGGTTTCATCCGCGCCCAGACGATCTCCTACGCCGACTTCATCGCGTGCGGCGGTGAGGCGGGCGCAAAAGAGAAGGGCAAGATGCGTGTGGAAGGGAAGGAATACGTGGTGCAGGATGGTGATGTGATGAACTTCCTGTTCAACGTCTAATTATTTTCGTCTATCCAGAGTTATCCAAGGCTATCCAGAATAAAAAATAATGCTTAATAAACAAAGCATAGAGTATCCACTGTTTGAGCTTCCCTCGGTTTTTCGTCTTCCAAGAAGTGGCGTTCATGCTACCAGCTTTTCTTTCTGCTGAGCAATAAGCCAGTCTTCCAGAAACTTCATTGGTGACTTGT
>JBGSMU010000041.1:0-12314 GCA_041739955.1 Gallionella sp. | reverse complement strand
GTGTATTCCTGCTTCGGTATTCTCTTCATCTGCTTCCTCCAAAAGTAACGTTAATTTTACGTCGCCCTTGGAAGACTATTTATCGGGGGAAGCTCACCGTACAATCATCATAACTCTGTTGCATGAAGGCGTCTTCGTCGTTCCCGCGAAAGCGGGAACCCAGTCAGCTTAAAAGCTGGATTCCCGCTTTCGCGGGAATGACGACTGGTTCAATGTTTTTGAATTTAACGTTGCGCCTTTTTCATTGCGGCTGCAGCTTCACGTTTGGCGTCTTTATCCTTCTCGGTTGCCCTTTTATCATGCTGCTTCTTGCCTTTGGCGAGGCCGATCTCGAGTTTGACGCGACCTGCCTTGTAGTGCATGTCCAGCGGCATCAGGGTAAATCCGGCGCGCTGTACCTTGCCGATGATCTTGTCGATCTCGTGTTTGTGCAGCAGCAGTTTGCGGGTGCGTACCGGGTCGGGGTGGATATGCGTGGAGGCGTTCAGCAACGGGCTGATATGTGAGCCGAAAAGATAAAGTTCGCCGCCTTTGACTGTTACATAAGCCTCTTTCAGTTGCGCGCGACCGGCACGAATCGCTTTGACTTCCCATCCCTCAAGCATGATGCCCGCTTCGAATTTGTCTTCGATGAAGTATTCGTGAAAGGCCTTCTTGTTTTGGATAATGCTCATTATTCCAGTCCAATTTCTTCGGTGAAACTGCGTTGATATCCTTGCTCACTCCTTGCCGTGCATATGCACTGCCCGCCTCGTTCGCTCGTCATCGCCTTGTTTGACCTTCGAAATAGAACCGGAATGGGTGAGTTTTATGGTGTATTCGGCTATTCTACCAGCCTTTGATTTTTAGCTTCTGCAAGCAATGGCTCTGGTAGAGAAAACGGTGTTAGTCCCGCATAGCGCGGAGCAGATGTTCAACCTGGTTGACCGCGTGGAGGAATACCCGCAGTTCCTGCCGTGGTGCGGCGGAGGCAGCATCAGTGCGCTGGACGGAAACACGGTGCATGCCACGGTGCATATCGATTATCACGGCATCAAGCAGTCTTTCACCACCGAGAATGTACTCACCCCGCCGCACCAGATCGATATGACCCTGCAGGATGGCCCGTTCAAGCAACTGGACGGGAACTGGAGATTTATCCCTTTGGGCGATTCAGCCTGTAAAATAGAGTTTCGTCTGCATTATGAGTTTTACAGCAAGTTGCTGGAGAAACTGGTCGGGCCGGTGTTTCATTACATCGCAAACAGTTTTGTGGATGCATTTATCCACCGTGCAGAAAAAGTCTATACAAACACATGAGTGACATGATCAACATTGAGGTTGTCTACGCCTTGCCCGATGAGCAGCTACTGCTCAAACAGCAAGTGGCGTCAGGCGCAACTGTGGCCGAGGCGATTCAGGCCAGCGGGATATTGCAGAAGCACCCGGAGATCGACCTTGCCCAAAATAAATTGGGCATATTCGGCAAGTTGACCAAGGCTGATGCCGCCCTGCGGGATAAAGACCGTATCGAGATATATCGTCCGCTGATCGCAGACCCCAAGGAGGTAAGACGCAAGCGTGCGGAGGAGGGGAAGGTTATGAAGAAGGGTGGCGGCGATGCTTAAGTACCTCCGTCAATCTATTGCGCAGTCGGATTGCTGCGTCGCGTGCTCGTTCAATCCTCGTCTACCTCTCAAGGTATGCCTCGTCTCTCTCTGTGCGGCTCCTTGCACTCCGGCTTGCTCATGACGATTGCCAGAGGTACTTAGATGCTTGATTACGACCTGCACTGCCATTCCCGCTATTCCGACGGTACGCTCACACCCACCGAGGTGGTGGCGCGCGCCGCCGAGCGGGGTGTGAAGGTGCTGGCGTTGACCGACCATGATGATATGGAAGGGCTGGACGAGGCGCGTGTCGCCGCATCGAAGAACAATATGGGATTCGTCAATGGCGTGGAGATCTCCGTCTCCTGGCGTTCGCATACCCTGCATGTGGTCGGTCTGGACATCGATCCGGAGTACCAGCCGTTGTCGGAAGGATTGAGCAAGGTGCGCAGCGGCCGGGGCGAACGGGCGAAGAAGATGTCCGATGAGCTGGCCAAGGCGGGGATAGGCGGAGTGTTGCAGGGCGCATACAAATTCGCGGGGAATCCCAACATGATAGGCCGCACCCATTTTGCGCGTTATCTGGTCGAGTCAGGCCATTGCAAGGACGTTAAGAGCGTGTTCAACCGCTATCTTGCGAAAGGTAAGCCGGGCTATGTGCCCCACCAATGGGCGGATTTTAAGGAGGCGATCGCCTGGATACGCGGAAGCGGCGGGGTGGCTGTGCTGGCGCATCCGGGCCGCTACATGTGTGGAAAAGGCGGTATGGGCAAAAAGACGATGAAAGAATTGCTGGCCGAGTTCGTCGAATTCGGTGGGCAGGCGCTCGAAGTGGTGACCGGTAGTCACACTCCCTCCCAATATGCCGAATTCGCCCGTTATGCAGAGGAATTCAACCTGCTTTGTTCGTGCGGTTCGGATTTTCACGGACCCGGCGAAAGTTGGCGGGATATGGGGCGGTTGCCCGATTTTCCGCTTGGCTGCAAGCCGGTTTGGGAAGGCTGGGACCGGTTCCCCGCGCAAATGGTGACCTGATGTCGCAATTCTTTGTGATTCACCCCGACAATCCCAACCTGCGCCTGATCCGTCAGGCAGCCGGGATCGTGCGCGATGGCGGGATCGTCGTGTATCCCACCGATTCTTCTTATGCGTTGGGCTGCCATCTGGACGACAAGAATGCGGTGACGCGTATCCGCCAGATACGCCAGCTGGATGAGCAGCATCAGATGACATTGATGTGCCGCGACCTGTCCGAGATTTCCAAATATGCACGGGTGGACAATGTTAAGTTCCGGTTGCTGAAGAACAATACGCCGGGCAATTACACTTTCATTCTGGATGCGACGAAGGAGGTTCCGCGTCGCTTGCAGCACCCCAAGCGCAGCACCGTCGGTATTCGTGATTGATCCTTCCGGACGAGGAAGGCGCTCTGAATGATGCAGAGCATATCCGCGACCTGCTGGAGAAGCAGGTCGATCTGGTCATTGATGGCGGTTTTGTGGGGGGGGAGTTCACCACGGTAATCGATCTGACCGGCGATACGCCTGTCCTGCTGCGTCGCGGCAAGGGCGAAGTGAAAAATTTTGGAATCGAGGAATAATGCAAGTCGATCAACTGATACAAACCGTCTCGATTGCCGCAATACCCATATTGTTTGCCATTACCCTGCACGAAGCGGCGCATGGCTACGTTGCGAAGCATTTCGGCGATATGACGGCCTACCAGCAGGGTCGTATCTCGCTGAACCCGATGCGGCATATCGATCCTGTCGGCACGATTCTGTTGCCGCTATTGACTTTATGGTTTGGAGGCATCCTGTTTGGTTGGGCCAAGCCGGTACCGGTCAATTTTGCCGCGCTGCGCCGCCCCAAGCAGGATATGCTGTGGGTGGCGATCGCGGGTCCGGCCTCCAATCTGCTAATGGCGTTCGGATGGGCGTTGCTTTACAAGTTGGCCTGGTTGTCTCCCGAAAGTTATTTTGCCGAGCCGCTATTGGGGATGGCCGAATGGGGGATTAAAATCAACGTCATTTTGATGGTACTTAACCTGTTGCCGATACCGCCACTGGATGGCGGGAGAGTGGCGGTCAGCGTGTTGCCGCACCGCCAGGCATATCAGTTATCCAGGGTGGAGCCTTATGGCATGTTCATCCTGATCTTTTTGGTGATGACACCTGTGCTGGGCTGGATACTTATTCCGCTGGTCAATCTGGTGTATCGAATGATTTCATTTTTGTTCGGGATTTGAGAATGTTTGCTGATCGAGTGTTATCCGGAATGCGTCCCACAGGTGATTTGCACCTGGGCCATTACCACGGGGTTTTGAAAAACTGGGTGAGAATGCAGCACGAATACGAGTGCTTCTTTTTCGTGGCCGACTGGCATGCGCTAACCACCCATTACGACACGCCCCAAGTCATCGAACAAAGCGTGTGGGACATGGTGGTGGACTGGCTTGCCTCGGGTGTGGACCCGGCTCACGCCACCCTGTTCATCCAGAGCAAGGTGCCTGAACACGCCGAGCTGCATCTGCTGCTGTCCATGATCACGCCATTGGGCTGGCTGGAGCGTGTGCCGACTTACAAGGACCAGCAGGAAAAGCTTTCCGAAAAAGATCTGAGTACATACGGTTTCCTCGGTTATCCCCTGCTGCAAAGCGCGGACATCCTGATCTACCGGGCTACCCAGGTTCCGGTCGGCGAGGATCAGGTGCCGCACATCGAATTCACCCGCGAGATCGCCCGCCGCTTCAATCATATTTACGGACGCGAACCCGGATTTGAGGAGAAGGCCGAGGCGGCAGTCAAGAAACTCGGCAGCAAGAAGTCCAGGCTGTATCACGAACTGCGCAACCGCTTTCAGGAGCAGGGCGACGAGGAAGCACTCATGTCGGCCAAGTCGTTGCTGGACGAGCAGCAGAGCCTCTCTCATGGCGACCGCGAGCGCTTGTTCGGCTACCTTGAAGGCGGCGGCAAAATGATCCTTTCCGAGCCTGAGGCGATGTTGACGGTCGCGTCCAAGATGCCGGGACTGGACGGGCAGAAGATGTCCAAGTCCTACAACAATACGATTAGCCTGCGTGAAGACGAGGAAAGCGTGACCAGGAAGATCCGCACCATGCCGACCGATCCTGCGCGCATCCGTCGCACAGATCCGGGTGACCCTGAGAAGTGCCCGGTCTGGCAATTGCATCAGGTCTATTCGAACGAGCAGACCCGGCAATGGGTGGTGCAGGTGTGCAAGAGTGCGGGCATCGGTTGCATTGAATGCAAACAGCCCGTGATCCAGGGTGTGCTGGATGAACAGCGTCCGATGCGCGAACGCGCGCAGCAGTACCTCGATGACCCTGCCTTGGTGCGCAACATCATTGCCGACGGGTGCGAGAAAGCACGCAAGAAGGCCTCGGACACCATGCGCGATGTACGCGAAGCGATGGGACTGGATTACAGCTGATGCCTGTATTGCCGATGATCAATAACGCTGAAAAAATACCAGGGACGGGGATGTGATGGAAACACAGATGCCGCTGGTTCCTTTTGCGCACATACACGGAGAACCGCTGCTGGAGTTGCCGCCGGATCTCTATATCCCGCCCGATGCCCTGGAGCTGGTGCTTGAGACTTTCCAGGGGCCGCTGGATCTGTTGTTGTACCTGATACGCAAGCACAACCTGGACGTGCTCGATATTCCGATGGCACAGCTCACACAGCAGTACATGACCTACATCGAGATGATGAAGAAGCACCGTCTCGAGTTGGCCGCGGATTATCTGCTGATGGCTGCGGTGCTGATCGAGATCAAGTCGAGGATGTTGTTGCCGCGTCCGCCCAGGATCGGCGAGGAAGATAGCGGCGAAGACCCGCGGGCCGAATTGATGCGCCGCCTGCTCGAATACGAGCAGATGAAGCTGGCCGCACAGAAGCTCAATGAGTTGCCCCAGTCCGGGCGCGATTTTGAGATCGTGAATGTGCTGATCGAGAATACCGTGCGCGAACGTTTGCCGGAAGTCAGTGTGGAGGATCTACGCCAGGCCTGGCTGGGTATCATGGCACGGGCCAAGATCAACACCCATCACAAGGTACGCCGCGAGCAGCTTTCGGTACGCGAGCAGATGACACATATCCTGCGTCATCTGCAAGGCGGTGAGTATGTCGAATTCGAAAAGCTTTTCGATACCGATGACGGGGTGGCGAAATTGATCGTGACCTTCATTGCCATTCTGGAACTGGCGAAAGAATATCTGGTAGAAATACAGCAAAGTGAAACAATGGGGAACATCTATGTCAGAACAAGTAGAGCCATCACCGCAGAGTGAAGAAGCGGCATTGCCCGCCAACGGCGAGCCGGTAAATAACGCTAGTCCTGATCCGGTCGGGGGGGCGGCGCAAAACACCGGTGAACATATCCCTGTCGATCTGTTCGGCGGGGAAATGAACACGGAACAATTCAAGCGGGTGCTGGAAACTGCATTGCTGACCAGTGCCGAGCCGCTACCGGTCTCGGAGCTGAAGAAGCTTAGCGAAGTGTCGCTGGACAATCGCCAGATGGAAGCGCTGCTCGTAGAACTGGCTCAGGACTGGCAGGATAAAGGTATCGAGTTGACCTGTGTGGCCAGCGGTTGGCGGTTCCGTGCCAAGCCGGAAATGCAGCAATATCTCGACCGGCTGAATCCGCAAAAGCCGCCGCGCTATTCGCGCGCAGTGATGGAAACACTCGCCATCATCTCCTACCATCAACCGGTCACCCGCGGCGATATCGAAGAGATACGCGGTGTCGCAGTGTCATCCCAGATCCTCAAGACACTGGAGGCGCGGGGTTGGGTTGAAGTCGTCGGCACCCGTGACGCGCCGGGCAAACCGGAATTGTTCGCGACCACAAAACAGATGCTCGATGATCTGAACCTGCGCGCGCTGCAGGACTTGCCTTCGCTGCAGGAGATCGGGGCGCTTCTGGACGTGGATACCGAGTCCCGGCAGGCAGCCCCGCAACCGGCGATTTCCGAGTCTCCCGCGAACGAAACCGCGGAATGATCCTGTCACGGGCATGAAATCCATCCTGTCCCGCGACAACCCTTTTTACAAGGAACTCCTCAAACTTTCCACATCCGCGCGCCAGCGCGGTAAATCCAGTCAGACCCTGCTGGACGGGTCGCATCTGCTGGAGGCATATCTTGACGCCGGCATGTTGCCACAGCGTGTGCTGGTGAATGCAGCCGCTTTGCAGGATGTCGAGATCGGTTCGTTACTTGAAAAGACAGGCGAGACATCCGTCACGCAACTGGATGACAAACTTTTCGCCGCGCTCAGCGAACTTAAAACTCCGACAGGTATCCTTGCGCTGATCGAAATCTCGCAACCGGTAACACCCTTGGAGGATAGCCGCTTCTCACTGTTGCTGGAAGATATCCAGGATCCCGGCAATCTCGGCTCTATGCTGCGCTCGGCGGCAGCTGCGGGATGCGATGCAGTGTTTCTGTCCGACGGCTGTGCGGATGCATGGTCACCCAAAGTCCTGCGCGCGGCGATGGGCGGACATTTTGCATTGAATATCTACGAAGGGCAGAATCTGCCAAGTGTGGCGCAAGCGTTTGACGGCACACTGCTGGCCACCAGCCTGCGATCCAGTCGCAGTCTGTTCGACTGCGACCTGAGCGGCAATGTTGCCTTCATGGTGGGTAACGAGGGGGCGGGGCTGTCCGATGAGTTGCTGCAACATGCCACACAGGTCATCAGTATTCCGATGCCGGGCAATGCCGAGTCGCTGAATGCGGCGGCCGCGGCGGCGATCTGCCTGTTTGAGGCGGTGCGCCAGCGCAGCAAGCAGGGTTAACGTTTCAGGCCGGTTTGGTGCAGGATGGTGGTGGCGATCTCTTCCACGGACATGCTGGTGACATCCAGGCAATTGACCCCGGCCTGAAGTAGCAGTTCTTCAGCTTGTTGTATTTCGTACCGACAATTTTCCAGTGATGCGTAACGGCTGTTTGGTGCTCGCTCAGTCCTGATCTGTTGCAACCGCAGCGGCTGTATGGTCAAACCGAAGATCTTGTTCTTCATCGGCTTCAGCGCATCAGGCAGCTTGTTGGCGGAAAAGTCCTCGGGTACCAAAGGATAGTTGGCTGCATAAATGCCGAACTGCAATGCGAGATAGAGCGAGGTCGGGGTCTTGCCGCAGCGCGATACGCCGACAAGTACGACTTCAGCCTTGTGCAGTTCTTTCGAGATACCGCCGTCATCGTGGCTCAAGGCGTAATTCACCGCGTCCATGCGGGCGCTGTAGTTTGTTCCTGCGGCATGGGATCGACCCACTGCATGCGACGAATCCTGGCCGAGTTCTTTTTCAAGGGGCAGGATGAACATCTCGAACAGGTCGAGTATCAGTGCATCGCTTTGCCCAATGATGTTGCGTACGGCAGGCAGGAGGAGGGTGCTGAACACGATCGGGCGCTGCCCGTCTTTCATTGATGCTTCATTGATGAGTTCGACAGTCTCGCGCGCTTTTTCAATCGTATCCAAAAATGGGACGGTGATTTTCTCGAAATCGATACCGTCGAACTGGCTCAGCAGGCTGCGCCCCAGGCTCTCTGCCGTGATGCCGGTACGGTCGGAAACGAAAAATGCGCTGCGTCGTTTAGTCATCGTTTCACCTGCTTCAGAATTGGCCTATGATGCTGGTCATAAATAGTTGCATGGGGGATGTAATGAAACAGTATATCGCCAGCTTCAATTCTTTGCGTATGACAGATGTCGCCAGCGTGGGTGGAAAGAACGCCTCGCTCGGCGAAATGATCAGCCAGTTGTCGCCTCTTGGCGTGCGCGTTCCCGGCGGTTTTGCGACAACCGCGGACGCCTACCGGGATTTCCTTGCGCAAAGCGGACTTGCTACCCGCATACACGACCTGCTTGAAAAGCTGGATACCGAGGATGTTTCCGCTTTGGCAGTCGCGGGCAAGCAGATACGCGAATGGATCATAGCAACACCTTTCCCGGACAGACTGGAGCAGGAGATACGGGCTGCTTATGAGGCGCTGCAAGATGAGGCAGGTGCCGAAATGTCCTGGGCGGTGCGTTCTTCGGCGACTGCGGAGGATCTGCCCGACGCTTCTTTCGCGGGGCAACAGGAGACATTCCTTAACATTCAGGGCGCGGACAATGTCCTGCATGCCATCAAGGAGGTCTTTGCCTCGCTTTACAATGACCGCGCCATTTCTTACCGGGTTCACCAGGGTTTTGAGCATCAGGATGTCGCGCTTTCCGCGGGCGTGCAGCGCATGGTGCGCAGCGATATCGGCTCGAGCGGTGTGATGTTCACGCTGGATACCGAATCCGGCTTTGATCAGGTGGTGTTCATCACCTCAGCCTACGGGCTGGGTGAGACGGTAGTACAGGGGGCGGTGAACCCGGATGAGTTTTACGTTTACAAACCGGCCCTCAAGGCTGGCAAGCGCGCAGTCATTCGCCGCAATCTTGGCAGTAAATTGATCCGGATGGAATTTGACGAGGCAAAGCAAGCAGGACGTTCGGTGCGGACGGTAGACGTGCCGGAAGCCGAACGCGTCCGCTTTTCTATCAATGATGCCGAGGCGGAAGAGTTGGGACGATATGCACTTGCGATAGAACAGCATTACGGTCGCGCGATGGACATAGAGTGGGGCAAGGATGGCAAAGACGGCAAGCTCTACATACTGCAGGCACGCCCGGAGACAGTGCAGGCGAATGACAATCTGGATACATTGCGCCGTTATCGCATCAAACAACAGGGCGAGGTCAGGGTAAGCGGGCGGGCCATCGGTCAACGCATAGGTAGCGGACCGGTAAGCCTGATCGCGAGTGCGAGCGAGATGAGCAAAGTGCAGGCGGGAGATGTGCTGGTCACCGACATGACCGATCCGGACTGGGAGCCGATCATGAAACGAGCCTCCGCTATCGTGACCAACCGCGGCGGGCGTACCTGCCATGCCGCGATCATCGCGCGTGAGCTTGGTATTCCGGCCGTGGTCGGATGCGGCGATGCAACCGAGATTCTCAAGCATGGTGAAGAAGTGACAGTGTCGTGTGCCGAAGGTGATGTCGGCAAAGTGTATCGCGGCAAGATCGATTTTGAAGTGATCGATCTGGTGCTGGACAAGATGCCCGTGCCGCCGATCAAGATCTCGATGAATGTCGGGAATCCGGAATTGGCGTTCGAGTTTTGCCGCCTGCCGAATGAAGGTGTCGGCCTGGCCCGCCTGGAATTCATCATCGCGCGCATGATAGGCGTGCATCCGAAGGCAGTTCTTGCGTATCCGGATCTGCCTGCCGACCTTAAGGCGGAGGTCGAGGAAAAGTGTGCCGGATACGAAACCCCCGAGGATTTCTATGTCGAGAAACTGGTAGAGGGTATCGCCACGCTGGGTGCGGCATTCGCGCCCAAGTCGGTGATCGTGCGCCTGTCCGATTTCAAGTCCAATGAATATTCCAGCCTGATAGGCGGAAAACAATACGAGCCGGATGAAGAGAATCCGATGATAGGTTTCCGGGGCGCATCGCGATACATCGCCGAAAGCTTCCGGGATTGCTTCGCGCTGGAGTGTCGCGCGATGAAGCGGGTGCGGGACGAGATGGGATTGACCAACGTCGAGGTCATGATCCCTTTCGTCCGTACCGTGGATGAAGCGAGGGGCGTGATCGCGGAATTGGAGAAGAATGGACTGAAGCGCGGCGACAACGGGTTGCGCGTGATCATGATGTGCGAGATACCTTCCAATGCGCTGATCGCCGATCAGTTTCTGGAATATTTCGACGGTTTTTCCATCGGCTCCAACGATCTCACCCAGCTGACGCTGGGTATAGACCGCGATTCGGGTATCGTTGCCGGAGGATTCGATGAGCGCAATCCGGCAGTGAAGGCACTCATCAGCATGGCGATACAGGCATGCCGCAAGGCGAATAAATATATTGGCATTTGCGGGCAGGGTCCCTCCGACCATCCCGATCTGGCGCAATGGCTGGTGGAGCAGGGCATCACGGCGGTGTCATTGAATCCAGATACGGTGGTAGAAACCTGGCTGTTATTGAGCAAACAGGCGGAGAAATGACATCAAGGGTCGTTGTCGGAAATAAAATATATAACCATCAGGAGGGATCATGAAATTCAGGGTAATTCTGGCAATCGCGTTAATGACCATCTGGGTGCCGGTCTATGCGGAAGAGGTCGGTCAGACAGTCTCCGGTCCGGTAGATGATGCGAAATCTGTTGAGCAAGGCGCTGGTGAAGTTGTCCCGCAAAAGGATTTTCGGTTTGTGCTGGGAGGAGGATATACCTTCGGTGGTGAAAAGATTGTCACAATGACTTATTCCGATGGCAGTACAAAAAGTATTACAGCGGGAGGATCGTATATTGTCCATGCAGGAGTGGATTACCGCATGAACGAGGACTTCTACCTGCAAGGAACAGT
This sequence comes from Gallionella sp., assembly GCA_041739955.1. Classification (GTDB taxonomy): domain Bacteria; phylum Pseudomonadota; class Gammaproteobacteria; order Burkholderiales; family Gallionellaceae; genus Gallionella. The sequence continues at coordinate 1,293 of JBGSMU010000041.1, read as the reverse complement.
TGCTTATCATTTTGATGTTGTCAGTGCAAGGAATGGTGACGTGACATTCAGTCGTATACCGCTTGAGATGATGGCTTATTACCATACCAATGGGGCTGTTCGACTGGGCGGCGGCATGCGTTATGTGACTGGCACAAAGATCGAGGGCACCGGAATAGCCAGCACCTTGAACGCCACACTCGGCAACACTTTCGGTATCGTCATCGAAGGCGAATATATGGTCTCGCCAGAGCTTGGTGTAAAGCTGCGTTATGTGAGTGAAAGATACAAACCTGACGGCAGCTCCACTACTTTTAACGGGAGTCATATCGGCATCCTGACAAATATATATTTGTGATGCGCCAGAGGCGCAATTCCGAACAGTGCTGCTTGTTTTATTCCGATCTGCTGTTCTTGCGCAGTGATTATTTTTACTTGTAAAAACTCCGGTGGGAGATGTGCTTGAAACATACCCGGCTGTCGCTGCTGTACATGCGGGTTAAAACTTTATTGTTTGATGGCTTGGAGAATATCAATGGACTTGAAAGAAACCTGTCTGGAATCGGAGTTGGTGTACGAGGGAAATTTTATTCAGGTACGCAAAGACAGCGTGAGTCTGCCCGATGGCGGGGTGAGTACCCGGGAATACATTACCCACCCGGGAGCAGTGGCTGTGCTGGCATTGCTGGATAACGGCAAGCTGGTCATGGAGCGGCAATTCCGTTATGCGCCGCAACGGGAATTCATAGAGTTGCCTGCCGGAAAGATAGATCAAGGCGAAGATATCCTTGTTACCGCGCAGCGTGAGTTACTGGAGGAAACGGGTTATGTGGCGACGGAATGGACTCACCTGTCCACAGTCTGGCCTTGCATAGGATATGCGGACGAACGCATGGAATATTTTATTGCCCGCGGACTGACGCATCAGGGGCGTCAGCTTGATGAAGGTGAATTTCTCGAAGTGTTCGAACTTTCCGTTCCAGATGCTCTTGAATGGATCAGGCAGGGCAAGATTAACGACAGCAAAACAGTTCTCGGCTTGTTCTGGCTTGAGAAGGCGTTGGCGGATTGGGGTGTCTGAGCAAGTCATGATCTATGCAGTATGATTGGCTTTTTGTGCAAGTGATGCAACATCAAGGCGCTTTTCCAAGCGTTATGCATGAGAAAAATAATATAATCCGTGCTTATCCGGTTGTCACAGACACCTACCAGATGTAGTGTTTCGTGATTTTACGGAGTAAAGCTCTGCGTAGGTCGGGGCAGTGACATCGCCAGCGATCCCGAGCAGGGATCGGAAGGCGTTGAAGGGGTAGA
>JBGSMU010000022.1:0-20162 GCA_041739955.1 Gallionella sp. | reverse complement strand
CGCTTCTACCCCTTCAACGCCTTCCGATCCCTGCTCGGGATCGCTGGCGATGTCACTGCCCCGACCTACGCAGAGCTTTACTCCGTAAAATCACGAAACACTACATCTGGTAGGTGTCTGTGACAACCGGATAAGCACGGGTCATTTATATCCCTCAACATTTCTATTCCTGGCGCTTTTTGAGTTCCGGAAAAAGTAGCACGAACAAAGCCAAAATAAATCCGTAGCTGAGCATCTTGTATACCGGCTGGAACATCACGCCTATCAGCAACGGGGGTATGCATGAAACCAGCAGGATAATGCGGGTGGTATCCAGATTGCCCCATTTTTCTGCCTTATCAAGGCTCCCCGGTAGCATCCAGATAATCAACAATAATACGGCAAGCCCTGTCAAACCTGCCTTTAACAGGTAGAAAGAGATGGCTGAATGCGTGAAGCGCGTTGCCTCAGTCAATATCGGATTTTCAAAAGTGCCGCCCCACCCCACCCCGAACAACAGCGTTTGCGGGGAAGCGGTAACTGTAGAAATGACTGCCAGCCACTCCGCACCTTTGCCATTTGACCCCATCATTTGTTGCTTGGCCAAAAGTAATTGTGCGATCGCACTGATTTGAGGCCAAAGAGCAATTAACCCGAATATGGCCAGTGGGATAACTCGCACATAAAAGCCACGATTCTTCACCTGAGTCACGCAAGCGCCCAGCACTGCCAGGGCAAACAACGCAGTGTAAGCACGCAGGCCCACAATCATGAAGCCGTAAGCTATGGCCGCCCCGCAAGCCAGCAAAATCATGCCGGGTAAAACACGTTCCCAGGATTTTGCCATCAGTACCACACCCATGGCGCTGATGAAAATCCCGGTAAAAAGTATCGCGGGGTCATAAAGTTTGAGTAGGGTTACCGCCAATGCATCTGGGTTTATCTCATCGGGGATGATCGCACCAGGCGTTATCGCATCTTGGGCATGTTGAAGAAACGCTCCGCTCATCCTTTCCTGCAAGTTGCCTGGATTTCCATACAGCTCGAATACGCCCGAGTAGAATATTATCGCGGCGATGCTTCCCACAAAAAGCAGTGCGGCAGTAACCATATGTGCCTGATAGATTCTGTTTGCCGGACTTGTCGGCAAAATCAACAATAACGGCACCGAAATCAAAAACAATAACGGAATCACATCACGAACCTGGTTTCCCAGACTGTTGCCAAGATATGTACCCCGCATCAAAGGTATGAACAATAACGTGAACGCCAAAACCACCACCCACCTTGCCTGTCTCCCCCGTCTGATCGCCGCAAGCATGCTACCCGACTGCAATATCCCGCCCAACAGCAAACCACCACCCATCAATACCTCCAGCCAGGTGATCTGCGGCGGCATGGGCGAACCGAATGCCACAAGAATGTAGGCCGCCAACAATAACCATGCGCCTTTGGGAATCAGGTTTCTTTGCCGCCAATATTCCTGGAAGACTGCCACGGTATCAGGCATCTTTCTTATTATCTGCGCTCTTGTTGCTCAGCAGATCTTCTTTCAACTGGTCATAGCGACGCTCGATCTCGGGCAAAGTCAGGCCATTGTCCTGCTCCCACAGTCTGGCCTCGATGCTGAATTTGAAATAAGCGATCTGTATGCTGATGAACAGCCCCGGCCAACCCCCGCGAAAACCGCCCAGGCCAAAGTAAGTGCCGAAAAAATAGAACGCCAATTTCCACAATGCGCGGATACCGGAAAATCTTTGTCCTAGCTCTTCATGCCGTTGCCGGGCTTCCAGTTCCGCATAGCGATTATGCGCAAGCTCCAGTTTGCTGGTGTTGTACGAACTGAAATGCCACAGCGAAGTTTGGTCGCTTGCCGGTATCTTGTGGATTTGGTCCGCGGGAACCGAAAACTTGCCAAGGTTGTGCACGATGTTGCCGGTGAAGTCCACCGAGCCGGGGACAAACATGCGCAAATGGTGTTTGCCGTAATTGAATATCTCCTGTCCGAACATGAAGTTCTTGCGAAATATCTCAACGATCCTGTATCGCTCTTCCCCGGAGATTTGCTTCAGCTGTTGCAATAAGGGTTGGGGCAGTAACTCATCCACATAACCGAGATAGACCCATTTGCTTGTGACTTTGCTTAACGCAAAGTCCATGGTTTCCTTGTTCTCGATGTAACCCGGGTTGCGAAATGTATGGATGTGCTCGGTATACCGCGCTGCTATCTCGCGCGTATTGTCCGTGCTGTGGTTATCGATAATGACGATGCGACCCCATCCGTGGATGCAGCGCAGGTAGGGCTCCAATCGGCGCTCTTCGTTGAATGTAAAAACCAGGAAGGTTATTTGGCTATCCATTTTGCGATCGACTTTCCATTTCTCAAAAACAACATTTGGCTGGCCATCATGCCAGCCGCGATTATCACATAAGTCCACGCCGCACCTGCCGCGCTAAATGCCGGAATCAAGACGTAACCTCCCGCCAGCGCAAAGATGACACCGCTCAGTCCGCCAAAAAATTCCACCTGATTGGAACCCAGGGCACGATGCTTGATGCCGTAAACCCTCGCCAGAAAATACACGCCATACCCCAGCCATCCGATCACCAATAATTGCCAATAGGGCGCGTAAAGATTTCCCAGCACCAGATTTACGATCTCCCGGCCAAAAACAACGGTCACGACAAGGCCGGAAAGCCAGAATGCCAGACCAAGCTTGAGTATCCGTGCCGCAGCCTCCTCCATGACATGCGAACCATCGCCATGCTTGATGCGCGCCCAGTCTGCAACGACCTTGGTCTCGATCTGCTCCATCAGCACGTTCGCCAGATTGGAGATACCCCTGATGCTGGCCAGCAATGCGGCCTGCTCTTTGCCCTGGATTGTCCCAAGCATGAAAATCGGAATATAGGACCACAGCCAGCCCAATGGCGCTCCAGCGATGAACAGGCGGCTGTATACGAGATGTTCCTTTATGGCTCCAACCCATGAAGGAGAGCCGGCAGACTTTCTCCGTCCTGCTTTCACCAGCGCGGGGATCGCGGGAACGAATGCACTCAGCGCCAACACCATCAATACCTGACTTACGGTTTCAGGCTGAAGTATCAGCAGTGCAACGATGCGTATAGGATAGAGCAGGGCACTGGCGTAAACAGCTTGCCGGGTCCCTGAGAATATATAGGCACCGCGCCGCCAAAAATCGGCCATCTGCTGCAATACCAGAAAGGCAAAAAGCAACGCAACCTCGGTTGCCGTCGCATGCCAGCCGAAGATGCCCCCCGCGCCGAACCAGGCCGCCCCTATCAGCAATGATAAAAGGATTGCCTGCAATAACTGCAATCTGGCCAACGCGATCTGGTATGAGCTGTCCCGCGCAGGTGCGCGAACTGCCGCACCCTGAAATATTCCCGCCACATTCAATAACAGCAGGGCCATATAACTGGCAAAAACATACGTGAATTTTCCCTGCTCGGCCAGCGGCAGTGCATGCGCGCAGATCGCAATGGTCAGGAAATTCCCACCCGATACCAGAGCCTGATCGGCAAGGCTGCCGAACTTGCGCAGCCGGCCGACAGACGAAATGAGACGATCAAACAAAAGAAGGCACTTTCAAAAACATGAAATGGGCTGTTGCTGTATTACCCATGGTAGTCCCCTATTCAGCGAATTTTGCAAGAACGGCCCTGGACTCCTGCAAGACTCCGTCCAGTGAAGTCATGCCGGGTTGATAACCGAAATCGGCCGCATGACGGCTAAGGGAGTAGTAGTGCGGCTTGCTTCCCGTCGCATTGACGGTCTCAGGATTTCCGGCTAACTCATACCGCAAACCAAATTCCTGTTGCATCGCCGCCAAGAGACCCGGTTTGTCGATCGGCGCCAGGCTATAACAATCGACAACGGTATTGGTCGCGGGTGATGACAGTAACGAGACCATCAATCCGTAAAAGTCGGCAGGGTGCAGAAAATCGCGCACGATGTAATCCGGCGAGGTCTTCAGCACTTCACGGTCCCGAATGGCGCGCAATATGTCGGTGATCAGGAACCGTGCTTCGACATCCTGTGTACGGCTGAAATAATTGAACACGCGGATATCCGTGATGGATAAATCAGGCAATGCCCTGTGCCTGCATTCGGCGTGCAGCTTGGCAACGCCGTACCATTCGTGCGGCTTCAGGTCATTTATTGATACAACAGCGGGCGTGTCTGCTTTGGCCGGTTCGTCGAATCGCGAGCCATATGCTGCACCGCTGCTCAGAAACAAATACCGGCATGCGGGATGCGCCCGCAAGTAAGCCATCGCCATCTCATCGAAACGCAACGTGACATCGAATATCGAATTGCCCATCGCCATTGCCTGCGCGGGATTCCCGACGCCGACGAAGTTGATGATGGCATCAAACTCGTGGTTATAGAGTTCCGAAAAGCCATCTACCGGATAGCGCCCCGGTAATCCTGTGTACGCCAGCCATTCAGTGACTTTTTCCGGGCGGCGCGCAAACAGATGCAAACGTTCTTGGGTGGATGAAAAAGAAACTATCAGATCTCTGGCAATCTGACTGGTCGCTCCCAGAATGGCTATTTTCCTCACGCTGGCCTGCCGGCTACCCGCTCAATTTCGGGAACTGCTCATCCAGCTTCGACCCAAAAGCCAAGCGAGGTCGGCATTCCGTGGCACCGTCCATCATGACTTCAATCAGCAACGGGCCTTTGCGCCCGACGATCATGGGCAGGATACGATCCATTTCTGTGGCGCTTGCAATGCGAAATGCCTCCAGTCCATAGGCCTTGGCAATATCGGTAAACGAGGGGCTGCTATATCCCTTCTTGGTTGACTGGTCGCGACCGTCAAAATACATGTCCTGAAAATTCTTGACCATGCCCAATACGGAGTTGTTCATTACGATGATCGTCATGTCCAGATTCAGGCGGTTCAATGTATCCAGCTCCTGGATGTTGATCTGCAGGCTACCGTCACCGGTAATCACGACGGTCTTGTTTTGCGACTGGATGGCCACACCCAGTGCTGCGGGCAGTGCAAAACCCATCGCGCCCATACCACCGCTGTAATGTACGGCCTGTCCGGTATCAAGGCGCAAGCTTTGCGCCGCCCACATCTGGTGATTGCCGACATCGCATACATAATCGACGCTGTGACCGGCCAGGATACGATTCAGTTTGCCGAAAAGTTCGCTGGGGCTGATCTCCCAGTCGGCATACTCGTTGAAGCACGCCCGGTTACGTTGTGCGATCAGCTCTGCCAGCCAGCTGTTATCCAGTGCGGGGAATACGTCAGCACGCGGCGGAAACTCTGTGAAAAAACTTTCTGACGTCGCGCAGATGTCCAGGTCGGCCTGAATCCGGTTCCCCATTTGTGCGGGGTCGATGTCGATCTGCACGACACGGGCTTTTCGGGCAAAGTCACCAACATCCGCACCCGTCTGCCGCACATCGAGGCGCGCGCCTATCACGATCAGAAGGTCACAATTTTGTACCGCCCAGTTCGCCTCACGGTTGCCGTAACTGCCGATCATGTTGAAATAATTGTTTCGGGCGACCACACGTTCATGGCCCATCAGCGTGGCCACATACGGGATACCGAGCGCATCTGCGGCCGCCAGCCAGCCGTCCATCGAATCTGCCCACCGCGCACCGCCGCCGATGCAAATCAGGGGGCGGCGGGCATCCTTGCACAACGCTTTCAGCTTTCCCAGATCGGCTGAAGATATCGGGGTGCTCTTGCTCATCTCCAGGGGAGTATTCAACCATTGTTCAACCAGTGAGTCCGGTATATCGGCCCGTTGGACATCGTTGGGAATATCGAGCAATACCGGTCCCTGACGTCCGCTCAATGAGGCCGACAGGGCCCTGTGCAGTTCCGCCGGCAGATCTTCCGCACTATCAATTCTCACTGCATATTTGGTCAGCGAACGCGCAACCTCGACGATGTCCAGTTCCTGGAATCCCTGCTGCCGGATGGCGCGATCTCCCTTGAGTTCGCGCGTGTTGACCTGCCCCGTGATGAACAAACAGGGCACCGAGTCGAACCAGCAACTGCCGATCCCCGTCAGCAAATTGGTTGCCCCGGGGCCGCTGGTGCCCATCGCGACCGCGATCGTTTTTCCACCGGTGTGACGCGCCACGCCTTCCGCCGCAAATGCCGCAGCCTGTTCATGGTGCATCGAGATGATGTTGAATTTGCCGGATTCGGCAAAGCTGTCCAGCAGATGGGTGATCATGCCGCCCACCAGTTCAAAACAGGTTTGAACCCGGTGTGCGATCAGGAATTTTGCTACTGCATCGGAAGCCTTCAAGGTATGTCCCAAATATCCCGGTTGTGCTAGAAGTTAACGCCGAAGAACGTTTCGAGCTTTTCGATGACAAAATCCAGCATCTCGGTGCTCAAGCCGGGATACACGCCGATCCAGAAAGTGTCGTTCATCACGGTGTCGGTGTTGACCAGATCGCCCGAGATGCGGAAGTTGCGGCCTTTCATGTAAGGCTGGCGTGTCAGGTTGCCCGCGAACAGCAGGCGGGTGCCTATCTTGCTTTCATCAAGATATTGCAGCAGATCAACGCGTTTGATGTCCGCATTCTTCCTGATGGTGATGGGGAAACCGAACCAGGAAGGATCGCTGTGCGGGGTCGCTTCCGGCAGCAACAGGAATTCCTCGCAGTTCTTCAGCCCGGCTTTCAGGTAAGCAAAATTCGCTTTGCGGGCGGCGATGAATTCATCCACCCGATCCATCTGCGCCAGCGCACAAGCGGCCTGCATGTCCGATATCTTGAGGTTGTAGCCCAGGTGAGAATAGGTGTACTTGTGGTCGTAGCCTTCCGGCAGGTCACCCAGTTTCCAGCAGAAACGCTTGCCGCAAGTATTGTCCTTGCCGGGCGGGCAATAGCAATCGCGACCCCAATCGCGGATCGACTCGACGATCTGCTTGAGCTGATCGTTGTTGGTGAATACCGCGCCGCCTTCACCCATCGTGATGTGGTGGGCGGGATAGAAGCTCAGTGTGCCGATGTCGCCGAAACTGCCCGCCAGCTTGCCTTTGTAAGTGGAACCGAGCGCGTCGCAACAATCCTCGACCAGCCAGAGATTGTGTTTCTTCGCCAGCGCGGTGATGGCGTCGAGATCGTAGGGATTGCCCAGGGTATGGGCCAGCATGATGGCCTTGGTCTTGGGTGTGATCGCCGCTTCGATCTTCGCCGGATCGATATTGTAAGTGCCGAGCTGCACATCGACGAACACCGGCACAGCGCCGTGTTGCAGGATGGGATTCACCGTGGTCGGAAAACCCGCTGCCACCGAGATGACTTCGTCTCCCGCCTTGATCGCCCGCTCGCCTAGCCTGTGCGAGGTCAGCGCGGAGAACGCCAGCAGATTGGCCGATGAACCGGAGTTGGTCGTCAGCGCGTGCTTCACGCCCAGGAACTCGGTGAGGCGTTTCTCGAAGGCATCGTTGAAACGCCCGGTGGTAAGCCAGCCGTCGAGCGAGGCTTCCACCATGTTCTGCAATTCCTTTGCGCCTATCACTTTACCGGAGGGCGGCACGACATTCTTGCCGGCCTCGAATTTGACGGGTGCATAGGCCAGGTCGGCATATTGCCGGACCAAGTCGGCGATCTGGGTGCGGAGCTGTTCTTTGGTACTCATATTCTCTTTCGCTCTTTCATTGTTATATCCGGGCGTATTGTTCGATCTGTTTCAGGGTAAAACTGCGCATGTCCTGCTGCGCCAGCCAGGCGCGTTGCCAGGCAGCGATCAATTCAAGCGTTTGCGCAAGTGGCCAGCGCGGCTGCCAATCCAGCCCTGACTTTGCCTTGGAGCAGTCCAGCTTCAGGTAGTGGGCCTCATGCGGGTGGTCGCCGCCGTCAAGTTTCCAGCTCGCGCCCTCGCCCCAGGACTGGGTCAGCTTTTCCACGATCCATTGCACCGGCTTGGCATCCTCGTCGTTCGGGCCGAAGTTCCAGCCTTCCGCATAGGCGCTGCCGTCCTCGTATAGCTTTTGTGCAAGCTGCAAATAGCCCGAGAGCGGTTCCAGCACGTGCTGCCACGGGCGGATTGCTCCCGGATTGCGGATCACCACCGGACGTCCGGAACCGATCGCGCGCAGGATATCCGGGATCAGGCGATCCTCCGCCCAGTCCCCGCCGCCTATCACGTTACCCGCCCGGGCGGACGCGATCGCCACTTGATGTTCGCCGTAGTTCTCCGGGTTGAAGAAAGAATTGCGGTAGGCGGATGTCACCAGTTCGGCGCATCCCTTGCTGTTGCTGTAGGGGTCAAAGCCGCCCATCGCCTCGTTCTCGCGATACCCCCACACCCATTCCCTGTTGTCATAGCATTTGTCGCTGGTGACATTCACCACCGCGCGCACCGAGGGGGTCTGACGCACCGCCTCAAGCAGGTGTACCGTGCCCATCACGTTGGTGGAGTAGGTCTCGACCGGATCGATATATGAGCGGCGCACCAGCGGCTGGGCCGCCATATGAATGACTATGTCGGGGGAAGCGTCGTGCATCGCCTTCGTCAGCGTGGCTGCGTCACGAATGTCACCAATGATGGATCGCATGCCCTGCGCAACATTTGCCACCTCGAACAGGCTGGGATCGGTCGGTGGTTGCAATGCATATCCCGTCACTTCGGCGCCGAGCTGTTGCAGCCACAGGCTAAGCCAGCTTCCTTTGAAGCCGGTGTGACCGGTGAGGAATACCCGCCGTCCCCGCCAGAAAGATCCCTTCACGCCCACACCTTCCATGGCGCTTTGCCGGATTGCCACAAGTCTTCAAGATGATTCTTGTCGCGCAGGGTATCCATCGGCTGCCAGAAGCCGGGATGCAGATAGGCGGAAAGTTGCCCGTCGCGCGCCAGTTTCTCCATCGGACCCCGCTCCCAGATGGTTGTGTCATCCTCGATCAAGTCTATGACTTTGGGGGATAGCACAAAGAAACCCCCGTTGATCCATGAGCCATCGCCGTGGGGTTTCTCTTCAAAGCTGGTCACGCGATTACTTTCCAGGTTCAGCGCGCCAAAACGACCGGGCGGTTGCACGCCGGTCAAAGTGGCCAGTCTTTTTTGCTTGCGGTGAAAGGCGATCAATCCGGTGACGTCAACATCGCTCACCCCGTCGCCGTAGGTGAAACAGAAATCCTCGTCGCCGAGATATCCGCGCACCCGTTTCAACCGGCCGCCGGTCATGGTGTCCTCGCCGGTATCCACCAGCGTGACGCGCCAGGGTTCCGCGCTCTGCTGGTGCACTTCCATACGGTTATGCGCCATATCAAATGTCACGTCCGACATGTGCAGGAAATAGTTGGCGAAATATTCCTTGATCACATAGCCCTTGTAACCGCAGCAAATGACAAAATCATGGATACCGTGGGCCGAATAGGTTTTCATGATATGCCACAGTACCGGCTTGCCACCGATCTCGACCATCGGTTTAGGTCGAGTGGATGTTTCCTCGCTGATCCGGGTGCCCAGTCCACCGGCAAGAATGACCGCCTTCACGCCTGCGCCTCGATGAATGAACGGTAGGTTAGTGCGATGCCTTCTTTAAGGCCGGTGTTCGCATTCCAGCCCAAACCCTGGATCCTCGATACCTCCATCACCTTGCGCATCGTGCCGTCCGGTTTGGAGGTGTCCTGTACGAATTTACCTTTGTAGCCGACCACGTCGGCGACGGTTTCCGCCAGTTCGCGTATCGTCAGGTCGGTGCCCGTTCCCGCATTGATCAACGGGCAATGCGCCGGATCGACCAGCGTGTCGTAACGTTTTTCATCCAGTGTGGCGAGAAACACCAGCGCGTTGGCCAGGTCGTCCACATACAGGAATTCGCGTCTGGGTTTGCCGCTTCCCCACAGCACGACCTCAGTCGCGCCGGTAACTTTTGCCTCGTGCATCTTGCGCATCAAGGCCGGGAGTACGTGGGAATTGTTCAGGTCGTAGTTGTCGCCAGGCCCGTACAGATTCGTCGGCATCGCTGCCAGCCACTTTGTGCCGTACTGGCGGTTGTAAGCCCAGCACATCTCGATGCCGGCGATCTTGGCCAGCGCATAGGGACGATTGGTCGCTTCCAGCGGGCCGGTCAACAGATATTCTTCCTTGATCGGCTGCGGGCAATCGCGCGGGTAGATGCATGAGCTGCCCAGAAAGATCAGGCGGTTTACATTGCTTGCGTGGGCGGCGCGGCAGATGTTCGCCTCGATAAGCAGGTTGCTCATCAGGAAATCCACCGGATAAGTGTTGTTGGCATGGATACCGCCGACCTTGGCTGCCGCCAGGAATACGATCCCGGGCTGTTCCTGCTCAAAGAAACGATGGGTGGCGTTGGCGTCCTCCAGATCCAGCTCGGCATGGGTGCGCGTAACGATGTTGGCGTACCCTTGCCGCTGTAATTCGCGCATGATCGCACTGCCGGCCAGACCACGATGGCCGGCTATATAGATCTTTACGTTCTTGTCCATCGGCAGTGTTTACTCGTGATAATCATAGGCGGCAAAACCGTGCTTCTTGACCAATTCATCGCGTTCGGCGCTCTTGAGGTCTTCGCGCACCATTTCTGAAACAAGCTCCTGGAAAGTGATCTTAGGCGTCCAGCCCAGCTTTTCTTTTGCCTTGGTCGGATCTCCGAGCAGGGTCTCTACCTCGGTGGGTCTGAAGTAACGCGGATCGACCTGTACGATGCAGTTGCCCTGTTCGTCGTATCCCTTTTCTTCCACTCCCTTGCCTTTCCAGGTGATGGCTATGCCCAGCTCCTTAGCGGCCGCATCCACGAACTGGCGGACGCTGTATTGCACACCGGTGGCGATCACGAAATCTTCCGGCTTATCCTGTTGCAGCATCAGCCATTGCATCTCGACATAGTCCTTGGCATGACCCCAGTCGCGCAAGGCATCCATGTTACCCAGATACAGGCAGTTCTGCAGGCCCAGCTTGATGCGTGCCAGTGCACGCGTGATCTTGCGCGTAACGAAGGTTTCGCCGCGGACCGGGGACTCGTGGTTGAACAGGATGCCGTTGCAGGCGTAGATACCGTAAGCCTCGCGATAATTCACCGTGATCCAGTAGCCGTAGATCTTGGCGACTGCATAAGGACTGCGCGGGTAGAACGGCGTGGTCTCCTTTTGCGGAACCTCCTGCACTAGACCGAACAGTTCGGAGGTGGATGCCTGATAGAAGCGCGTCTTCTTTTCCAGCCCGAGGATGCGAATCGCCTCCAGGATACGCAAGGTGCCGATACCGTCGGCGTTCGCGGTGTACTCCGGCGTCTCGAACGAGACTGCCACGTGACTCATCGCCGCGAGGTTGTATATCTCGTCGGGTTGCGTCTGCTGGATGATGCGGATCAGATTGGTCGAATCGGTCAGGTCGCCGTAATGGAGCATGAAGTTGCGGTTGGAAACGTGCGGATCCTGGTACAGGTGATCGATGCGGTCGGTGTTGAACAACGACGCGCGGCGCTTGATGCCGTGCACCTCGTAACCCTTTTTGAGCAAAAACTCTGCAAGATAGGCACCGTCCTGCCCGGTGATGCCTGTGATCAGTGCGACTTTTTTTGTTTGGCTCATTTTGCGTACTCTTTCTTCATGATAGTTTATCTGCCGTAATTGTCTTCATAGCGCTGGATATCATCCTCGCCGAGATAATCTCCCACCTGTATCTCAACGATATGCAGGGGTTCTGTCCCGAGGTTCTCCAGACGGTGTTTCGTCCCGATCGGGATATAGGTGCTTTCGTTCTTCTGCACGGTGATCACATTATCACCATTCGTAACTGTAGCAGTACCCGATACCACCACCCAGTGTTCTGAACGTTGGCGATGACTCTGCAAACTGAGGCGCGCACCCGGCGCAACTTCAATCCTCTTGAGTTTGAATCCGTCCGGATCATCTTCCAGCACTGTGTAGCTTCCCCACGGACGGTTAACCTTGGTGTGATAGACATGCTCGGTTGCGCCTTTGTCATGCAGGGCATCGACCACTTCGCGCACGCGCTGGCTCTGGTCGCTTTTCGAGATCAGCACCGCGTCGGCGGTTTCGATCACGCACAGGTCTTCGACGCCGATGGCTGCAACCAGCCTCTTTTCCGCGCGAACCAGACTGTTCCTGCATCCCAGTGCGATGACATTACCCTGCAATGCATTACCGTTCTCGTCCTTGTCGGAAATCTCATGCACTGCCTGCCAGCTACCCACATCGTTCCAGCCGATATCGCATGGAATCAGCGAGACCCGGTCCGATTTTTCCAGCACGCCGTAATCGATCGAGATCGAAGGCATGCCGGCGAAATGCTTTTCCACGGCCTGCTGGAAAGTGCCGCCAGCTTTGCTCTCGGCAAGGATGGCCTGGATGATCGTGTCGACAGCGGGCAGATGTTTCTTGACCTCGGACAGGATCGTCGAAGCGCGCCAGACGAACATGCCGGAGTTCCAGTAATAGCCGCCCTCCTTCAGGAATCTCTCAGCAGTGGCATCGTCCGGCTTTTCGGTGAACCGCTCCACTTCAAAGATCTCGGGGTCGGCAGAAGCGCGCGCCTTGATATAACCGAACCCGGTATCGGGACGCGTAGGCTGGATGCCGAAGGTCATCAGCTTGCCGTTCTCGGCCGCCTTGATGGCGATTTCCAGATGTTCGCGAAACTTCACTTCGTCCTTGATGATATGGTCGGCCGGCAGGACCACCATGACAGGATCATCTTCTTTTGCCGCAAGATAAGCCGCGGCAAGCGCGATCGCCGGGGCGGTATTACGCCCGACAGGCTCATACAGTGCCTGATATGGAAGCAACGCGTGATATGCCTCGCCCTTGGCGTGCGATTCCTGCGTGACGATCATGACGTTCCCGGTGTCGATCACCGGGGAAAGACGGTTAATGGTGGTTTGCAACAACGAAGATGCACCATCCAGCGCCAGGAACTGCTTAGGCAGATGCTGGCGTGACAACGGCCATAAGCGGCTACCGCTACCACCAGCCAGGATCACTGCATAAACTTTGCGATTACTCATCAATTCGTTCCGATAGTTTCAGCTTGGGAATCAGCCCTTGAGGATGAATGGCCGGACATCGTCCGGCCCCGTGAATATGTTGTAGCATCGAGTCTTCGTGCGCCTGCGCGAACTCAGAACAGCAACCCGGCGCATTATCGCCGAACTGATATACCGCATCAACCACAAACAAGCCTTCCCGGACTTCCTAAAGCAACGCATCATCCTATAAGATGCAGCCATTCCACACGACATATTTTCAAGAATCCTATGGCGCAACCCCACGCCGACCCCGATACGCCGCGCATCCTGTTGGTCAAGACCACCTCGCTCGGTGATGTACTGCACAATCTGCCGGTCGTCAGTGACATCGTACGCCGGTATCCAAACGCGCAGATCGACTGGATGGTGGAGGAGGGCTTCGCGGCATTGCCCAAATTGCATCCGGCGGTGCGTAATGTCATCCGGGTAGCTGTGCGTCGCTGGCGCAAGAAACTCCTGAGCGCAAACACCTGGTGCGAGATACGCGCTTTCCGGTCCACCCTTTCGTGGGAACAATACGACATCTGCGTCGACACCCAGGGCCTGTTCAAGAGCGCGCTGCTGATGCGGGGCGCAAACGGAACGCGTTGCGGCTTCGACAAGGCAAGCGCACGCGAGCCCCTGGCCGCAAGCATGTACCAGCACACCTATCCGGTTGCGCAGGGGCAGCATGCAGTCGAACGCAACCGCCAGCTGGTCGCGCAGGCGCTCGGCTACGTGCTTGAAGGCCCGGCAGATTTTGGCATCCGCCTGCCGCAAGTCGAGGCATTCGACTGGCTGCCGCAGGGCGACTATGCGACCCTGCTGCACGCCACCAGCCGCGACGACAAATTGTGGGGCGAAGCCAGCTGGATCGAACTGGGTAATGAACTGCATGATAAGAATCTGCGTTGCATCCTCCCTTGGGGCAGTGCCATCGAGCAGGAACGCAGTCAACGCCTTGCCGCACAGATCCCCGATGCAGTCGTTCCACCGCAGCTCGGTCTGGACCAGGCAGCCGTGCTGCTCGGCAAGGCGCGTGCGGTGGTCGGCGTCGACACCGGCCTTGCCCATCTGGCAGCGACGGTGAATGTACCCACGGTCGGAATCTATACCGCCACCGATCCCAGCCTGACCGGTCTTTATACCGGCGAACGTACGGTCAATCTCGGCAATATCGGCGCAGCACCAGAGGTTGCGTCCGTACTGCAAGCCCTGCAGGGAATGGATGCATGCTGAAGCCGCGTACCTTTTACAGCTTTGCGCTGTGGCTGCTGTTGCCCTACATATTTGTCCGTCTCGCGTGGCGGGCGCGCAAACAGCCTGAATACCTGCAACACATTGGTGAACGCTTTGGCTTCTATCCACCAAGCCCGGAAAACCGGGAAAGTGACAAGCCGGTCATCTGGCTGCATGCCGTCTCGGTCGGTGAGACACGCGCCACACAAAGCCTGGTCAACCGGCTGCATGAAACCCACCCCGATCATCGCATCCTGCTGACCCATACCACGCCCACCGGCCGTGCCGCCAGCGAACAACTCTACGGCGATAGCGTCTTGCGCGTGTACCTGCCCTACGACTACCCGTTCGCGGTGCGCCGCTTCCTGCGCCACTTCCGCCCGCAATTGGGCATGCTGATGGAGACAGAGATATGGGTGAACCTGATCCACGCCTGCCATCGACAAAACACACCGATGCTGCTGCTCAATGCCCGCATGTCGGAAAGGTCGGCCAGGGGGTATGCGAATTTCCCCAAACTGACCGGCCCGGCACTCGGCGAGCTCAGCGCCATTGCCGCACAGACCGGCGATGATGCAAAGCGCCTGACAGCACTTGGAGCAAAAGACGTTTCCGTGATGGGTAACCTCAAGTTCGACATCGAGCCGCCGTCCGCGATGCTGCAACTTGGGACGCAACTGCGCGAGAAGTTCGGCGTGGATCGCAGGGTATTTCTCGCGGCCAGCACGCGAGACGGTGAAGAAGCGCTGCTGCTCGACGCGCTGCAACAGGTAGGTGACACGGGCCTGTTGCTCGTGATCGTGCCGCGCCATCCACAACGTTTTAATGAAGTCTCGCAGATGATCGAGCAGCGCGGTATTAAATTCCAGCGCCGCAGCACAGACCAAGCAGTGCCACCTCAAACTACAGTCGTGCTGGGCGACAGCATGGGCGAGATGTTCGCCTACTACGCTGCCGCCGACCTCGCTTTCATCGGCGGCAGTCTGCTGCCCTTCGGCGGGCAGAACCTGATCGAGTCATGCGCGGTCGGCACTCCGGTGCTGATCGGTCCGTATACTTATAATTTCGCGGAGGCCACACTATCGGCAACGAGTTGCAATGCCGCGCACCGGGTAGAGGATGCCACCCAATTGATGGCTGAAGCCCGCCGTTTGCTCGGCGACACCAAATCATTGGACGAGATGCGCGCCCAGTGCCTGGGCTTTGTTGGCATCAATCGCGGCGCAACCGACAGGGCCATACAGATCATAAACCGCCTGATAGCCGAAAGTCTGGAGCAATAAGCACGCCCGGGTCATAACAACGAAATAATATTCCCATGAAAGTCGATTTCCTTATTTGCGGCGCACAAAAAGCCGGCACGACAGCGTTGCATGACTACTTGTCGGTTCATCCGGAAGTCTTTATGGTCAAAAGAAAGGAAGCGCATTTTTTCGACTTTGAGCGTTTTTTTCAAACTGCACAGGTTGACTACTCGATCTATCACACCCTGTTTGATCCAGTCCCCCCGCAAAGAGTGCTCGGAGAATCGACGCCCATCTATATGTACTGGAAAGCTGCACCCAAACGCATCTGGCAGTACAACCCTGACATGAAACTGATCGTAGTCTTGCGGAATCCGATAGAGCGGGCCTATTCCCACTGGAACATGGAATACGCCAGAAAAGCCGACACACTACCTTTTTGGGAGGCGCTGCAAAGCGAGACGCAACGGTGCAGTGCAGCGCTGCCCTTTCAGCACCGGGTATTTTCTTATGTTGATAGGGGGCTGTATTCGGAACAGCTACAACGGCTGTGGGCATACTTCCCGAAAACACAGGTACAGGTGCTCAAGAGCGAAGACCTGAGAGACAAGCCGAAAGAAACCATGGGCAAAGTAACCGGTTTTCTGGGTGTAAGCCCACCCAAGACTATTGACGCTAAAGAAATCCACACGGGGGAATACTCATCCCGGATGAGCGAGCGTGAAAGGGAATATTTGCGCACCGTCTTCAAGCCTGAAATACACAATCTCGAACAACTGCTCGGGTGGGATTGCAGTAAATGGCTGGAATGATCGAGCCTGATCGAATTCTGAGCGGCGGCAAACAAGTAGAGGAAGGGGCGACTGACAAGACCGTGTATTCCGTCAGCGAATTCATTCACATATAAAACCTGGGGTCTTATCCCGAATGCCTGTAGGCATTCAGCATTTACACATAGCGATAATTATTTTGGCAAATCATTTAAGGGGAGCGGAAATGAAACTGAGGTATTTTTATGCGCTGGTTTTAGCAGGGTGTTCAGCTGCTGCACATGCCGAATATATGCTGGGCAATCCTGCAGTGATTGGCACACCGGGCCAATTTGAAATTTTGGTCGGTGGTGGCCAATCCGAAAAATTAAATCTTGATAGCAAAGCCACGACGGCAACATTGAGCTTTGGTACCGTATCAGGTCCAAGTCCTGTCATCGCCAAAACACCAGAAATTGGTGATGACCAGGTTTTTATCGGCGCATCATACGTACTCAACAAACGAGCCCAATTTTTTGCCAGCATCGGCTCGGGGAAAAAAACCGGTTGGCAATCTACCAGTCGTAGCCGTTCGATTGGCGTCAAGATATCCCCTGATACCGGGGATTCCTTTATGCGCATGGGTCTGATCTTGCGTGCCCAGCAAGTAAGCATGGATGTGGGTTCCATCCGGTGGAATGGTTTTGGCCCCTTAAGTGATGGCATCAACAATTTTAATTACACTTCGTCATCTCTCGTACCTTTACCTCCGCTTACAAGAAATGAGCAATTCAAGTACACGCGCTACGATGTATTTTTCGGCGCCAGCACAAGCACCGGGATTATTCGTCCCTATGGCGGCCTGTGCCTTACTTCTATATCCGGTACCGACTCAATTTCTGTGAGTGGCCAGGGCAATATTCACATCACCCCTGTTGGCGGAGGCGCGGGTACTTATTCAATTTTGCCGGTGATGTTCAATTCCAAGTCAGATATATCCGCGAGCAAGAATATAACCGGGGTGTTGGGTATCAGCTTCAACCCGGACAGCGAATTAAGCATGACAGCGGAGTATCAGTCAGGTCTGCAGGATTCGATAGCGATTTCAGGCAGTATAAAATTCTGAGAATCTTTCAAATCAATGAAGATCGATGATCATCCACCCGTTCTTCTCCGCGTGCGCCCGCAGTGTCGAATCCGGATTCGCCGCGACCGGATGCTTCACCTTTAACAGCAGCGGCAGGTCGTTCAGCGAATCACTGTAAAACGTGGTGTCCTCGAAGCTGCCCAGCGTCCAGCCGCGCTCGGCCAGCCAGTTATCCAGCCGAGTGATCTTGCCTTCACGGAAAGAGGGCACACCGGCGACATTGCCGGTGAATTCGCCGTCCCGGTGTTCCGGTTCGGTGGCGATCAGGTGCTCGATGCCGAACTCGCGTGCGATCGGCGCGGTGACGAAGCTGTTGGTCGCGGTGATGATGACGCACACTTCGCCTGCCGCAAGATGTTTATTCACCAGCTCTCTGGAAGGTTTGGTCACCATCGGCAATACTTTGTCACGCATGAACTGCTGGTGCCATTCATCCAGTGTTTTGCGCGCATGGCGCGACAGCGGCTTGAGCTGGAAATCGAGAAAGGCGTGGATATCCAGTGTGCCGGCCTTGTACTGTTCATAGAACTCAAGGTTCTTCGCCTCGAACAGTTCGCGGTCAAGCACGCCGATACTGATCAGGAATTGCGACCACTCGAAATCGCTGTCGCCGTTGAGCAGGGTATTGTCTAAATCGAATAAGGCTAATTTCATTGCCGGCAGTCCATTACGTTGTTTGTTCATTTCAATCCACACCAGCCCCTTCCCACATGCAGGGGGAAGGGGGGAATGATGATTTAATCAGTGCTTCTTTAGAGTTTCTACCCCCTCCCTAACCCTCCCACTGCATGGGGGAGGGGACGTGCGGTTCACTTCATTTCATGTTGCAATACTTCCTTGAGCAGCGGCACCGATGGCGCGCGTTTCAGGCGCAGCGAGTGCTTGTCCAGCGCGTCGAGCACCGCCATCAAACTGGGCAGGTCGCGGCGTCCGTGGCGCAGCAAATACTGAATGACTTCCGGCGGCAGGATGAATCCCTTTTGCATCGCATGCCGCATCAGAGCCTCGGCTTTTTCATCATCATTAAGACTGTGTACCTGATACACCAGGCCCCAGCCCAGACGGGTGCGCAAATCGTCGCGCATCTTGAGGTGCAGGGGAGAGACAGTACCGCTTACCAGCAGCATGCCGCCGCTATCGCGCATCCGGTTGTACAGGTCGAACAATGTAACCTGCGCGACTTCATCAAGTTGCTCGACATCGTCCACGGCCACTACGTCTGCAAGTCCCGGTACATTTCCGGATCCATAGGCAGAGATCCGCTTGCCGGCTTTCGCCTCGTTGATGCACGCTTGCAACAAATGGCTCCTGCCGCTACCGGCTTCTCCCCATAGGTAGAAGCTGCGTTCGCTGCTGTTGCCGGACAAGGCATGACGCAGGGCTGACAGCAGTTCGGGGTTGCGACCTGCGACAAAGTTGTCCAGTGTGGGAACGTTCTTGTGCGAGATGTCGAGTGCCAACTGGCTCATGATTTCAGGTACATCTCGCTGCCCAGATACCAGGTCTTGGCATGGCGCAATGTCACCAGCAGTATCGCGGCAAGGGGCAGGGCCAACAGGATGCCGAAGAAGCCGAACAACTGCCCGAATGCCATCAACGCGAACACCACCGCCAGCGGATGCAGGCCGATACGGTCACCGACCAGCCAGGGCGTGATGACCATGCCCTCGATCAGCTGCCCGGCACCGAACACTCCCCATACCAGCAGCACACCGCCAAGGTCGGGGAACTGCATCACCGTGGCAAGCGTCGCCAGCAGCAGCCCGAGGATCATGCCGAGATAGGGAACGAACACCAGCATGCCGGCAACGATGCCGATCGGCAGCGCGAATTCCAGTCCGACCAGCCACAGGCCCAGCACATAAAACAAGCTCATCAGCAACATCACCGATATCTGCCCGCGCAGGAACTCGGCAAGGATGCGGTCGACTTCACCGCTGATCTCCCTCACTTTATCGTGCCAGAGCCTCGGAACCAGTTTGTCGATGTGCGCGGCCAACAGGTTCCAGTCACGCATCAGGTAGAACATAGCCAACGGTATCAGTACCAGGTTCGCCAGCAGGGCAAGCAGGGCACTACCGCTGTTGCCTATCCAGGGCAACAGCTTTGCGGCTGCACCGCCGGCATTTTGCCAATGGCTGGCAAGCATCTGCTTAATTGCCGCGCTGTCCCATTGCAGCTCACTGCCGAACCATTGTTGCAGCAGCGGCAGGAATCTCCCGCGCCCTGCTTCGATCCACTGCGGCAATCTTGCCATGAAAACATCGGTCTCTTTTTGCAGCAGCGGCAGCATGATCAGCAGCAGCAGTATGAATAGCAGCAGCATGCCCAGCATTACCAGCGCCACGGACAACGTGCGCGGCACTTTCCAGTCGCACAAGCGTTGTACCATAGGGTTGCAGATGTAGGCGAGGATGCCCGCCGCCACGAAAGGCGTGAGGATCGGGCTGAGCAGATACAGCAGCAATCCGGCAACTACGGCAAACGTCAGCCATTGCAAAGCGGCAAAGCGGGATATGGTCATTTCGGGTAAAATTCGCGGCAAAACGCACGCGCTATATTTATTAAATCGTGTGGCACTTTACCTTCTACAAAGAGAGAACTCAACTTGAGCACGCCTACCAACAGTCTTTCCTACCGCGATGCCGGTGTCGATATCGACGCGGGCGATCAACTGGTCGAGAACATCAAGCCTTATGCCAAACGCACAATGCGTCCCGAAGTCTTGTCCGGTATCGGCGGTTTCGGGGGGCTGGTCGAGATCTCCAAAAAATTCAAGGAACCGGTGCTGGTGTC
>JBGSMU010000003.1:0-6201 GCA_041739955.1 Gallionella sp. | reverse complement strand
AAGACCGAAACAACAGCTTGAAAAAGATTAACTGGCAATTTACAACTTCGGATGCGCGGACCAAGCTGACGCGTCTTTATCCGAAATTATAATTGTTACATGGTACTAGCCTCACCTAACCTGGCGATACCAGATTTTCCCGGAACAGGTGTGAGCAATCCCGGTGTCAGTCATACGATCAATGTTGCCGGTAGCGGCATTGCCGACATCGAGTTCATCGAGGTCACTTTCAGTGCGGCTGATCACACTTTTGCAGGCGACCTGTCGATCACGCTTACCAGCCCTTCAGGTACGGTCGCCAACCCTTTGGTCAGCCAGTTGGCGGAACCACATGGTTGCCCGGGCGATGTCTGCACTGCTTATAGTGGCTGGGTGTTCGGCAGTGCCCGCCATCTGGGCGAGGCGGCAGATGGAAACTGGAAACTGACGGTCAGGGATGAAGGGCCGAGTGACACCGGCACTTTTCAGTCGTGGCAGATCAAGTTCTTCGGCAGGTGAATTGTCGGTAATTCTCATAAGGAGTACATGAATGAGGCAAACTAAAGCATCCAATAGCAAAGCAACGTTACTGTTGTTGTTCGCTGTCCTTTCGTTGAATGCCTGTGCCACCGAAACAAAGAATTCCGCGAACAGGGCAGGACTACTCACACGTGAATACGTATGGTACGACGGAGACCGCGAACAAAGTGTGTGGCTGGATCCACAGCTCGTTGTGGAGTTCGATCCTGATTCCGAAAGCGAGCAGGCGGTAAAGCAGGCGAACACGTCGGCCCGAGTGGTGCCTGTTGAACGGATTCAGCCCGGTATCCGGCTATGGCAGATCGACAATAACGCCGATGCCGCGGTCGCTATGCTCAAGTCCGGTCATCCGCAAGGAAGATATTCTCCCGTGTTTCACGACGGAACTAGCCGCGATGCGCGTATGCGTGCTTTGCCGGGCAATATCATCGTGTATCTGAATCCGCAGTGGGATGAGCCCGCGATCCATGCCTGGCTGACTTTGCACAAGCTGCAAGTGGAGAAAAAGCTGGAGATCGGACCTAACATTTACGTCATCAAAACCGGTCCGGGGCTGGAAGCGCTGGATACCGCGAATGGACTGTACCGCTCCGGTGAAGTGAAAGCGGCATTCCCGGACTGGTGGCAGGAAGTCGTGACCAGATAGCATGAAGCTTTCTACTTATTTGTTCAGTCCTGCTATCCATTGGGCATTGTTCTGCTCTGTCTCGCTGTTTCCGTTATCCGGTAACGGAGCTTCGCAGAACGAAGAATATATTCCCGATGTTGTGCAGGTTGAAAAGGTCCCGGATTTTTCGGCTTTCAGGGGGAACAGGAAAAAGAAAGCCTTCTTCGATTTCCTGCGCCCTATTGTGCATGCAGAGAACGCCAAGGTGGCCATGGCACGCGGGAAGATGTTGGGCCTTTCGGCACAAGTAGGCCGCGGTGAGACGCTGTCACCTGCAGACAGGCAATGGTTATTCGATCTGGCGGATAACTATCATATTGAATTCAGCATAGAGAATGGCTATGCATGGGAACAATTGAAAAGGAGAGTTGATACAGTCCCGTTTCGTCTGGCATTAGCTCAGGCTGCAAACGAGACTAATTGGGGAACGTCCAGATTTGCACGTCAGGGCCGCAATTTTTTTGGGGAGTGGTGCTTGACCAGTGGTTGTGGAATTGTTCCCATGCGCAGACCGAAGGGTCAAACCCATGAAGTGGCTGTTTTCAAAACAGTGAATGAATCTGTCGCCAGCTATCTGCGCAATCTTAATCGGAGCAATTTGTATCTGCCGTTGAGGGTTGCACGTCTCGAGATTCGAAAAAATGGAGAAGATCCTACCGCCCATACTTTAGCTGCCGGCTTGACCGGTTACTCTGCGCGAGGAGAAGCCTACGTGAAAGATATTCGAAAGTTGATCAGGGCCAACTACAGCTTGATGGGGGAATGATACACACGTTATCCCCTGCTTGACCCGGTGGTAAGTGATATATCGGGAGCAGGGTTAAGGGCAGTGATTTTGCAGTAAACCTCAACCCTCTCCGGCAATATTCCTGATATCGCCATTACCGGAGAAGCGTACTCCGTCCGGAACATGTATCGTGGATGTTGGAAAGGCGACTTCGGCGCCGTGGGCAAGAATGATATCCATGACCTTGAGCAGCACATCCTCTTTCACCTCGTGGTAACGAATCCATTCGGTTGTGCGGGTAAAGGTATAGATGAAAAAATCCAGGGATGAAGGTGCGAATTTGTTGAAGTTGACGATCATGGTTTGCGACTGGTCGATCTCTTCATGTTCAAGCAGCATTTTTTTGACGTCTTTGACGATGGCGCGAACCTTGTCTGCATCATCGTACCGAACACCTATCGTTTCATAGATGCGTCGATGGGACATGCGCGAGGGATTTTCTACCGCAATGGTAGTGAATGTCGCATTGGGAAGATAGAGCGGCCGCTTGTCGAAAGTCCTGATGCGCGTCAAGCGCCATCCGATCGACTCTACAGTCCCTTCGATCTGGCGATCGGGTGAGCGTATCCAGTCGCCCACTGAAAATGGCCGATCAAGATGTATCATCAGCCCGCCGAAAAAGTTCGCCAGCAGGTCTTTTGCGGCGAAGCCTATTGCGATTCCGCCGACTCCGCCAAATGCCAATACGCCGGAAATACTGAATCCCAATGTTTCCAGCACCACCAGGGTGGCAGAGATCATGATGGAGATGCGGATCAATTTTGCCAGAGCTTCCACCGAGGCTTTATCGGGCGCATCGGGTTTGTCTAGGAGGTTTACCTCGGCAAGCTTGACGAAACGAACAAAGAACCACGCGACACAGTAGATGAACAGTACTGTACGTATTGGTTTGATGTAATCAAATATCGCCACATGGGTGTTTTCGCGAATGATCTCCACGGCGAATGCGATACCGACGACCCAGATAAGTAAGGATACAGGTCGGCGCAAGGCTTCTATAAGTGTGTCGTCCCAGGGATTTTCGGTGGATTTCAGCTTTTCATATAACTTGTCCAGCGTTTTGGTTGCGGCAAAGTCGAACAATAAAGTCAGAAGGACGACTATGAACACCTGGACGCTCAATCCCCAGGAATCTCCGAGGGATCCGAACCATTGAAAAAAGCTTTCAAGCGACATCATAACGACAAGACTCCGTAGAATTCAGGCAGACACGCAACCTTAACAAAAAAATATGGATCTGTGACGCGTTAATCAATTATCGAAAATGCAGAATGTGATCAATATTTCAGGCAAGGTACTCCGCCTTTCGGTAAAATCTGGCTTATGGATATAAAAATCACAACAAAACAAATACATGTGATGCATGATGGATTGATTGATGCAATCCGTTTCCTGACTCGCTTGGCAGTATTTGCCTCTACCGTGATGCTGTTGGCTTGCAATCAAGGGAGCAAAGAGGCCGGCAGCAAGGTCGTCGTTTCCGAAAAGGTAATAGAGGTTCCGGATTTCTCGGCAATTCAGGATATCAAGTTAAAGAAGACCGCCTTTTTTGATTTTATGCGTCCGATCATAAGGTCTGAAAATTCCAAGGTGGCATTTACCCGTGAACGGATGTTGGAGATATCCGCTCAAATTGACAACGGGAATGCCGTATCAAGGGAAGATCAGGAATGGTTGTTTCGGGTTGCAAATGATTATCGGATTGAGATGGTCTCGATTGAAGATGAGCAGGCGTGGGAACAGCTTAAGCGCAGGGTGGATACTGTCCCTTTCCGTCTGGCTTTGGTGCAGGCAGCGAATGAATCCAGTTGGGGTACTTCCCGTTTTGCCCGCGAAAGCCGGAACTTTTTTGGGGAATGGTGCTTTACCAGGGACTGTGGTGTCGTTCCTATTCAACGCAGGGAAGGGGACACACATGAAGTTAAGGTGTTTGAGTCGGTGAATGATTCTGTTGCCAGTTATTTACGTAATCTTAATCGTGTAGATATGTATCTGTCGCTCAGGATTGCCCGTCAGGACATACGCAAGCAGGGAGAAAGTCCCACGGCACATGAATTGGCATCCGGTCTGGCCGGTTACTCGGCACGCGGAGATGAATATGTTGAAGAGATTCAGGATATGATTCGCACCAATTACGATTTGATGGGCGTTCCGGATCCCCAGGTAACGGAAGATGAAAAAATTTATAACGTATTTTGTTCCGCATCATTCCTTAAATTCAAATTCTGCTGACCGGAACGGTTTTATGGTGGCCGGTATCAAAATCTGAAAATGGCAGCGTTTTTACGAATCCGGCACTTTTTATTACGCCCTTTTGTATAATGTCATCCAAGTCAAAGGTGATACAGGCAAGAATATGCGGCAGAAATATTGCATTGTGTATTGCTTCCAGTTTTTGTACGCACATTAAAATAGAATTTACAAATCTCAAGGAGGAAGCATGAAAGCCGAATACACCGTACTTAAATCATATCCACTTAAAGTCGCGGCATCGTACGTTCGCCCGGCCCAGACGTTACCCGAACGGGTCAAGTTGAGCTTCTCCGCGACTGATGTGATGACGGATCTGAATAAAGTCGCCGTGATCAGCGTGCGTTCCCAGACCACGATGAACAAGGCAAACGCAAAAATGATCAAGTATGGTGTGCGTATGCTGTTGGTACTGGACGATGATGAGCAGGTGGCGGGCCTCTTGACAGCCAACGATGTACTCGGTGAAAAGCCGATGCGCTTTCTGCAGACCATGGGCGGGACACATGCCGACATCCTGGTGCGCGATATCATGACGCCCCAGAGCGAAATGGAAGTCCTGGACATAACTGAAGTGAAAGATGCCAAGGTCGGAGATATCGTTGCGACCCTCAAACAAGCACATAGCCAGCATTCCCTGGTAGTTTCCAAATCGGAAGATGGCAGCCAGTCTGTTTGCGGATTATTTTCCATCACCCAGATCGCCCGCCAGCTTGGCGCGCAAGCACAAAGTTTCGAGTTGGCACATACCATCACCGAGATCGAGGCAGTCATCGCAAAGTCTTAACTTCAAAAAGTTTCTTTGCCGGGCATGGCCCAGCCTTGTAACCGGCAGTATTGATAGCTCCAGACCAATATCCGGCATCACAATATGAGACGGCAACCTTCCCGCAGGTTGCCGTACTTTTTTTAAGAGAATGTATTGTAGTTATTGTCATGCGCTCTGATATAATCCGCGCCTTCGGGGCGTAGCGCAGCCTGGTAGCGCACTTCGCTGGGGGTGAAGTGGTCGGAGGTTCGAATCCTCTCGCCCCGACCAGTTAAATCAGATAGTTACTTAATTGAAGCGCCTTTTAGTGGCGTTTTTGTGGCTATGTTGAACATTTCGTCGATTTTTCCGCGCTCGTTGCTTTTGTCTGCACCATCAATCCATTTCGCATAAACCTTGAGCAGCATTTGCATGTTCGCGTGGCCGAGTTGCGTGGCTACCCACATCGGGTTTGCGCCTGCCATCAAATTGAGCGTGGCATAGGTATGGCGTGTTTGGTAAAAATTCCTCTCACGCATTCCTAGTGCCTTGAGTGTCGGGTTCCAGTACGCCCTGCGCAACGGCCTTTCTTCACTGTACGCCTCGCCTGTTACCGGATTTTCAAACACATACCCATCTTTCAAAAAGGTATGCTGTTTTTGTCTTGCCAGAGCGGACTGCGCGCGACTGTTTAATTCAACATCGCGTACCGTGAATGTCTTGGTGGCGTGCTCCATCCCAAACGTCCTGGCTCTCTGCACCCTTGCAAGTCTGCGGGTGTAGTCAATGTCGCCCCAGCGAAGCGCGATAACCTCGCTCGGCCTCATGCCGGTGAAGAATGCAAACTCAATAACGTTGACAATCTGCGGATCGTATTTCTGCATGTGGTTCAGCACGGCATCGACTTCTTCCGCCGTCAACGGGTCTGGTGGTTCCTTCTGCACCTTCGCATTCTTAATGCGATCCGCTGGGCTGGAATCAATCACGCCGTCGAGGAATGCTGTTTCAAGAACCCCGCGCAACGGGATGAGCATATTGTTTCTGTTCTTCGCACCCCAGCCCTGCGAGTTGGCAAGTGCGGCGATGGTGGTGAGCTTCCCCCGATAAATAGTCTTCCAAGGGCGACGTAAAATTAACGTTACTTTTGGAGGAAGCAGATGAAGAGAATACCGAAGCAGGAATACACCGCCGAGTTCAGGGAGTTGGCGATCAAGCGAGTCAAAGATGGTC
>JBGSMU010000212.1:0-19505 GCA_041739955.1 Gallionella sp. | reverse complement strand
GCCCCGCTCCTACAAGTTCCATCATCACGAGTGATGATTGGCCTTAACTATCAGGTGGAGAAAATAATGAGTTTTCAACCAGTAAAGTTCTACCAGACCGGCACCTTCACTGTCGGCAACCGGCTGCTCGCGCCCGACGAGCGCAGCGTGCAGCAAAACGAGATGCGCAGCAACTCGATCAACTCCGGGCACCGGGCATGTCAGGGTTGCGGCGAGGCGCTCGGTGCGCGTTATGCGATCGACGCGGCGATGGCGGAGAGCAACAACCAGTTGATTGCGGCAAATGCGACCGGATGTCTTGAAGTATTCTCCACGCCTTATCCGGAATCCTCCTGGCAGGTGCCGTGGATACATTCGCTGTTCGGCAATGCGGCGGCTGTGGCGACCGGCATCGCTGCCGCGATGAAGGTAAAGGGACGGCATGACGTGCGGGTGGTCGCACAGGGCGGTGATGGCGGCACCACCGACATCGGCTTCGGCTGCCTGTCGGGCATGTTCGAACGCAATGATGATGTGCTGTACATCTGTTACGACAACGAGGCCTACATGAATACCGGCGTGCAGCGTTCGTCTGCCACGCCGCCAACCGCACGTACCGCGACCACGATGCCGGTGGGCAAAGAGCCGGGTAATGTTTTTGGTCAGGGCAAGAACGTGCCGGAGATCGCGATGGCACACGGCATCCCTTACGTCGCCACCGCAACCGTGGCCGACTTACGCGACCTCGAATACAAGGTGCGCAAGGCGATGAATATCCGAGGTGCGAAGTACATCCACATCTTCGTTCCCTGTCCGCTGGGCTGGGGCTCGGCTTCGCATGACACGATACGACTCGCACGATTGGCCAAGGAGTCCGGCATGTTTCCGGTATTCGAGGCCGAGCACGGCGAAGTCACGGGTGTATCGAAGATACGCCACAAGGTACCGATTGAGGAATACCTCAAGCCGCAAAAACGTTTCGCGCACCTGTTCGGTAAGCATGCACACCCCGAGATGGTGGCGCACCTGCAGGCCATCGCCGATCAGCGCATACGCAAATATGGGTTGCTGGAAGACGGGGGGAAATAAAATGACTAATAAACCTTTCGCGATCACCCTCAAACCCGGCACTTCGCTGGCCAATCTTACCGGCACCTGGCGCACCGCGCGTCCGGTGTATCTGGATCGGCTGCCGCCCTGCAACAATGCCTGCCCTGCCGGAGAGAATATTCAGGGCTGGTTGTTTCATGCCGAGAGCGGCGATTACGAGCAGGCATGGCGCGTGCTGGTGCAGGATAACCCCCTGCCTTCCGTGATGGGACGCGTGTGTTATCACCCGTGCGAAACTTCATGCAATCGCGGACAGCTGGATAGTCGGGTGGGTATCAATTCCGTGGAACGTTTTCTCGGCGACGAAGCGATCAAGCAAGGCTGGAAATTCGATGCGCCTGCAGCATCGACAGGAAAGAAGGTGTTGGTGGTCGGAGCAGGACCGTCGGGACTATCTGCGGCCTATCATCTGGCGCGCATGGGGCACAAAGTCGAGATACATGAAGCCGGCCCGCTGGCGGGTGGCATGATGCGTTTTGGCATTCCAAAATACCGCTTGCCGCGCGAGGTGCTGGATGCGGAGGTGCAGCGCATCCTCGATATGGGCGTGACACTGAAATACGACACCAAGGTAGCGAACATCGAGCAGAGCATGAAGGACGGCGGTTTCGATGCATCCTTCCTCGCGGTCGGCGCGCATATCGGCAAGCGCGCGATGATCCCCGCGGGCGATGCGTCGCACATCGTGGATGCGGTGTCTGTACTGCGTTCGATGGAAGGCGAGGACAAGCCGATGCTGGGCCGCAAGGTGGTGGTATACGGCGGCGGCAACACCGCGATCGACGTGGCGCGCACCGTCAAGCGCATGGGTGCCGAGCCGATCATCGTCTACCGGCGTACCCGCGACAAGGCGCCCGCACATGATTTCGAGATCGAGGAAGCATTGCAGGAAGGCGTGATGATCAAGTGGCTGTCCACGATCAAACAGGCGGGTGAGGGCGAGATCACCGTCGAAAAGATGGAGCTAGACGATCAGGGCTTTCCGCAACCTACCGGCGAATTCGAAAAGCTGGAGGCCGATTCGGTCGTTTTGGCGCTGGGACAGGATGTGGATCTGTCCTTGCTCGAAGGCGTACCCGGGCTGGAAGTGAAGAACGGCACGGTACAGGTTTCGCCTAATATGATGACCGGACATCCGGGCATCTTCGCGGGCGGCGACATGGTGCCGTCGCAACGTACTGTCACAGTCGCGGTCGGTCACGGCAAAAAAGCCGCGCGTAACATCGATGCATGGTTACGTGGTGAAAACTATGAGCCCGCACCCAAACATGAACTGGCTGAATTCGGAAATCTCAATCAATGGTATTACTCCGACGCCGACAAGACGGTACGTCCCATGCTGGACATCATTCGACGCCAATCCACCTTTGAAGAAGTTCAGGGCGGACTGGATGAGACGAATGCCTTGTTCGAGGCGCGCCGGTGTCTTTCATGCGGTAACTGTTTCGAGTGCGACAACTGCTATGGCGTATGTCCGGACAATGCGGTGATCAAACTGGGGCCGGGCAAGCGCTTCGAGTTCAAGTATGACTACTGCAAGGGTTGCGGCATCTGTGTTGCCGAATGCCCGTGTGGTGCGATCAAGATGGTGCCGGAAGATATTTGATGCATGAGATGTCACTCGCCGAAAGTGCCTTGCAGATCATCGAGGATGCGGCGCGGCAGCAAGGGTTCAAGCGCGTCAAAAAGGTGTGGCTGGAGATCGGCAAACTTTCCTGTGTCGAACAGGATGCGATGCGGTTCTGTTTCGATGCGGTGATCAGGGATAGCATCGCCGATGGTGCGAATCTTGAGATCGTCGAGACACCGGGGCAGGGCAGATGTGTCCAATGCGGCAGCGAGTCCCAGATTGCAACGCTGTATGAAGCCTGCCCGCAGTGCGGCAGTTACGGTTTGCAGGTCATCGCAGGCGATGCGATGAGGGTGAAGGAACTGGAGGTGGAGTGATGTGTATGACATGTGGATGCGGTACCGCCCAGGTGGCGATACGCGGCAAGGTTACCCAACGTGAGAGTAGTACGAAACAATCTATGCACTTTCGTGTGCATCAGTCCGCAGCAATGCCGGTTGTTCCAAAAGACAATGAAACTTCGCGCATCCTAAAACTGGAGCAGGACATCCTTGCCAAGAACGATGCGCACGCAACGGCCAACCGAAATCTTTTTGCCGAGGCGGGTGTGCTCGCGTTGAATCTGGTTTCCAGCCCGGGTTCCGGCAAGACGACTCTGCTGGTGCGAACACTGCAAGCACTCAAGGGCAAGTTGCCGATGGCCGTGATCGAAGGTGATCAACAGACAGACAACGATGCCGAGCGCATCCGCGCCACCGGGGTCGAGGCGATCCAGATCAACACCGGCAAGGGCTGCCATCTTGATGCATCGATGATCGAGCGCGCTCTGCAGCAGATGGCATTGCCGCAGGGCGGTGCGCTATTCATCGAGAACGTCGGTAATCTCGTCTGTCCCGCGGCATTCGATCTCGGGGAGGCGGCCAAGGTAGTGGTGCTCTCCGTCACTGAAGGTGAAGACAAGCCGCTGAAGTATCCCGATATGTTCCGCGCTGCCAGCCTGATGTTGCTCAACAAATGTGACCTGTTGCCGTACCTGAGTTTCGATTCTGAACTCGCCATCGAATATGCCCGGCGCATCAACCCGGCGTTGCAGGTGATACGCATCTCGGCGACCAGCGGTGAGGGAATGCCGGAATGGCTGGACTGGATAACCACCGGTTGCCGTAATGCCGTGCGGCATACCGAAACTGCGGAAGCCTGATTTGCCGGAACGCGATACGGTTATCCAGCTGAGTCATGCCGGTCCATCCGTATTGGCCTGTGGCGCATGGCTTAAGAACACGGTGTGCGTCACACGCGGTAACGAGGCGCATGTCTCGCAACTGATCGGCGACTTGGGCACGCCCGAAGCTTGCCGGATGCTGGAACAGACTGCAGCACGTCTGTGCGAAGAGCTTGATGTTCGTCCCGAGGTGGTTGCACACGACCTTCATCCCGATTTTTTCAGCACGCAATTCGCGCAAGCCTATGCCGCGCAACACCGACTCCCTGTCGTTGCAATACAACATCACCATGCTCACATCGCCGCGTTATGCGCCGAGCACGGCATAGCTGAACCTGTGCTGGGATTGGCACTCGACGGCGTGGGGCTGGGGACGGATGGTTCGGCGTGGGGCGGGGAACTGTTGCGCGTGGATGGCGCAGACTTCGACCGCATCGGTCATCTCTCACCGCTCGCATTGCCGGGCGGTGACCGTGCCGCACAGGAGCCTTGGCGTATGGCAGCAGCAGTGTTGCACCAATCAGGCAGGGGCGGGGAGATCGCGGCTCGTTTCCTGCACCAAGCTGGTGCCCCGACAGTCGCAACGATGCTGCAAAGGGGCTTGAATTGCCCGGTCACTTCGAGCATGGGACGTTTGTTCGATGCGGCAGCCGGCTTGCTTGGCGTGTGTGTAGTTCAGGAATTCGAGGCGCAGGCGGCCATCGCATTGCAGGAGCTGGCTGAAAGTCACGGGGCTGTTACGCCTCTTAAAGATTGCTATCTTCTTGGAGACGATGGCGTGTTGGACTTTATGCCGTTGCTTGCAGAGTTGAGCGCTTGCACGGATCAGGGCTATGGCGCTGCGCTGTTCCACACCACGATCTCAGCAGGTATGGCAGCGTGGGTGCTGCAGGCATCAAGCCAACAGGGCGTTTCAGGCATTGCGTTGGGCGGGGGGTGCTTTCACAACGAAATTCTGTTGCGGGACTTATCCGAACGTTTGGCTTCGTATGGGCTACGGGTCATGACTGCACAACGGATGCAGCCCAACGATAGTGCGATTTCGCTGGGACAGGCATGGGTAGCGGGATATTGTCAGAAACAAGTAACGGAGAGATGCTCCGGGGTATAACAAAGCGACTCTGAGGCTGATGTTTTACGATAAAATCGCCGTGTACGTGAAAGACCGGCATGTATTGTGCTATTAGATTACAGCCAGTGCGATGTTATACGGTCAAACAGGCAATTCCAGACAACAGATTAATATTTAAGTGAACGAGAAACTCATGGCATACAGGCAAGTCAGCATCAGCAAACCGAAAAAATCCCTTACCGAATTGACTGCTTTGGGGATGGATCCAGAAAGTATCGCATCTGATTTTCGCAGATACTTCAGTCGTACCCTGGGGCGGGACAAGAACTGCCGTTCAGTCCACTACTTGTATACGGCATTAGCCTATACCCAGCGTGACCGATTGATGGAACGCTGGAAAAACACCCATTACGCCTATGACGAATCTGATTGCAAGAGGGCCTTTTATTTATCCCTGGAATTCCTGATGGGCCGGGCATTGGGAAATGCCATGCTTAATCTCGGGACACAGGACGACACGACCCGAGCTATGTATAACCTGGGCATCGTGCTGGAAGAGATCGCCGAACGCGAACAGGATGCGGGCCTTGGGAATGGTGGCCTTGGTCGCCTGGCTGCTTGCTTCCTGGATAGTTGTGCCACCTTGCAATTGCCGGTGATGGGTTATGGGATCCGTTATGAATATGGAATGTTCCGCCAGCATATCGAAAAGGGCAATCAAGTCGAGGAACCCGATCACTGGCTTCGGGACGGGAATCCTTGGGAGCTGGAGAGACCTGAATATACCCAGCGTGTACATTACGGCGGTCACATCGAGCGTTATCATAATCATGCGGGCGAATTACGCGTTCGTTGGGTCGGTACCCACTCGGTTTTGGCGGTGCCCTATGATGTTCCTGTACCCGGCTACCAAAACGGCACAGTGAATACCTTGCGGCTATGGCATTCGGCGGCGACTGATGAATTTAACCTGGATGAATTTAACGCCGGTAGCTATACGGAATCCGTGGCGGCAAAAAACGATGCCGAGCATATCACCATGGTGCTCTACCCGAACGATGCCAGCGAAAACGGCAAGGAACTGCGTTTACGCCAGCAATACTTCCTTGCTTCGGCGAGTCTTCAGGATGTCCTGCGGGATTGGATCAGCCGTCATGGCAAGGATTTCAGGAATTTTGCCGCCAAGAATCACTTTCAGCTCAATGATACTCATCCGACTTGCGTAGTTCCGGAGCTGATGCGCTTATTGATGGATGATCATGGGATGACCTGGGATCAGGCCTGGTCGATCACAAGCAACACGGTTGCGTATACGAATCATACCCTGCTACCGGAAGCGCTGGAAAAATGGCCGGTGAGGATGTTCAGCAGTCTATTGCCACGTCTGCTCGAGATCATCTTCGAGATCAATGCGCGCTATCTGGTGCAGGTATCGCAAAAATGGCCGGGTGACACTGTGAGGCTGAATCGCATGTCCATCATCGAGGAAGGCGGTGAGCCGCAGATCAGGATGGCCTATCTGGCGATCGTTTCCAGCTTTTCGGTCAATGGAGTCGCTGCGCTGCATTCTCAACTGCTAGAACAGACACTGTTCCGTGATTTCTATCAGATGTGGCCGGGGAAATTCAACAACAAGACCAACGGTGTGACACAACGCCGCTGGCTGGCATGCTCCAATCCCACGCTTAATGAATTGATCACCGACAAGATCGGCGATAGCTGGATCACCGAACTCGGAGACTTGAGCAAGTTGGCCCCTTACGCAAAAGATAAGGCATTCGGTAAAAAATGGCGCGAGGTCAGGAAGATCAATAAAGCGAGGCTCGCCGCGCTGGTGAAGCAGGATTGCGGTGTCGTATTCAATACCAGCGCGATGTTCGACGTCCAGGTGAAACGCATACACGAATACAAACGCCAGCTTTTGAATATTTTGCATGTCATCCATTTGTATGACCGCATCAAGCGGGGTGATACATCCGACTGGACGCCTCGTTGCGTGCTTATCGGCGGCAAGGCAGCACCCGGATATGTGATGGCAAAGAACATCATCAAATTGATTTGCAACGTTGCAAATGTCGTCAACAATGATCCGGAAGTCGGGGACTTGCTCAAGGTCGCTTTTCTCCCGAACTACCGGGTTTCCGCGATGGAGATCATTTGCCCGGGAACCGATCTTTCCGAACAGATCTCAACAGCCGGCAAAGAAGCTTCAGGTACCGGCAACATGAAATTCATGATGAATGGATCACTCACCATCGGCACTCTGGACGGAGCCAACATCGAAATGCGTGAAGAAGTAGGGGAGGAGAATTTCTTCCTGTTCGGGTTGACTGCCGAGGAGGTTGAGAGCGGCAGGGCTCAACATGATCCGAATGCCATCATCGAAGCTGACGAAGATCTGCGCAGAGTGATGCATTTACTGGGTTCGGGACATTTCAATCAGTTCGAGCCGTATATCTTTGATCCCATCATCAAGTCACTGACCTCCAGCGGCGATTACTGGATGACGATAGCCGACTTCCGCAGTTACATCGATGCACAGCAGCAAGCAGCTGATGCATTCCGCGATCAGGATCGTTGGACACGAATGAGCATTCTCAACACGGCTACCAGTGGCAAGTTTTCCAGTGATCGCACTATCAGGGAATACAATGACGAGATATGGAAACTCGACAAGGTAAAAGCTTTTCCGGTGACTTGAGTTTACTTTTCACGAGTGTGTAGACATTGAGCGGCGAGCCGAATAATCTGGTTGAAGTCAGCGACCTCCATTTTGCCTATGGCAAGCGGGAGGTCTTGAAGGGCATCAATCTGACCATCCCGCGCGGGAAAATAGTTGCCATACTCGGCGCCAGCGGATGTGGCAAAAGTACCTTGCTAAGGCATTTCGGCGGTCAGCTTCGCCCATCCAGCGGTAGCGTGAAGTTCATGGGCAAAGTGGTCCATGAACTCGACAACGACGAGTTGTACAAGCTGAGGCTGGAAATGGGCATGATGTTCCAGGTGAGCGGTTTGTTCACTGATCTGTCGGTCTACGACAATGTTGCTTTTCCGTTGCGCGAGCATAGCGATCTTCCGGAAGAATTGATCCATGATCTGGTTCTGATGAAGTTGCACGCGGTGGGTTTGCGCAATGCCAGAAACCTGATGCCGAGCGAGCTATCCGGGGGTATGGAACGCCGCGTTGCACTTGCGCGGGCGATTGCCACCGATCCCGCACTGATCATATACGACGAGCCCTTTGCGGGCCTGGATCCGATCTCCCTGAACACCATCGCCAACCTGATCCGTCGATTGAATGATGCACTGGGTGTTACATCTGTCGTTGTAACCTACGATCTGTCGGAGTCGCTTAAAGTGGTTGATTATGTGTATCTGATTCACAACGGAGTGATTTTGGCGCATGGCGATACTGCAGAGATAATGGAATCCAAAGATCCGTTTGTACACCAATTTGTGCATGCCGAGGCGGATGGTCCGATTCCGTTTCAGTACCCGTGCCGCCCCTACGCCGATGACTTGGAGTTGGGCAGCGTAACGCCGAAGTCGTAGATAGTTTGCTCTGTGGTGTTCTAAAACAGTCTATAAGCCTGAAAAACTCACTTGACCACGAAGGGCACGAAGATCACAAAGGTTTTTTATGGGGTTGCATGATATTGGGCGATTGCTTAAAAGGTGAATCCCATTTTTGAAATAACCCGTTGTTGTTGTTCTCGGTCTTCGTGTTATTCGTGGTTCAAATGAAGAATTGGGGATAGATCAACCTTGGGCATTACGATAGGTGTCTATCAACGCACTGGTCGAGGCATCGTGATTTGAAGGGGTTTCATTGCCGCCCAACTCGGGCAATATCTTGCCGGCCAATTGCTTGCCAAGCTCTACACCCCATTGGTCGAACGGGTTGATGTTCCATACCACGCTTTGCACGAATACCTTGTGTTCATATAGTGCAACGAGCATACCCAGAGTGTGGGGATCCATTCTGTCGACCAGTAGTGTATTGGTCGGTTTGTTTCCCGGGAATACTTTGTGTGGCAGTAGTTCTTCCAGCTCTGCGCCCTTTAAACCCTGTGCGGTCAGTTCGGCTCGGGCTTCTTCCTTTGTTTTTCCCACCATCAGTGCTTCAGTCTGCGCAAAGCAATTGGCGAGCAGGATGGCGTGATGTTCTCCGAACGGATTCTGGCTGTGCAGGGGGGCGATGAAGTCAGCCGGGATCATGCGTGTTCCCTGATGGATAAGCTGGTAGAAAGCGTGTTGTCCATTGGTGCCCGGCTCGCCCCATACCACCATTCCGGTATCGTAATCCACCGGATTACCGTCCCGGTCCACTCGCTTGCCGTTACTCTCCATATCCAGTTGTTGCAGATAGGCGGAAAAACGATGCAGGTATTGATCATACGGAAGCACGGCATTTGAA
The DNA here is from genome assembly GCA_041739955.1 of Gallionella sp. Classification (GTDB taxonomy): domain Bacteria; phylum Pseudomonadota; class Gammaproteobacteria; order Burkholderiales; family Gallionellaceae; genus Gallionella. The sequence goes on along the minus strand of JBGSMU010000212.1, from coordinate 10,135 downwards.
CCGGAACCAAAGAAGTTGCCATACCAGATGCCGAGCATACCCATCAATACCGGGATGTTTTTGTCCAGCGGGGCATTCTGGAAATGTTCGTCCATCGCATAAGCACCGGATAGTAATTCCTCGAACCTATCCATGCCGATGAACAATGCGATAGGCAGACCGATTGCAGACCATAGCGAATAGCGTCCACCGACCCAATCCCAGAACTCGAACACATTGTCCGGGTTGATGCCGAATTCGCCTGTCGCCTTGAGATTGGTGGAAACGGCTGCGAAGTGTTTGGCGACGGCTTGCTCGTCGCTCAGTCTTTCAACCAGCCATAACCTTGCCGAGCGTGCGTTGGTCAGTGTCTCTTGGGTGGTGAATGTTTTGGAGCTGACGATGAAGAGCGTAGTCTCGGCATCGAGTTTTTTCAGTGTTTCGGCGAGGTGGGTATTGTCGACATTAGAGACGAAATGTACGCGCAAACCGGGTTTCCCATAATGCTTGAGAGCTTCACATACCATCAGGGGGCCCAGATCCGAACCGCCGATGCCGATATTGACTATGTCCGTGATCTGTTTGCCGGTGTGGCCTGTGTGTGTACCGCTGCGCACGGCATTTGAAAATGTGCGCATCAACCCGAGTACGCGCCGGACATCCGGCATGACATCCTTGCCATCCACCATGACCGGACGTTCGGAGCGATTACGCAAGGCGGTATGAAGTGCGGCACGGCGTTCAGTGCTGTTGATCTTGTCCCCGCGAAACATCCGCTCTATCCATGTCGGCAATCCTGCCTGTTCGGTAAGCTCGATCAGCAATTTGACGCTATGGGCATCAATGCGGTTCTTGGAGTAGTCGAATAACAGGTTCTCGAATTTCAGGGAGAATTTTTGGAAACGCATCGGATCATCCTGAAACAGTTGCCTCATGTGAGTGGATCCGATAGCGGCGTGGTGAAATCTGAGGGCCTGCCATGCAGGAGATTCGGTAAGTTTTGACATGGTGGATTAGATCAAATCAGCGTGAAGAACAAGATGCATCCAGAATAATTAATTTTAACGAATAACCTTCAATCATCGATAACGAATGTTATTCCTGAACCAGTATTACGCCTGCCAGTGGCGGTAATGTGATTTCGGCCGAATAGGGCAGCCCCATCCACGGAATCATCTCCGCATTGATAGAACCGGCGTTACCGAGGTTGCTTCCCGAGTAGTATTGCGAATCGCTATTCAGGGCTTCGCGGTATTGTGTTTGCGCGGGCAGTCCGATCCGGTAGTGATTGCGTGGCACGGGAGTCAGGTTTAGGGCTATCACGACGCTGGAACCATCACGTGCCCGACGCAGGAATGAAAGTACCGAAAGTTCTGCATCGTTGCAATCTATCCATGAAAATCCATCGGGCTGGAAATCCAGTTCGTGCAAAGCGGGCGTATTGCGATAGATCTGGTTAAGGTCGTGGGTCAGGTTCTGCACACCCTTGTGGAATTCCTGGCTGAGCTGCCACCATTCCAGTTCCCACTTGGATTGCCACTCACGCCCCTGTGCGATCTCGTTACCCATGAAATTTAGTTTTTTGCCCGGGTTGGTCATCTGGTATGTAAGAAGCAAACGCAAGTTGGCGAACTTCTGCCAGGCATCGCCAGGCATCTTCGAAAGCAGTGAGCCTTTGCCGTGAACTACCTCGTCGTGAGAGAAAGGTAGGATGAAATTTTCGCTGTACGCGTACAGTTGCCCAAAGGTAAGCTGGCTTTGGTGATATCGGCGATGTATCGGGTCATTGTGAAAATAGCTTAACGTATCGTTCATCCACCCCATGTTCCATTTGATGGAGAAACCGAGGCCGCCAAGATAGACAGGTCTTGAGACACCGGGCCATGCAGTCGATTCCTCCGCAAACGTCAATGCGCCGGGAAACTCTTCATGCACCATGATGTTCATCTCACGCAGGAAGTCCACAGCATCCAAGTTTTCGCGACCGCCGTATTTGTTGGGTATCCATTCCCCCGCCTTGCGCGAGTAATCCAGATACAGCATCGAGGCCACGGCATCGACCCTCAACCCGTCAAAGTGGAACTCGGACAGCCAGAAGTGTGCACTGGACATCAGGAAGCTTTTCACTTCATTGCGACCAAAATTGAAGATATGCGTACCCCAATCCTGATGGAACCCCAGTCGGGGATCCTGATGTTCGTAGAGTGCTGTCCCATCGAAACGCGCCAGCGCCCAGCTATCCTGCGGGAAATGAGCGGGAACCCAATCAAGGATGACGCCGATATTGGACTGATGGCAAGTATCGATCAGATGGCGCAGATCATCCGGCGACCCCATGCGACTGGTCGGTGCAAAATAGCCGGTGCACTGGTAACCCCATGATTCATCCAACGGGTGTTCCGAAACCGGCATCAACTCGATATGTGTATAACCCATGCTCTTTACATAGGGTACAAGGTCGGTAGCCAGTTCACGGTAGCTATAGAAGCGGCCATCAGGATGACGCTTCCATGAGCCAGCGTGCACTTCATAAATATTGATCGCGCTGTGTAGCCAATCCCACTGCGCACGTTGTTCCAGCCATCCGCTATCCTGCCATTTGTGCAGATTGGTGGGGGTGGTGAGCGCGGCAGTACCGGGTCGCTTTTCGTAACCTTGCGCGTAGGGATCTGTCTTGGTCAGTATCTGCCCGGTTTCCCGATTGCGTATCTCGTAGCGATAAAGTGCATGCGGTGATATTTCAGGGAGGAAGAATTCCCATACTCCGCTGGACCCGTGTGAACGCATAGGATGCAAACGGCCATCCCAGCCATTGAATTCACCGACCAGGCTGACGCGTTCGGCGTTCGGCGCCCAGACAGCGAAGCGTACTCCCTTTACCCCGTTGATCTCGACAGCATGAGAGCCCAGCATGCGGTAACTCTGGTGTAATTTGCCTTCGCTGAACAGGTAAAGATCCTGTTCTGATATATGCGAGGGAAATTGATAAGGGTCGAAAATATCCCTGGTTACATCACCATAGTGCAGGCGTAGCCGGTAAGGCTGCACAGGTTCATCCTGGCCATGCCACTCGAATAAACCTTCCGGGTTGACGCGTTTGAAAGCTGTGCTACCCGATTTATTCAACAGCTCGACTTTAGTTGCGTGGGGTTCGTAAGTGCGAATAACCCATTCCTTGCCTTGGCGATGCAGCCCCAACAATCCAAAAGGGTCATAAAGACGGGTTTGCAGCAGAGAATCAATTAGCGTTTTCACCTTCTCACCCCATTTTTCTTGTATGAATGGCCAATTGTAAACGATAATAGCAACGTCGAAGTGGTGATTACTGGGAGATCCAAATGAATACAGAAAAAGAACTGTTACAGGAAAAATACCAAGTCTCAACAGATGATCCCGCTCCCCGTTTTGTCAGTCGCATCACCAAAAATACTTACGCGATGGTGCTGGCCGGAGGACGCGGCAGCCGCCTGCATCAATTGACAGATTGGCGAGCCAAACCGGCCGTCCCATTCGGCGGAAAGTTCCGCATCATCGATTTCGTACTATCCAATTGCGTCAATTCCGGCATCAGGCGTATCGGTGTCGCAACACAATACAAGTCACATAGCCTGATACAGCACATCCAGCGCGGCTGGTCTTTCCTGAACGGACAGTTCGGTGAGTTCGTCGACTTGCTGCCGGCGCAGCAACGCCTGAGCGAGGATCACTGGTATCAGGGTACCGCTGATGCGGTGTACCAGAATCTTGATATTTTGCGCGAGATCAATCCGGATTTTGTGATGATACTCGCGGGTGATCATATCTATAAGATGGACTACGGCAAACTGCTGGCATTTCACGTTGAATCGAAAGCGGATATGTCGGTAGCCTGCCTGGAAGTTCCGATTGCCGAGGCGACCGGATTTGGCGTAATGGCGGTAGACCAGCAATCGCGTGTTGTGGAATTCGCCGAAAAACCGGCTGTACCGGCACCCATGCCGGGCAATCCGGACAAGTCCCTCGCCAGTATGGGCATCTATGTGTTCAACACCCAGTTTCTTTATGAGCAACTGATACGTGATGCGGATGATCCGGATTCTTCACATGACTTTGGCAAGGATCTTATTCCGCACATGGTGGCCAATTATCGTGTGTTTGCTCAAAGCTTCGAGCAGAGCTGTGTCGGTTGTGAACACGATAATATGGCCTACTGGCGTGATGTGGGAACGATAGACGCGTACTGGGAGGCCAATATGGAATTGACCAAGATCCTTCCCGATCTCGATATGTATGACACGGAATGGCCGATATGGACGCATCAGGAACAATTGCCCCCGGCAAAATTCGTCTTTGATGATGATAATCGTCGCGGTATGGCAGTTGATTCGCTGGTTTCCGGCGGATGTATCGTCAGCGGTTCATCAATACGACGCTCGCTCCTGTTCTCGAACGTTCGGGTGAACAGTCACTGCACCATTGAAGATACTGTCTTGCTGCCAAACGTTGTCGTGGACAGGAATGTCACGCTGAAACGTGCCATCATTGACAAAGGTTGCCATATTCCCGAGGGGCTTCAGATCGGTGTGAATGCCGAGGAAGACCGCAAGAGCTTTCATGTCAGTCCCAATGGCGTCACTTTGGTTACTCCTGATATGTTGGGACAAAGTTTGCACCGTTTCCGATAAATACAATTATTCGCCGGAAACGGCTGCTTCCATTTAGATATGAAAAAATCCGTTGATCTAGTTTTTCTCTGGCATATGCATCAACCGGACTACCGGGATTATTCCACCGGTGACTTTGTGTTGCCGTGGACCTATCTGCATGCCATCAAGGATTACACCGATATGGCGTTCCATCTTGAACGCCATCCCAAGATTCGGGCTATCGTCAATTTTGTGCCCATCCTGCTCGATCAACTGGAAGACTATGCAGACCAGTTCGCTACAGGCCAGTTGCGCGATCCCTTGTTGCGCATGCTGGTGCATGAGGATTCAAAAAAGCTTAGCGACGAAGACCGGAAACTGATCTTCGATTCATGTTTCCGCAGCAACCATACCAAGATGATTGCGCCTTATCCGGCTTATAAACGGTTATCGGACTTGTTCAACAGTTTGCAATCGGAGGGGGAAAGCGCGCTGGATTACCTGTCCGGCCAGTACATGGCGGATCTGCTGACCTGGTATCACTTGGCGTGGTGCGGCGAAAGCGTGCGCCGCGAACATACACTGGTAGTGCGCTTGATGAGCAAGGCCCAAGGCTTTACCCATGACGACCGCAAACAGTTGCTGGCGCTTCTTGGCGAGCTGGTCACCGACGTTATCCCGCGTTACCGCAAGCTGGCCGAGTCGGGGCAGGTCGAGATTTCCTCCACGCCCCATTACCATCCGCTTGCACCTTTGCTGATCGATTTCGCGAGCGCAAAAGAAGCGATGCCGGATGCGCCGTTGCCCCAGGCGGTACGATACCCGGCTGGAAAGATACGTGTCGCGGCACATGTGGAAAAAGCGAAAAAGAGCCACGCAGAACGATTTGGCAGTGAACCCACCGGAATGTGGCCGGCCGAGGGCGCAATCTCGACCAGCACACTGGAAGTACTGGCAAGCGAAGGGTGTGCGTGGGCAGCCAGCGGCCAGGGAGTGCTGGTGAACAGTTTGAAGCGCTCCGAGCAGAGCACTTTGAATCCCTCGCAATATTTGTATCGGCCATACCGGCTGGAAAAGGGCGCGGATGGCTTGACCTGTTTTTTCCGCGATGACCGATTGTCTGACCTGATCGGTTTTGAATACTCCAAATGGCACGGCAAGGACGCGGCTGTCCACTTTGTCGATCAGATTGCAGAGATCGCGAGAAAGGCTCACCAGGGTGAAACACCTATCGTCAGTGTCATTCTCGACGGGGAAAATGCCTGGGAATATTATCCGTATAACGGTTTTTATTTTATTGATGAGCTTTATACAGCGCTGGAAGCACACAATGATATCTGCACCAATACCTATCGCGATTACCTGAAAAAGTATGACTCGTATCCCGAGAATGCGAAGGTGGGCAGTCTGCCCGAGATCGCTGCGGGTAGTTGGGTCTATGGTGATTTTTCGACCTGGATCGGTTCCAAGGACAAGAACCATGCATGGGATCTGCTATGCGCCGCCAAACAAAGTTACGACATAGTGATCTCCAGCGGAAAACTCAACAGCGCCGAACAGGAGGCCGCTGAAAGGCAACTCAGTTCATGCGAAAGTTCGGACTGGTTCTGGTGGTTCGGAGACTACAATCCTTCCCATGCTGTGGTCAGTTTTGATCGGTTATTCCGTCACGATCTGACCGAGTTGTACCGCCTATTGAAATTGCCTGCACCACAAATCCTGTCCCAGTCGATCAGCCAGGGAAGTTCTTCCGAACTGGAAGCCGGCGGTGCGATGCGTCGTGGTACCGAGTAGATCAGATAGTATGTTGAATCGGCGCGCCAGCGGCATATTGCTGCATCCTACATCGCTTCCCGGTGATTATGGCTCGGGTGACATGGGCGCTGATGCCTACCGTTTTGTAGACTGGCTCAAAAGCTCCAACCAGACGTACTGGCAGGTTTTGCCGTTGGGCGGCGTCGGTCCCGGAAATTCACCCTACATGAGCAACTCCGCGTTCGCAGGGAACCTGTTGCTGATAGACCTCGTGGAATTGCATGAAAAAGGATGGCTTTCTGAATCCGTCCTGACCTCCCACCGGGATTTTGATTCCGGCCATGTGGATTTTGAATTGGTACAGCCATTCCGGCTCAGATGTTTGCGTGATGCCGCTAAAAATTTCCTTGCCGGACGGCATGATGATATGCACAGGGACTATGCCGCTTTCTGCATTGCGGAAAAAATATGGCTGAATGACTACGCATTGTTCATGACGATCAATGAACGGGAATGCGGTCGGGTATGGACAGAGTGGCCGCATGATCTGGCACAGAGAGAGCCGAAAGCATTAAGTCATTTCGCGGACACATTTGCCGAGGAGATCAGCTTCTGGAAGTTTTCCCAATGGTGTTTTGCCCGCCAGTGGTCCAAGCTCAAACTGTATGCCAATGAACACGGTATCGGCATCATCGGTGATGTACCGATTTTCGTCGCCTATCACAGTGCCGATGTCTGGTCTCATCAGGATCTGTTCAAACTGGATGCAGAAGGACGCCCATCTGTGGTTGCCGGCGTGCCGCCCGATTATTTCAGCGAGACCGGACAACTCTGGGGAAATCCGCTCTACCGATGGGAAAGGCATGAAGAGACAGGCTATGCATGGTGGATCGCAAGGTTGAGACATGCCCTGCAACAAGCCGATCTGGTGCGTATCGACCACTTCCGGGGATTCGCCGCCAGCTGGGAGATACCTTCCGATGCGCAGACTGCGATCTCGGGCGAGTGGGTGACCGGGCCCGGCGACAAGCTGTTCAATGCGTTCAAGAAGACTTTCCCGGATATGCCGATCATTGCTGAAGATCTTGGCGTGATCACTCCCGATGTGGAAGCACTACGTGACAACTTCAACCTGCCTGGTATGCGCATCCTGCAATTTGCATTTGGTGAAGGGGATGCCAACTACTTCCTTCCGCATCATCACATCAAGAACTGTGTGGCCTATACCGGCACCCACGACAATGACACGACCATCGGCTGGTGGAGTTCGGCGCCCGACCATATCAAGGCATTCGCCTCGCAATACCTGCATAGTGATGGAAACCAGATCAACTGGGACATGATGCGCGCACTTTCCGCATCGGTGGCGAATACCGTGATATTCCCCATTCAGGATGTACTGGGACTGGCAAGCGAGCATCGCATGAATTTTCCGGGCATACCCGAAGGCAACTGGGAATGGCGCTTTACATGGGATCAGGTGAAACCTGAACTGACCCAAATGTTGTCCGGGATGATTTCTGAAAATGACCGGGCTTTGGGCAACTCAGGTAGTTGAATCAGTGTTGGCGAAACCGGAAATAGTTTGGGTTAATATCTGTTCTGGGTTGGAGTTAGCTAACAGGAGCGGTAAATGATACTGGTAACAGGCGGCGCCGGTTTCATAGGTGCAAATTTCGTGCTGGATTGGTTGTCTCAGGCAAATGAAGCGGGGGACAACGAGGGTCAAGAACGGGAAGGGATCGTCAATCTTGATAAACTCACCTACGCGGGTAATCTTGGCAATCTTGCGACCCTGAACGGTGACTCCCGACACATCTTCATACAGGGTGACATCGGCGATGTTACGCTGACAAGCAAGTTGCTTGCAGAATATCGTCCTCACGCCGTTGTCAACTTTGCGGCAGAAAGCCATGTCGATCGTTCGATCCTCGGTCCTGGCGAATTCATCCAGACCAACATCGTCGGTACATTCAACCTGCTGGAAGCAGTACGGGATTACTGGACGAAGTTGCCAGGCAAAGCCAAGGAAAATTTCCGCTTCCTGCATGTCTCTACCGATGAGGTATACGGTTCGCTGGCCAAGGATGAGCCCGCTTTTAGCGAGACTCGCCGCTATGAACCGAACAGCCCTTATTCTGCCAGCAAGGCAGCCAGCGACCATCTCGTGCGTGCCTATCATCACACCTACGGCTTGCCGGTGCTGACGACCAATTGTTCAAACAACTACGGCCCGTATCATTTCCCCGAGAAACTGATTCCGCTGATGATAGTCAACGCATTGGCGGGCAAGCCTTTGCCGGTATATGGCGACGGCCAGCAGATACGCGACTGGCTGTACGTCAAGGATCATTGCAGTGCCATCCGCCGCGTGCTCGAACAGGGCAGACTGGGTGAGGTATATAACATCGGCGGGTGGAACGAGAAAGCCAACCTCGATATTGTGCACACTGTATGCGACCTGCTCGACGAGCTGCGACCCTTGAAACCGGAAAGTGGTAAGTGGCAAGTAGAAAGTGGAAACCTCCCGCTCCCCACTCACGACTCACGACTCACCACTCACCACTCACCACTTCCCACTTACCGTTCCCTTATCACTTTCGTCACAGACCGCCCCGGCCATGATCGTCGTTATGCGATCGATGCGCGCAAACTTGAGCGCGAACTAGGCTGGAAGCCGGCCGAGACCTTCGAGACCGGTATCCGCAAGACCGTGCAATGGTATCTGGATAATCAGGACTGGGTGAACAGCGTACAGTCCGGAGATTACCGTCAGTGGGTCGAAAAGAACTACACGGGGCGCGCCTGATGAAGATCCTGCTGTTCGGTAAAAACGGCCAGGTCGGATGGGAATTACAGCGCAGCCTCGCGCCATTGGGCGAGGTGATCGCACTAGACAGAAACAGCACTGAACTTTGCGGTGACCTTTCCAGTCTTGGCGATATTGCCGAAACCATACGCAAAGTTTCGCCCGATGTGATCGTCAATGCCGCCGCACATACCGCCGTCGATAAGGCGGAAAGCGAATCTGAACTGGCACGCACCATCAATGCGCTGGCACCGGGGGTGATGGCCAAGGAAGCAGAGCTTGCCAATGCCTGGCTGGTTCATTATTCCACCGACTATGTGTTCGACGGAAGTGGCGAGAAACCCTGGCTGGAAACCGATCCGGTTGCACCATTGAATGTGTATGGCGCCACCAAGCTTGAAGGTGAACAGCACATCTTGCAATCCGGATGCAAACATCTCATCTTTCGCACCAGTTGGGTATATGGATCACGCGGTGGAAACTTCGCAAAAACCATGCTGCGCTTGGCGCAAGAACGAGACAAACTGACCGTGATCAATGACCAGACTGGCGCACCCACGGGTGCGGACCTGATCGCCGACATCACCGCACATGCGATCCGCACTGCACTGCAACGACCGGATGTGTCCGGCCTCTATCATCTGGCGGCAGGTGGTGAAACTACATGGCATGGATATGCCAGCTATGTGATTGAAATCGCAAGGCAGGCTGGTGTGCCAATTAAGGTTGCGCAGGGAGCGATTCAACCAGTGCCAACCAGTGCCTTTCCTACTCCAGCCAAACGCCCTCACAATTCTAGATTGGACACCACAAAGTTGCGGCACACCTTCGATTTGACTCTGCCTTTATGGCAAACTGGCGTCTCTCGCATGCTTGATGAAGTGCTTGAGACTGGTAAGTAGAAAGGGGTAAGTGGGGAGTGGGGAGTGGGGTGTGGGCTGGGGGGTGTGGGGAGTGGGGAGTGGGG
>JBGSMU010000165.1:0-3491 GCA_041739955.1 Gallionella sp. | reverse complement strand
CGCCTCGTTGCTGCCCAGCTCCATCCTGACCTTGAGCTTGACCCCGTGCTTGCCGAAAAAACCCTCTGTTGCCAGCCGTATCCCCGAGCCGGGTTCGCGCATCAGGAAATATTCACCCACCAGTTTTTCGGGTGGAATATTTTTCTTTCCCGCCAGCGGGTGGTTGCCGGCGGCGAGCACGATCAGCGGGTTCTCGAGAAAAGGTTCTGCTTCGACATCCAGATCTTCGGGCGGATGACCCAGTACATACAGATCGTCCTCGTTCTCTGCCATGCGCTGCAACACCCGCTCCCGGTTGGTCACCTTGAGCGAGACATCGATGCCGGGATGGCGCTGGCAAAAAACCCCGAGCAGCCTCGGTACGAAATACTTCGCGGTGGTGATGACCGCGAGGCGTAACTTACCCGCTTTCACCCCCTTCATGTCCGACACCAGCATCTCGAAACTCGCCAGTCTGTCCAGGATGTCGCGGCTTACCTTGAGCAATTCGCGTCCGGTCTCGGTCAGGAACACCCGCTTCCCCACCTGCTCCAGCAACGGCTGTCCGACGATGTCGGCCAGCTGCTTGACCTGTATCGACACTGTCGGCTGGGTCAGGAACAATTCTTCCGCGGCGCGGGTAAAACTGAGATGGCGCGCAACGGCCTCGAATACCTTCAATTGCCGCAAAGACGCATTTTTCATCATGATGAAGACTCCAATCAATCATTGACTACAGTCTATCGTTAGCATCTAAAAATACAATTATTATTTATGATAAAGCATATTTAAGATGATTGCCGTAACACCCCACAATTAACTTACGAGGTAATCGACATGAGTGAAGAACTGAAAGGGAAGGAGCGCTATAAGTCCGGCGTCATTCCGTACAAGAAAATGGGTTACTGGGATCCAGACTACCAGATTAAAGAGACCGATGTACTGGCCATGTTCCGCATGACCCCGCAAGCGGGCGTGGAAGCGGATGAGTGCGCGGCGGCTGTTGCCGGTGAGTCATCGACCGCGACCTGGACTGTGGTATGGACTGATCGTTTGACCGCCTGCGAAATGTATCGAGCCAAGGCTTACCGCGTTGACCTGGTGCCGAACACAGGCCCTGGCACCAAAACCGAGGCGCAGTACTTTGCTTACATCGCGTATGACATCGACCTGTTTGAAAGCAACTCGATTGCCAACCTGACTGCTTCCATTATCGGCAACGTGTTTGGCATGAAGGCAGTTAAAGCCTTGCGTCTGGAAGACATGCGCATCCCTATTGCTTACCTCAAGACTTTCCAGGGCCCGGCAACTGGTGTGGTAGTCGAGCGTGAGCGTATGGATAAGTTTGGCCGTCCGCTGTTGGGTGCCACGACTAAACCGAAATTGGGTCTGTCTGGCCGTAACTATGGCCGTGTGGTGTATGAAGCGCTCAAAGGCGGTTTGGACTTCATGAAAGACGACGAGAACATAAACTCGCAGTCCTTTATGCATTGGCGTGACCGCTTTCTGCATTGCATGGATGCGGTCAACAAAGCGTCTGCAGCGACTGGCGAAGTCAAAGGCCACTACATGAACGTGACCGCTGGCACCGTGGAAGAAATGATCGAACGCGCGGAATTTGCTAAATCACTGGGCTCGATCATTATCATGATCGACCTGGTTATCGGCTACAGCGCGATTCAGACTATGGCCATCTGGTCACGCAAGAATGACATGATTCTGCACCTGCATCGCGCCGGCAACTCAACCTACTCGCGCCAGAAAAATCACGGCATGAGCTTCCGTGTGATCTGCAAGTGGATGCGTATGGCCGGTGTGGATCACATCCACGCGGGCACCGTAGTGGGCAAGCTGGAAGGCGACCCCATGATGATTCGTGGTTATTACGACACCCTGCTTGATACCCACACCAAGGTGCAACTCGAAAAAGGTATCTTCTTCGAACAGGACTGGGCTTCGCTGAACAAGTGCATGCCGGTGGCCTCCGGTGGTATTCACGCCGGGCAAATGCACCAGTTGCTGACTTACCTGGGCGACGACGTGGTATTGCAATTCGGTGGCGGCACCATCGGTCACCCGGATGGCATTCAAGCAGGGGCGATTGCAAACCGTACCGCTTTGGAAGTCATGATCCAGGCGCGTAACGAAGGCCGTGACATCTGGAACGAAGGCCCGAAGATTCTGCAAGATGCAGCCAAATGGTGCAGCCCGCTCAAAGCCGGTCTGGAGACGTGGAAAGATGTTACTTTCAACTACGAGTCCACCGATAGTCCCGACTTTGTTCCGTCCACCACGGCCAGCGTTTAATTCATACAAGGAGAAACGATTATGATGACCAATCTTGGAAATCGTGTCACGCAAGGACAGTTTTCTTTTCTGCCCGACCTGACCGATGCGCAAATCACCGCGCAAGTAAAATATGCACTGGGCAAGGGCTGGGCACTGGGTATTGAATACACCGACGATCCGCACCCGCGCAACACCTATTGGGAAATGTTCGGCAACCCGATGTTTGACCTGAAAGACCCCGCCGGAGTTTTGATGGAAATCAACAACTGCCGTAAGACATTCCCGAATCACTACATCCGTGTGACTGCATTCAGCGCGATACGCGGGGTTGAGAGCGTGACTATGTCCTATATCGTCAATCGTCCCAAGAAAGAACCGGGCTTTGGTCTGGTGCGTCAGGAAACGGATGGCCGCACTATGCGCTACACCATCCATTCCTACGCTACGGATAAACCTGAGGGTGAGCGGTATTGATTTATATTAAAACTGTGTAGGAACGCAATTTATTGCGCGATTATTGGGAAAATCATCACCCGATGAATCGGTCTCCTACAAACCCGTGGTGGAAATGGCGGGCGTAATAAAGGCCCGCCATTTTTCCCAATCATCAAAGGGAGCTTTCCATGAGCGAAACATATCCACTTAATGCCATATTGGCGGACGACGCATCAGTCAATCTGGAAGCTGAATTTGAAGCCTCTAATGTAAAAGATGTACTCGACAAGTTAGACCGCGAGTTGATCGGCTTAAAGCCGGTTAAAACCCGCATTCGCGAAATCGCTGCGCTGTTGTTGGTGGATCGGCTGCGCAAACAGTTTGCGCTGTCTTCCGAAACCCCCACCTTGCATATGAACTTTACCGGCAATCCCGGTACCGGTAAGACTACTGTGGCCATGCGTATGGCCGAAATTTTGCATCGACTGGGCTATGTGCGAGAAGGCCATCTGGTATCCGTCACACGCGACGATCTGCTCGGGCAGTACATCGGCCACACCGCGCCCAAAACCAAAGAAGTCATCAACAAAGCCAGGGGCGGCGTACTGTTTATTGACGAAGCCTATTATCTTTACAAGCCTGAAAACGAACGCGACTATGGCGCAGAATCGATTGAAATTCTGTTGCAAGTGATGGAAAACAATCGCGAAGATTTGGTGGTGATCCTGGCTGGTTACAAAGACCGCATGGACAAATTTTTCCACAGCAATCCCGGAATGCGTTCACGC
>JBGSMU010000092.1:0-24178 GCA_041739955.1 Gallionella sp. | reverse complement strand
GTGGCGGAGAGCGGCGTGGCCGCTGGCGTGCGCCGCGTCGAGGCGGTGACGGGCGAGGGCGCGCTGGCACTGGTGCAACAGCAGGAGCAACAGTTGCAGCAGGTGGCCGATGCGGTGAAGGCTCAGCCGCAAGAGGCGGCTGCTCGTATTGCGCAAGTGCTGGACAATGTGAAGGCGCTGGAGAAAGAACTGGCCGCGCTGAAATCGAAACTCGCCTCTGCACAGGGCGACGAGCTGGTCAATCAGGCACAAGAAATCAACGGCCTGAAGGTGCTGGCGGCCAAGCTGGAAGGCGCGGATGTCGCCACGCTGCGCGAGACGTTGGATAAACTCAAGGACAAACTCAAGACCGCAGCGATCGTGCTGGCCTCGGTGAACGATGGGAAAGTCAGCCTGATCGCAGGCGTGACTGCCGATAGTACAACCAAAGTCAAAGCAGGCGAACTGGTGAATTTCGTCGCTCAGCAAGTCGGCGGCAAGGGCGGCGGGCGTCCTGACATGGCACAAGCTGGTGGTACGGAGCCTGAGAATCTGGCTAAAGCATTGTCCGGTGTTGCTGATTGGGTGAAGGCGAAGCTTTAATTTTTCAGCCCGGGAGTTGTAGGGTGCAATAAGCGTAGCGCATTGCACCATAGGCCATCACATTGGGCGTAATGTCCGTTTGTTATTGCGCCTTACGTGGGCTGTCGTATGAATAACTGTTAGGCTCAATAAATGAGGATTCGGAGGGCTAGGTGATGTTTTATCTGATATATGTAAGTACAGCTATAAAGCTTATGGGTGATGATGAGCTTGTGCTTCTTCTACAAGAAGCCAGAGAAAAGAATCTTAGACTCAGCATAACTGGAATGCTTTTGTATAAAGGAGGGAATTTCATGCAAATGCTTGAGGGAGAAAAGAAAGCTGTGCTGGAATTGTACGATACGATAGAAATGGATGAACGCCACAAAAATGTAATCACAGTTATCACCGGTGATATCAAAAAAAGGAATTTTGAGAACTGGACAATGGGATTCTGTAATATGAATAAGGCCGGAGATTTTCCAAGGTACGATATGTATATTAAGGAAAATCTTTCCTTAAGGTCATTCCAGGATGATTCGCAGTTTGCCTACAGATTTATAACCCAGTTTAACGAGATGAATTCGTAGCCCACCCATCGTTTACTGTGTAGTTTCATCATTCGCTATACTCCATCTCTCATGCTGCATCCAAGTCATTCGGAAGCTAATTTAAGTCCGTTTTCACGGCCTGCTTTGTGTCGTTAGCTGCATACTTCGCGAATGACTTGTTTGGGGAAGTGAAGTGGGTGGACTTTCAGTGTTTACCCACCCAGTATTCCTGGGTCAGAACGGCAATTTTAAATGTGGTGCAGACTCGTGAAATATCCTGCGGAAATCTTCCTGGATACGATGTAATCCTTTTTCATCGTCCGCTTCGAAACGCAGCACGATCACCGGAGTCGTGTTGCTGGGGCGGGCAAGTCCGAAGCCATCGGCATATTCCACACGCAATCCATCCAGCGTGATGACCTCTTTCGCACCGGTGAATCGGGCGGTCTTTTGCAGTTGTGCCAGCAGCGCATGATTCTCGCCTTCGGCAGTGTGTATGTGCATCTCGGGTGTGCAGGCCGCATCGGGCAGGGCGTTCAGCGTGGCACTCGGGTCGGCAACCTTGCTCAATATCTCCAGCAGGCGAGCACCGGTATACAGCCCGTCGTCAAAGCCGTACCAGCGTTCCTTGAAGAACACGTGACCGCTCATCTCACCGGCCAAAAGTGCACCGGTCTCCCGCATCTTGGCTTTTACCAGCGAGTGGCCGGTCTTCCATAGCGTAGGTTTGCCGCCGTGCTTGCGTATCCAGTCGAACAGGTTACGAGTGGATTTGATGTCGAAGATGATCTCCGCGCCGGGATTTCGTGCCAATACGTCGGCAGCGAACAGCATCAGCTGCCGATCGGGATAGATGATCTTGCCGTCCTTGGTGACGACACCGAGACGGTCGCCGTCGCCGTCGAAGGCCAGACCCAATTCGCTGTCGTTACCCTTGAGGGCTGCGATCAGGTCCTGCAGGTTATGCGGGTCGGAGGGATCGGGATGATGATTGGGGAAATTTCCGTCCACCTCACAGAACATCTCGGTGACTTCACATCCGAGTTGGCGATACAGGTCGGCGACATAGGCACCGGCAACACCGTTTCCGCAATCGACCGTCACTTTCATCGGTCGAGCCAGTTTGATGTCGGAGACGATGCGCGCGATGTAAGCCGCGCTGATGTCCTGCTCGCTGTAACTGCCGCTGCCTTGGGCAAGGTCGTTCTGTTCGATGCGGCGGCGCAGTCCCTGGATGGTGTCGCCAGACAAGGTTTCGCCCGCCAGCACCATCTTCAGGCCGTTGTAGTCGGGTGGATTGTGGCTGCCGGTGAGCATCACCGCACAATCGGTATTAAGGTGGAACGCGGCGAAGTACACCATAGGCGTTGCCACACAGCCGACGTCGATCACGTTGATCCCGCTCTTCTGGATGCCACGCGCCAGGGCGGCGATAAGCTCAGGTCCGGACAGGCGCCCGTCACGGCCGATGGCGATAGAGTGCTGCTTGCGCGCCATGGCCTCCGAACCGATGGCGTGGCCGATGGCCTCGACTATTGCAGGAGTCAGTGATTTGCCGACGATGCCGCGCACATCATAGGCTTTGAAGATTTCTTTCGGGAGATTGCTCGGCATGGATACTTACCTGTTGGTTAAATTACATTTGCTCGATTTTATGCCACACCATATCCGGTGTGAGATTGTTCATGCAATTGAAATGTCCCAGCGGACATTCGCGCTTGAAGCAGGGGCTGCACTTGATGTCGAGTTTGACGACCTCGGCCCTGGCCGACAGCGGAGGAGTGAACTGCGGGCTGCTTGAGCCGAACAGCGCAAGCATCGGGCGGTCAAGCGCGGCTGCGAGATGCATCAGGCCGGAATCGTTGCTGATGACCAGGTCGGCGCAGGAAATCAGTGCGATGGCATCTTCCAGATTTGTACTGCCGCACAAATTTCGGCATGACTGGTTGCCCAGTGAGACGATCTTTTCAGCGACTTCCCTGTCCTTGGCCGAGCCGAGCAGCCAGATTGCAAAACCGTTCTGCTGCAGGCGCTGGGCGATCTCCGCGAAATAAGCCACTGGCCAGCGTTTTGCCGGGCCATATTCGGCTCCCGGACAAAATACCGCAACTGGCATATCGAGCGTCAAACCCAGTTTGTGCAGTGTGGCATCCAGGTCGGCGCGTGAGATCTCCAGTTTCGGGTCGGGCAGGGGACGGGGGATATCCTGGCCGGCATCTTCCGCGAGTTGGGCAAATCGTTCCACCATCAGCGGCAGCCTGGATTTATTCAGCTTGCGTGCATCGTTGAGTAGCCCGTAGCGCATTTCCCCGACAAAACCGGTGCGCAGCGGAATGTTGGCAAAAAACGGCACTAAGGCCGACTTCAGCGAATTGGGCAGTACGATAGCCTGATCATACCGGTCGATGCGTAACTGTTTACCGAGCCGGTAGCGTTCGCGGAGCAGCAGCGAACCATGGGGAAAGGGATTGATTATGACCTTGGTGACCTCCGGCATGGACAACAACAGCTTGTCTGTCCAGGGCGGGGCGAGTACGTCTATCTGACTGTCGGGGTGACGCACTTTGAGGCGTGCGAGCATCGGCTGCATCAGCATGGTATCCCCAACCCAACTGGGGCCGACTATCAGTATCTTGTACATTGTGCCGGATCAGTGGTGGCCGCTCGGCAATTCGCCCTTGAACTTGTAAAGCGTACCGCAGTATGGACAGCGTGCTTCGCCGCCATTAGCAAGCGGGATCGAAACTTTCGGGTGCGCGTTCCACAGATTCATGGCGGGCATCGGGCAGGTCAGCGGCAGATCTTTGGCGGTGACTTCAATGTAGCGTTGCGTGATGTTTTGTTTGTTCATGCTGCTCCCCTTAGACGTAGCTTAACCAGCCGGTATGCTGCGGATGCTTGCCCGCAACGCAATCAAAGAATGCCTGCTGCAGTTTTGCGGTGATCGGGCCACGCGAACCGCTGCCTATGGTGCGGCGATCGAGTTCGCGGATCGGGGTCACCTCGGCTGCCGTGCCGGTAAAAAACGCCTCATCGGCACAGTATACTTCGTCGCGCGTGATGCGTTTCTCGACGATTTCCAGCCCCATTTCTTTCGCCAGTGTGAAGATGGCGTCGCGCGTGATGCCTTCCAGGCAGGATGTCAGGTCGGGTGTGTACAGCTTGCCCCGCTTGACGATAAAGATATTTTCGCCCGCACCCTCGGCAACATAGCCGTCTACATCCAGCAGGAGTGCCTCGTCATAGTTGTCGTTGCAAACTTCCTGGTGTGCCAGTATAGAGTTGGCGTATGTCGTCACCGATTTGGCGCGACACATATTGACGTTGACGTGGTGACGGGTGAAGCTCGAAGTTTTGATGCGTATGCCTTTTTGCATACCCTCGTCGCCCAGATATGCGCCCCAGGGCCATGCGGCTATCGCGATGTGTGTGGACAACGTTGTGGCCGCGATACCCATCGCTTCGGAACCGTAGAAAGCTATCGGGCGGATGTAACAGGATTTCAATTTGTTTGCACGAACCACCTCGCGGTGCGCTTCCATGATGGTTTCTTTGTCGTAAGGCATCTTCATCTGGAAGATGTGCGCGGAATTGAACAGCCGGTCAGTGTGCTCCTGCAGCCTGAAGATCGCAGTTCCTTTTTCCGCTTCGTATGCGCGAAGGCCTTCGAATACGCCCATGCCATAGTGCAAAGTATGCGTCAGTACGTGTGTAGTGGCATCACGCCAGGGCACCAGCTTGCCGTCATACCAGATAAAACCGTCACGATCGGACATAGACATAATGTGAATTCCTCTTTGGGGTCGATTGCAAAGCGCAGATTCTAGCGTTTTCCGCGGGAATAATGAAGAACAGGCGATAAATTCCCCAATCAATATTCGCAGTATTTCATTGATAGCTAATTCGGGTATGATTGCACTCGGGCATGAAGCGAAGACTGTCGGCCTGAAATTGAAGTACATTTGTCCGGATAAAACACACAATACTGATGCTGAAAATTCCCGCTATTTCAAGTGAATCAGACTACTCCCAGGAGGACAAGCTCCACAAGGAGTTGTTGATTTTTGCAAGTGCATTCATGAATCTGGCAGTCATGTTATGGCTGGCGATCTATTGGGTCATGGGATTGCAATTCTCGACCAATGTGCCATTGATCTACCAGCTGATTTCCGTGGCATCCCTGATACATTATTTCAAGGTCAAGGATTTCAGGATCTTCCGTTTCGTGCAACTGAGCCTGTTCCTGTTTGTCCCTTTCATCATGCAGTGGAGCATCGGTAGTGCGGTTACGGCCAGCGGTGTGATGTTGTGGGCATTGATGGCGCCGATCGGCGCATTGGTCGTTTCCGGCTGGCGTGATTCAGTACCCTGGTTCGTGGCCTATATCATCATGACGGCGATATCGGGATTCTTCGATTATTACCTCGCGCCGAATAATATATACGGCGGCTCGATGAAAACCATCGGCATGTTCTTCGCGCTCAATTTTGCGGCAATGTCGTCTATCCTTTATTTCCTGATACGATATTTCGTGGTGGAGATGGACGTGATCAAGCGCCAGCTCGATCAGCAGCACCAGCTGCTGGCCGAGGAGCAGAAGAAGTCGGAGCGCGTCCTGTTGAACGTCCTGCCCAGTAATATCGCCCAGCGCCTCAAGGAAAGTGACGGCCTGATCGCAGATGGCCACGCGGATGTCACGGTGATGTTTGCGGATCTCGTGAACTTCACCCAGCTGACCGAGTCACTCTCACCGGAACAGATGGTTGGCCTGTTGAACACAATCTTCTCCGGATTCGATGAGTTGTGCGATAAATACGGCGTAGAGAAAATCAAGACGATAGGCGATGCTTACATGGCAGTGAGCGGCTTGAACCGGGAAAGATCCGACTACACTTGCGATATTGCCGACTTGTCCCTGGAGATGCGTGATTTTGTGACCCATCATCCCGAGCTGTCTTCATATGGTTTGGGTATCCACACCGGAATAGCGACAGGGCCGGCGGTGGCAGGTGTGATCGGAACCAAACGATTCATCTATGACTTGTGGGGAGATACGGTGAATATCGCCAGCCGCTTGACTGATGAGGCGGCGCAGGATGTGATACAGGTGGATAAAACCACTTACAACCGGATCCGCAATCTTTATGCCTTTGAACCCCCCGCAACGATACACGTCAAGGGCAAGGGGGAGATGGTGATGTACCGTCTGACTTCAAAATTGAGCGATCCTACCGGTCGGTTTTCCATCACGGGAAACCATGGGAAAGTGAACAACTTAGCCCAACAACCTGTCCCATAGATCCCTGCAAGCCGCTGTGTCGATAGTGCCCTGTGCCACGCGGGATGGAGACTGGTTATCGAGTCGAATGCGATGTTGTGTTTGTCTTAAGGTTCGATAGAGTTCGCCGGTTTGTTCCGCGATCCCGGCCGGGATCAGGCCGAGTTCTCCTGCCAGCTTCAGCAAGGCCAGGTTCCCGATATTTGCGGTAAGTTCGGGATGTTTATGGGCATAGGCGAGAACTAGGAATTGCACCATGAATTCGATGT
This sequence comes from Gallionella sp., assembly GCA_041739955.1. Taxonomy (GTDB): domain Bacteria; phylum Pseudomonadota; class Gammaproteobacteria; order Burkholderiales; family Gallionellaceae; genus Gallionella. The sequence goes on along the minus strand of JBGSMU010000092.1, from coordinate 17,519 downwards.
CCACCATGCCGCCGCTGTCGTGCTTGATATCGAATAGTTCGGTGTTGTTCGGGTGACCATCGTGCATCTTCTGGCGCATCGACACTATCTCTTTGCGCAGTTCTGCCAGGTCGCGTTTCTGGCATAACACCCGTTTCCGGATGTTTTCGAATTCCCCGCCTATCGTTTCGTCCCCGGCACTGAACCTTGCACGGGTGAGCGCCTGGTGTTCCCAAACCCAGGCCTGATCCTTCTGGTAATCGGCAAAAGCCCCGACCGAGCTTACCAGCAGGCCGCTCGCCCCATTGGGTCGCAGCCGCAAGTCGGTTTCATACAAACGGCCGGATGAGGTGTAGCTGCTCAGCATCGTATTGATGCGCTGTGCCAGTCGGGAGTAGTTCTCCTGTGCTTCCGGGTGATCGTCGTCAAACAGGAAGATCAAATCCAGGTCGGAAGCGTAGCCCAGCTCCTTGCCGCCCAGTTTTCCATAGGCCACTATGGCGAATCTGGGCTCGTCCCTATGCCGCTTTCTTGCCGTTTCCCAGCAGAGCTTGAGAATGATGCGCAGCAGCAAGTCGGCGAGGTCGCTCAGGTGGTCGCTCAGCTTCTCCAGCGGCAAAATGCCCTGCAGATCCATTGCAAGCAAATGGAAGGTCTGTTCTTGCTGTATATGGCGCAACACGTCGAGTTGTCTCTCGGTGTCATTTTCGCAATCGCCGAGTTGTGCCCCGAGATCGGATTCGATCTGGCTCCAGTCAGGAGCCAGATATATCTCGCGCGCATCCAGCAATTCATCGAGCAAGGCGGGATGCTGGGTCAGGTATTCGCTGGCCCAGCCGCTTGCCGACACCAGCCTGCCCATGCGCTGCAAGGCCTGCGGATACTCGGACAGGAAGGCGAGATAAGATGCTCGGCGACTGATACCCTCAAGCAGCGATAGCAGGCGCGTGAGTGTCGTATCTCGGTTTTCATACTGTATGCACAAAGTTATGAATTGCGGGACAAGCTTGTCCAGGCGCTGTCGGCTCAATTCCGGTAATTGCTGGTAACGGTTACTGGCCCGGAATTGGGACAGCCGTTGTGCGCTATCCAGCGGGGCTAGATAGCCGATTTGCCCCAGTTTTTCGGCCAGCTCTTCGACGGTGATTCCGTCGCGCCACAATTGAGTATCGATCCGGATGTCTTCCTGCGTGCCAAATATCTGCTCGAACTGCTTGCTGACGATGGCGCGGTGCCGGTCCAGCTGTTCCAGCAGCCCGGCATAATTTCCATATCCCATGGCCTCCGCGATAACCTGCCTGTCCTCCGGATTTTCCGGTAGCTCCTGGGTCTGCTGGTCATCCAGATACTGCAACCGGTGCTCCAGATTGCGCAGGAAGATATAGGCAGCATCCAGCTGTTCTGCCGTAAGCGCGCCGATCTGGCCGTCGGCAACAAGGGATCGGAGTACGAGCTGGGTAGGGCGGGTGCGTAGCGCAGCATCACGCCCGCCGCGTATCAGTTGAAACACCTGCGCGGTGAACTCGATCTCGCGTATGCCGCCCGGGCCCAGCTTGATATTGTTGAGCCGGTCGCGGCGCTGTACTTCCTGGCGTATCTGCGCATGGAGTTTGCGCATGGAGTCGATCGCACCGAAATCAAGATATTTCCGGAATACGAACGGGCGTGTCAGTTTTTCAAGTTCTCTGGTTTGCGGACAATCGAGCGGGGATATTACACGCGCCTTGATCCAGGCGTAACGCTCCCATTCTCTTCCCTGGCTGATCAGGTATTCTTCCAGTGCAGCAAAACTCATTACCAGCGGGCCGCTGTCACCGTAGGGTCGCAGGCGCATGTCCACCCTGAAAACATAACCGTCGGCAGTCATCTCATTAATGACGTTGATAAGGCGGCGTCCCAGCTTGGTAAAGAATTCATGGTTGCCCAGGGAACGTTCGCCGTCGGTCTCGCCGTCTTCGGGATAAACGAAGATCAGGTCGATATCGGAAGAGACATTCAATTCGCCCCCTCCCAGCTTGCCCATTCCTATAACCAGTAATTCTTGTGCAAGCGAGCTCTCTTCGCCGACCGGGGCTCCGTACTGTTGTTGCAGGGTGTGCATCAGGCCGGACTGTGCATACTGAACGCAGATCTCGGCCAGCGCGGTCATTGCCCGCATGACCTCGTTCAAATCTGCCAGGCCGTTGATGTCGCGTAAAATCAGTTTGACCATCACCTTTTTCCGCAAACGCCTGATGGCAGGTGACAGCTCATCCTCGTTCAATGGACCCGAACCTGTCTGGTTCAATATCTTCAGGATCTCGTCGCGGTCGCAGGGCGTTTGATGATTATCGCGCAACCAGTCGAGCAGTTTCGGGTCAGTATTGAGCGTATGTTTCGCGTATCTGCTGCAATGCAGGGTCTTGGCCAGAAGGTCGTCAAAAGAGGCGGTATTCAAGGTGTTCATGGGGGATGCTTCAAGTTAGAATGCTCGAGGTTTTTTGATTATACGTCTTCAGGCGTAAATAGCGTGTTTGCTCATCCCGATCGATGCTGAAATTTCTTCCCACTAGGTTGCTTTGGAACAGTCTGAACTGGCTTTCCAGACTGGCGATCGCCGCTTCAGCCGTGATGGCTTTCGTTGTCGCGATTGCTGTTATTTTGCTGCGCTACTGGTTGTTGCCCGATATCGAGCAATATCACGACAGGATCACCGATGCGCTGGCGGGTGCAACAGGGATGCCGGCAGTAACCGTAGGGAAAATATCGGGGGAGTGGCGCGGTTTTCATCCCCATCTCAAGCTGACCGATGTGCGGATATTGAACAGGGAGCGCAAGCCCGTACTGGAGTTGAAAAATATTGATGCCAGTATTTCCTGGATGTCATTGCTGACCGCAGAGTTTCGACTGGCGGAACTTGATGTGGCAAATCCGGAATTGCTGGTTCGGCGGGATGTGTATGGAAATTTCTTTTTGGGCGATTTTGCTCTCTCAAGCCAGGGAGGCGATAACGCCATGGCTGACTGGTTGTTGCATCAATCAAGGATCGTGGTGCGCGATGCCCTCATTGTGTGGGTGGATGAACAGCGGAACGCTTCGCCTCTTATCCTGAATCAGGTCAATTTGCTCACCGAAAGTCTGTTCAATAACCACCGCTTTGCTTTGCACGCCAGGCCTCCTGAGGAATTGGCAACACCTTTGGATGTTCGGGGTGATCTCATCTGGGAGAGTTTTGATGATCCCGAAGGATGGCACGGCAGGCTATTCACACAACTTGATTACACCGATGTGACGTCCTGGCGCCCGTGGTTCGATCTGCCAGGGGAGTTCAAGCACGGTCGGGGTGCCATTCGCGGCTGGCTGGGAATCGAAAAAGGAAAATTATCAGAGTTCATCGCGGATATAAATTTGCGTGATGTCATCACGAAACTGTCCGAAGATGTGCCGGAAATGCTGTTGTTGAGTTTGCGTGGCCGCGCTGCATGGAGGGATGTGCCTGGCGGGATGGTGATATCAACCGAGGCGTTGTCGATGCGATTCCAGAACGGGATCGAGTTGAAACCCGTAAATTTTTATTATCTGAAGACACTGGCGGAAGATGAACAGCCGGCCAGCTCGCAGATACGCGCAAATCTGATTGAACTGGCACAGATAGCAAGCATTGCAGAATATATCCCCCTGCCAGTCAGTATTCGGGAACAAATTTCTGCCTATGCTCCGAGCGGCATAGTGACAAACCTGAATGTGGAATGGCAGGGTGCGCTTGAGAACCCGGACAATTTCAAAATCAGGGGGCAGCTGGATGATATAGCCGTGAAACAAGTTGGAAAAATGCCGGGTTTGTCGGGGCTGACTGCGGATATGGACGGTAACGAAACGAGGGGCCGGTTGAATATCACCTCCCGTCACCTGATGGTGGATGCGCCGGGTGTCATGCGCGAGCCCCTGTTTTTCACCATCGCAACCGGTCAGGCCGGCTGGAGGAATGTGAAGGACGAGCTGAGGTTCGAGGTCGATAACCTGACTATCGCAAATGATGATCTGGCTGGTAATCTGTATGGAAGTTATCAGACCAGGGCGGGTACTTTGGGTGACCTTGACCTTACCGGACGCCTGTCGCGGGGGGATATCAGCAGTGCCGCCCGGTATACGCCACTTATTGCACTTAACCTGGCGGGGAATGACTGGCTGAACAATGCCCTTGTTGCGGGGCATACCGAGAATTTTCGTATCCGCATCAAGGGCAACCTGAGCGATTTTCCGATTAAAGGCAACAAGCCCGATGTTTTGTTCAAGATTGGCGGTCATGTTCAGGATGGGATTCTGGAGTTTGACAAGGAATGGCCGCGGATCGAAAACATAGACGGTGATTTCCTGATACGCGGCAACCTGTTGGAGATCAATCCGGCAAATGCGACCATGGACGGGGCGCGGCTGCAAAATGTCGTGGTTACCATGCCGGACATGACCAGTGATGAACTCGCGCTCCAAATCAACGGTGATGCGCAGGCTGATAACGACACTTTCCTGAAATTTGTTCAGCATAGCCCTGTGCGGGGATATCTCAACGGCTTTACAGACGGTATGAGCGCCACAGGTGGCAGTCACCTGGCTCTGTTTGCGCGCATTCCACTCAATGGCGATCAGCCGGTGAAAGTGGCTGGCAATCTTAGTGTCAAGGCGAGTGATATCGATCTGGGTGCGGGTGTGCCGTGGCTGCGCAACACTAATGGCGTGTTGACTTTTACCGAGTCGGAAATGCAGGCCAAAGATGTTTCTGCAGACATACTGGGTGAGAAGGCCGTCATCAATCTCGGGACTGTCGGCAGCGATACAGTGCACGCTACCGTGCGGGGGCGCATCGATCTGGCAGCATTGCGCATGCGTGATAGATATCCGTTACTGAATTATCTGCATGGCGGCGCTGCATGGGATGCGGACATAAGTGTCGTGAACAGTAATCCGCAAATTGTGATCAACTCCGATCTGGTCGGTATCAGATCGGTGCTGCCCGCGCCATTTGCCAAACAGGCCAGGGAAAAAATCCCGCTACACTTTGAGAGCAGGGTGGCAGACCAGGGTCAGGATGAGATTTTCGCCCGACTGGGGAATTTGCTAAACGCGCGTCTGGAGTTAAGTGGCGCAGGTCCGGAAATGGCAGTCAAGCGCGGTGTCATTGGATTTGGCTCGCAGGTATCCCCGGAACAAATGGGCGATGTTCAGGGCGTTTGGCTAATCGGCAACTTGCCTGAATTGTCATTGCAGGATTGGGGCGGTTTGATGGGTGGCAGTGGCGGCATGGGTGGTAGCAGCATACCGTTAGCCGGTGCGAATCTCGTGATTGGCAAGGTGAGCGGATTCGGGATGAATATTGAGGACTTGAGTATCGAGGCAGCAAAGCGCGGTGAGGGATTTTCAGCCGAGTTGACGAGCAACAATCTGAATGGTGAAGTGGATTGGCAACCGTACAATGAGGGCAAACTGACGGCGAAACTCAAGAATCTTTCCTGGAGCGGCGGAGTCAGCCAGGCTGCCCAGCCAATCCAGTCGGCATCCCTGTCGCCCGGTGAGTTGCCAGCGGTCCAGATAGCGATCGAGAATCTGATGATGAGAGGGGAATCCATAGGTCGCTTTGATCTTGTCGGACACCCTGACGGTCAGGACTGGAGGATGCGGCGCTTCAATTTCACCAATGCAGACGGCAGCCTGACAGGGGATGGGATATGGAAATCCGCTAACGGGAAAAAGCAAACCGAACTCAACCTGCAATTGTCCATCGTAGATGCAGGGAAGACCTTGGCGCGTTCGGGCTATCCGGATACCGTCAAGGGCGGTAGCGGCAAACTGATGGCGAACCTTTCATGGGATGGGGCGCCTGATAAATTCAGTTATGAAAGTTTGGCTGGCACACTGAAGCTGGATGCCGGCAAGGGCAGGTTCCTTAAAATGGATCCGGGTGCGGGGAAATTGCTCAGCATCCTCAGTCTGCAGGCCTTGCCAAAACACATCTCACTGGATTTTACCGACGTGTTCAGTGAAGGATTTCAGTTTGATAGCATCAAGGGTAATGCCAATATCAACAAGGGCGTGATCGATACGCGGGATTTCAGTATCGATGGCTCCTCGGCCAGAGTGACATTGAAAGGTAGTGTCGACCTGAAAAGCGAGACACAGAATATCCGGGTTAAAGTCATGCCGACCATAGGGGATAGTGTATCTTTGCTTGGCGCGTTTGCTGCGGGACCGGCAGTGGGGATAGGCGCTCTTATCGTCAACAAGGTTTTGGGTAATCCGCTCGATAAGTTGGTGTCATTTGAATACAATGTCGACGGGGCATGGAACAACCCCAATGTCACCAAAATCAACCGTACAACCCCGAATAATTTTCTGAACGAGTAGGAATAAAAGATATGTCTACAGGCGATTCCACACAAAAACGCATTGCAGCCCAGACCAGCGCATTCAAGGTCGCAGCCATACAGATGGCTTCGGGCTCGAATGTATCCGGAAATCTCGGCGAGGCGCGCAGGCATATTGCAAAAGCTGCCGAACAAGGCGCGAAACTTGTGGTGTTACCCGAATTCTTCGCCATCATGGGCATGACAGATCAGGACAAGATTGCGGTGAGCGAAAAAACGGGACAGGGGCCGATACAGACTTTCCTCAGCGAGACAGCCCGTGAATATGGTATCTGGCTGGTGGGAGGCTCCATCCCTCTGGAAGCGAGCACACCGAACAAAGTGATGAACAGCTGTCTGGTGTTCGACGAGCGTGGTGAGCAAGTGGCGCGCTACGACAAGATACATCTCTTCAATCTCGAGCTGGGTAACGAAAATTATCAGGAAGCGAACACCATCGAGCCCGGCACGGAAGTGGTCGTGGTCGACAGTCCGTTTGGACGCATCGGTCTTGCCGTTTGTTACGACCTGCGTTTTCCGGAGCTGTTCCGTTCGATGAAAGGAGTGGACATCATCGTACTGCCGTCCGCTTTTACCGACACCACGGGCAAGATGCACTGGGAAGTGCTGGTGCGCGCACGCGCGATCGAAAACCTTGCCTATGTGATCGCCTCCGCGCAGGGTGGCTATCACGTCAATGGGCGCGAGACGCATGGCAACAGCATGATCGTTGATCCCTGGGGCCGTGTTCTGGACAGGTTGCCGCGCGGCTCGGGTGTGGTGGTGGCCGATGTCAATCCGTCCTACCAGGCGAGCCTGCGTAAAAGCCTGCCCGCGTTATCGCACCGGGTCTTGTTCAGGTGCGACTGAATGTAATTAATGGAAATGGGAAACGTGCAAACAAAAATATCCGGAAACAAGTCAACTGACACGCTGTTCGCGACTGCACAGCAGTCGCTGCTGCATCCTTATTCCATCGAGACCGGCCAGATCGAACAGATTTTTTCCAGCATGATGGCTCACCGGCTGGATTATGCCGACCTGTATTTCCAGTACAGCCGCGCCGAAAGCTGGTCGCTGGAAGAAGGCATAGTCAAATCGGGCAGTTTCAATATCGACCAGGGGGTAGGGGTACGCGCGGTAAGCGGAGAAAAAACCGCCTTTGCCTATTCCGACGACATCAGCATGAACGCGCTGGAAAGCGCGGCCAAGGCCACGCGCGCGATTGCACGCCAGGGCGGCACCCAGTCTGTACCGATGTTGCGCCACGGCTCGAGGCGGGAGATATATCTGCCCCACGATCCCATCGCCAGCCTCAAGGATGCCGATAAAGTCGCGCTACTGGAACGCATCGAGGGTTATGCGCGTGCGCTTGACCCGCGTGTGGTGCAGGTGATGGCGGGACTGGCCGGGGAATATGAAGTGGTCATGGTTGCGCGTAATGACGGCCTGATGAACGCGGATATCCGGCCGCTGGTGCGTTTGTCGATTACGGTCATCATCGAGAGCAATGGCCGCCGTGAGCAGGGTTCGGCGGGTGGTGGCGGGCGGTTCGATTACGATTATTTCGACGATGCCATGCTGCACAGGTATGCCGGGCAGGCTGTGCATCAGGCGGTGACGAATCTGGATGCCGCTCCCGCTCCGGCAGGCAATATGACGGTTGTGCTGGGCAACGGCTGGCCGGGTATCCTGCTGCACGAAGCGATCGGCCACGGACTGGAAGGGGACTTCAACCGCAAGGGTAGTTCGGCGTTCTCCGGGCGGGTCGGCGAACGCGTCGCATCGGAAGGTGTGACCGTGGTCGATGACGGCACTCTGGCAAGGCGGCGCGGTTCGTTGCAGATGGACGACGAAGGCAACCCGACACAATGCACCACACTGATCGAGAACGGTATCCTCAAGGGTTATCTGCAGGACTCTCTCAATGCCCGGTTGATGGGTGTGGCGCTGACAGGAAACGCCCGGCGCGAATCCTATGCGCACCTGCCGATGCCGCGCATGACCAACACTTACATGCTGAACGGCGACAAGGATCCGCAGGACATCATTTCTTCCGTCAAGAAAGGGCTGTACGCAGTGAACTTCGGCGGGGGGCAGGTGGACATCACCAGCGGAAAATTCGTGTTCTCCACTTCCGAAGCCTACATGATAGAGGACGGCAAGATCACCCATCCAGTGAAGGGTGCTACGCTGATCGGTAACGGCCCAGACGTGTTGACGCGCATCTCGATGATAGGCAACGACATGAATCTTGACCCGGGTGTGGGTACCTGCGGCAAGGAAGGTCAGAGTGTGCCGGTGGGAGTCGGACAGCCTACCGTACGTATTGACGGGTTGACGGTGGGCGGAACCGGATAGTCATCCTGCCTGTCGGCCACCTACCCGGTATCGTCGATTACTCCGCCTTGGCCGTGGTATCGGCGATCACATTGATGACACGCGAACCCGCAGCATACAATGTCTGGATTTCGTTCATGAAGAACAGCTTGGCCCGCACAGTCTGCACCACCAGCACACCGAATAACACTTGGTCCCTGACCAGCGGTATGCCCAGGTAACTCTGGTATTTTTCCTCGTTCGAACCCTTGATATGATAATAGTCGGGGTGGGTATCCGGATTCTTTACCGATAAGCTGCGTCTTGTTCTTGCAACCACCCCGGTCAGTCCCTGCTTTACCGACATGTGTGAGCCTACAACCGATTGGTTCAGACCCCTGGTGGCAATCAGGATCAGCCGGTCTCCGCCGGGGCTCAGAGTGTACAAACTGCATACATCGACATTAAGTTCATCCCCGAGAGTTTTTACGATGGTGCTAAGGTAGTATGATTCGCGCGGCATGATTTTCCCGATAAAAGTGGCAAGGTGGCAGTACGCTAATCAAGTCGCATGTATCGTGCCAATCAATATGAATTGAAGGTATATGCGACCCTTTGCACGGTTGCTGATATTAAGCATTTGAATACAGAACTTAATTTTTATGCTGCCCCGTGCCGCTACCGGTATGTTCACGTTGCATGCAACCCGGCGGTCCCGGTGCATGCACTTTTTTGGACCGAAACTTGTTGTCCGGGTATGGATGTGAAGCACAGTAATGGAAGCATGCTCAATGATGGCGACTTGGTACAGGGGTGCTCGTGAATAAGGGACTTACATCTTTCAGGGCGCTGGCATTTTTTGCTGTCCTGTTTTCCCACTTGAATTTAAAGAACGGCATTCTGGGGCTGGGGGGAGGTTATCTCGGTGTCTCGGCTTTTTTCGTGCTTTCGGGATTTCTGCTGACACCTATTCTGCTGGAAATGAAATCCAGCCTGAATACAAAGGATTTCTTTGTCCATTTCTACGGCAGGCGAGCATTCAGGATATTCCCGCTTTACTATACATATCTTGCAGTTGTCGCAATCGCTTCCCTGGTCGCAATATCCTTCTACGGACAGCACGGGCAGATCCAGCCGCACAGGTTTATCGAGCAATTGCCCTGGACATTGTCCTATACCTATGATTTCTACCATGCGAGCAAATTCTTTGAGCATACTTATCTAGCTACGCACTTCTGGTCATTGGCGGTGGAGGAGCAGTTTTACCTAGTATGGCCCCTGGCGATATTTTTCATTCCGGCGCGATATTTCAAGAAATTCCTGATCGGTGTGATCCTGGCCGGACCCTTGATGCGCCTGTTGCTGGAGGTGATGCTGGAATTTGAATTGCTTCCCGCATTTTCTATAAATGACCTGGTGATCTATGTGCTTCCGTTTTCACATTTTGATGCATTTGCCATCGGCGGCTACTTCGCGTTGCATGGAAAAAAAGGGCCGGCTTATTTTGTGTGGATAGCGATCATGCTAGTGATCGGGCTGGGCATGGTTGCCGAATGGCGATCGGCGGGACATGTCAGCTGGAGTAATCTGGGGTATGGGCCGTTCATGCGCGATTCCTTCAAGTACATCTGGGGATACTCGCTGGTGAATCTGGTGCTGGCCCTGATATTGGTCAATATAAAGTACAGATCATTCATGCCGGCATTCTTTGAAAATCGTGTTTTGGTATATCTCGGCACCATAAGTTACGGCTTGTATGTGTTCCACCTTCCGATTTTTTGGCTGGTTTATACCAACATGCGCGGTGTCCCGGAAATTGTCAGGGCCTTAATTGTCCTGACGATTACGATAATCGTCAGCGCCATCAGTTACGAGCTGATGGAAAAACGGTTCATCGGTTTGAAAGACAAATATTTTTCCAGAGGCTATCCGGGTAAATCGAATACCTGATATCCGATATTCCGGGAGCCTGGCTGATTTTGCAGGCATGAGTCAGGGAATCTCTGATTTAGTCCGCATGAGTGGTGTTTGACGTTGACAGTTTCAATGGCATTCCCATATGATTCAAGCGGAAATACTGCTGTATCTGATGCCTCGCATCAAGGGAGTTTGTCTTCCTGCACCCCGGTGACCGGGTGCATGATTTCATCCACAATCATAAAAACCATAACCACTGAAAAAGTGGAAAACATCGCGCGGTAAACCGTTTGAATAGTCCTGTTTCGGGATAAGCGGTTGGCTTTATGCGTCGATAATGAGGGCGCCACATGTTTCGCTTGTTACGCTACTTCTCTATTGCGAGTCTGATCTCGATGATAGTGGCGGCGATATTTCTCGGAGTTGTTCACCGCGTATTTGAGGCGGATCATCTGGTCAAGTTTGGCGAAAGTCATAACATCGCCCTGACGAGAACATTCACAAACGTCATCTGGCCCTCGTTCCGCGGTTTTGCAGACCAGGCCGCAAAAATCGATAACTCTGAACTGCGCCACCATCCGGATATCAACATCCTGGACCAGGTCGTGCATGACGCGATGCGCAACACCACGACGGTCAAGGTCAAGGTCATCGAACTTAACGGGCGTATTCTTTACTCTTCGGATCCATCTGAGATAGGTGTCGATTACAGCGCAGATCCCGGATTCATCTCAGCCAGACAAGGGTTGGTCTTCAGTGAAATTAGTCATGCAGACAACTTCAAAGCCGTTGATGGCGATATCCATGACCGCGATCTGTTGTCCAGTAACGTCGCGTTACGGAGCGGTTCAAAAGAGCCTGTCGAGGGCGTTCTGGAGATATATACCGACATCACCGAAGCGCTCGCCAATGACCTTAATCAGCAACGTATGGTGACGATCAGTGTGATAGGCGTGCTGGTGGCACTTTATGCGATCCTGTTCTTTATCGTCAGACACGCCGACCAGGTCATTATTCGCCAGCGCAAGGAGCAGAAAAACGCGGAATCGCGGCTTTTGCATGCGACAACTTACGATGCGCTGACTGATATGCCCAACCGCGTACTGCTGATGGATCGCATCAAACAATCCATCGTTGCCGCCGAGCGTCACAAAAGTCTGTTGGCAGTGGCTTATGTCGATATCGATAATTTCAGGAATATCAACAGCTCGCTTGGACACGAAGCGGGAGATGAGGTGCTGAAGATATTGTCCAAGAGGCTGGTTGGCTGCCTGCGCGAGGGCGACACCATCGCACGCATAGGCGGCGATAGTTTTGTGATCAGCCTCCCCGATATCGTCTCAAGCGTGAACCTGTTCCAGATAGCCAAGAAAATGCTGGGCGCCATCTCGTTGCCGATCGAAGTGGGCGGCAGGGATCTGCACCTGACCGCCAGTGTCGGTATCGCGCTCCATCCCGAGCACGGCAAGGATGCCGATACACTGATGCGCAATGCGAATATCGCGATGTACAGTGCCAAAAATCTCGGTGGAAACAGGCATCAGGTTTTTGTTGAGCACATGAACGAGAAGGTGCAGCAACAGGTAGAGCTGGAAGAGGAGATGTGGCGGGCCCTTGGAAGCAACGAGTTCGTACTGTATTACCAGCCTGTCATAGACCTGAAAACAGGTTTCATCGTCGGGGTCGAAGCACTGTTACGCTGGCCCAACAGTCATGGCGAATGGCTGTCACCCAAGGAGTTCATTCCATTGTCGGAGAAGTGCGGCCTGATCGCGCCGCTCAGCGAATGGGTGCTAACGGAAGCCTGTGCCCAATTGCAGTCATGGCACGAAAAAGGACATTTGTTGAACGATTTCACCATGGCCGTGAATCTGTCGCCGCGCCATTTCGCATCGCCCGGTCTGGCAGCCATCATCTCGGATGCCGTCGAGCAGACCGAGATCGATCCCAGGTGGCTGCATCTGGATATATCCGAAGCCCTGCTGACCGTGATCAACGAAGCCATCTTGACCAATTTCGAGGGGATCAAACGCACCGGCATCAAGTTCTCGCTGGATGATTTCGGGACCGGTTTTTCGAGCCTGGGCTACCTGAGGAACTATCCCATCGACCTGCTCAAGATAGACCGGGCCTTCATCAAGGGTCTGCCGGATGACGCGGATAATGCCGCTATCGTCACCACGATCATTGCGATGGCCAACAGCCTCAAGTTGACTGTGGTTGCCAAAGGGGTTGAGTCGGATGCCCAGGTGGCTTTCCTGAAGGAAAACGGCTGCCATCAGGCGCAAGGGTTCCTGTTCAGCAAGCCTTTGCCGGCGGATGAATTCCTGTCGCTGGTCCTTGAGAGTCGCGACATGCGCCTTACCCAGGCAGTGATACGCTTCAATGCAGATGAAAAGGCAGATGCGGCTGCAAATGCGAGATCGAAATCCGAAGATGACAGCAAGCAGAAGGCCGGCTCCGATTCTAAAGGCAAGCCCAAAGCCAAAGCCAAGCCCAGATCAAAAGCCAGATCCGATAACAAAACAGCAGCCATGCCGGAAAACATCACCGACGCCGATAATGGAACGGATACTTAGCCGATACCCGATCCATATTCGTGATTTGATTTAAAATGCCGCGAGTACTCGCCGGCTTCACACTCAACTTTTTCCATTGGCTTACATGAATCTCATCATCCAGGCTACCCAAGCCATTCTTCCCGAACATCTCGAGCACATCGCCAGCCTCTCCCGGAGCAAGGGGACAGAGCAGGTTGCAGCTTATGTCTATCGCCTGAAAGATGCGCAACCCCACCCCGCGATCGCGCTTTATTGCCTGGATAAACAACTGGATTACGGCTTCGTGCCGAAGGGCCGGTCGTTAAGAGATTTCGGCATGCTCGTGATGGATATGGATTCGACCCTGATTTCCATTGAATGTATCGACGAGATTGCCGATATGCAGGGTTTGAAACCCCAAGTGGCGGAGATCACCGAGTCCGCGATGCGGGGCGAGATCGATTTCTCCGAGAGTCTGCTTCGCCGGGTTGCCTTGCTGGAAGGACTGGACGAGCATGCCCTGCAAATGGTGTATGACGATCGCTTGCGACTCAACCCCGGTGCCGCAGCCATGCTGGCCGGATTGAAAGCGTGCGGTATCAGAACCATGCTGGTTTCGGGCGGTTTCAGGTTTTTCACCGAGCGCCTCAAAGCCAGGCTCGGTCTGGACTACACCTACGCCAATACGCTGGAGATCGTGGACGGAAGATTGACCGGCAAAGTGCTGGGCGACGTTTTTGATGCCAAGGCCAAGGCAGACTGTCTGGTCAGGATACGCGAGGAACTCAAGCTGTCACCCGGGCAAGTGATCGCGATGGGGGATGGCGCCAACGATTTGAAGATGATGGCGTGTGCCGGCATCAGTGTCGCCTATCATGCAAAACCGGTGGTACGCGAGCAGGCCAGTTATGCGCTGAATTTTTCTGGGCTGGATGGGCTGTTGCATCTGCTGGGAGGTTCATAGCCACATCCGCCGCCATCTATAGTCATTAAGTTAGTCTGGACCAGGAAAGCAATACCCCCGGAATATGTCGGGATATCTTCTGCAAATCGAGTCTGCAAATTGCGTGCCTTTTTTTATCTGAAATCCCTAAGCTTCTGGTGAATAAGACTAAAAAATATTACCCAATATTTCACTTGCAAAAACCGTCCCACCCCCTACAATTAGTGAAAATACAACGAGTAACCACTACCTATAGTGGTTTTTTTCTTTATGGGACCTGGATGTCCCCCGCAACCGAAAAGGATATATCGTGCTTGATACCGAGAACAACTCCCCTGATAACCCGATTACCGCAGACTCCGAAAGTTCGGCAGCCGCGCAACAGATACTTTCCAGATTCACCAATAAACCAACCGGCAATTCGGCTGTTGAAGGAGTCATGGCTATGACACAGGAAATCAGCACTGAAGTATTGTTGGAGAAATATGCCGAGTCCGACGAAAACTCTCTCGAAGATGTGCGTCGCCGTGTGGCGCGGGGACTGGCAATGTCTGAAAAGGAAGACCAGCGCGCGCATTGGGAAGAAGTGTTCTTTCGCGCGCAGGAAAACGGCTTCGTACCGGCAGGGCGCATCAACTCGGCAGCCGGGTTGAAGATACAAGCCACGTTGATCAATTGCTTCGTGCAACCGGTGGGCGATGCGATCTCCGGCATCGCCGGTGACGGCAAGCCGGGTATCTACGATGCATTACAACAGGCCGCCGAGACGATGCGGCGCGGCGGCGGCGTGGGCTATGACTTTTCCACCATCCGGCCGGAGGGCGCGCATGTCAAAGGCACCAATTCGCGTGCCAGCGGCCCGATCTCCTACATGCGCGTGTTCGACCGTTCGTGCGAGACTGTCGAATCTGCCGGTGCGCGGCGCGGTGCGCAGATGGGCGTGCTGCGTTGCGATCATCCGGACATCGAGAAATTCATCCGCGCCAAGGATCAGGGCGACCTGCGCAACTTCAATATCTCTGTCGGCGTGACCGATGAGCTGATGCAAGCGGTAGAGCAAGACCGGGAATTCGAACTGGTCCATATTGCCGAGCCTTCTGCTGCCGGCAAGGAGCAGGGCGCGACCCAACGTGCCGACGGCAAGTGGATATACCGCAAGGTGCGCGCAACCGACCTGTGGAAGCTGATCATCGAAAGCACCTATGACCACGCCGAGCCGGGCGTGCTGTTCATCGACCTGATGAACCGCGACAACAACCTGTCCTATTGTGAAGTGATCGAGGCGACCAACCCCTGCGCCGAGCAACCGTTGCCACCCTACGGTTGTTGCTGTCTCGGTTCGATCAACCTGACGCGCATGGTGAAGAACCCGTTCTCGACTCATGCCGGTTTCGATTACGAGCCTTTCAAGGAAGTGGTTCGTATCGCGGTGCGCATGCTGGACAACGTGCTGGATGTGACCGCGTGGCCGCTACCGGAGCAGCAGCAGGAAGCAGCGAACAAACGCCGGGTCGGACTCGGCTTTACCGGATTGGGCGATGCGCTGGCCATGCTGGGATTGCGTTACGACACCGAAGAGGCGCGCGCATTCGCATCCGACATCACGCGCATCATGCGCGACGAATCCTACCTGGCCTCGATCGACCTGGCCCAGGAACGCGGTGCGTTCCCGCTGCTGGATGCGGAGCAATATCTTGCCGCACCTCGTTTTGCCTCGCGCCTGCCGGACCAGATCAAGGACAAGATACGCCAACATGGCATCCGCAACAGCCATCTGCTGTCGATCGCGCCTACCGGTACGATCTCGCTGGCGTTTGCGGACAATGCCTCGAACGGCATCGAGCCGCCGTTCTCATGGTTCTACACGCGCAAGAAACGCATGATGGACGGTACGACCAAGGATTACTCGGTGGAAGATCACGCCTGGCGCGTGTTCAAGCAGATGGGCGGCGACGTGAACAACCTGCCTCCGGCTTTCGTGACCGCGCTTGAGATCAGCGCCATCGATCATATGAAGATGGTTGCCGCAGTCGCACCTTACATCGACACCTCGATCAGCAAGACCGTCAACGTGCCGGCCGATTATCCCTACGAGGATTTCAAGGATCTTTATACCGAGGCCTGGAAGGCGGGACTGAAAGGTCTGGCGACCTACCGTCCGAACAGTGTGCTGGGTTCGGTGCTATCGGTCACCCCTGAGCCCAAGAAAGACGAGCAGCCCCAGGACTTCGTATTCGATCAGGACAGGCGTATCGTGCTTGAGGCAACCCCCGAGCCTGCACTGGCTTCCTTGCGCTGGCCGGGCCGCCCGGAATTGACGGCAGGAAGCGAGGGCTGGGTGTCGCAGGTGGTGAAGCATCCACTCGGCAGTTTTGTCACCTTCGTCTCGCACACCAAGAATGGTTGCAACCATCCGTTCGAAGTCTGGGTGAACGGTTCCGAGCAGCCGCGCGGGCTGGGTGCGCTGGCAAAGTCATTGTCGATGGATATGCGTACACGCGACCCGGTGTGGATACGCATGAAGCTGGAAATGCTGATGAAGACCGCCGGCGACGATGCCTTCGAGATGCAGATGCCGCCGGATGGCGAAGTGAAGTTGATGCCCAGTCTGGTCGCCGCGTTCGCCCACCTGCTGAAATACCGTATCGAACAACTGGGCGCGCTGGAAGTCAGCGACGGCGTGACCACGCCGATGATGGATGCGCTGTTCGCGAGGAAAGAGCCGAAGACCGGCACCGATGGCACGATGAGCTGGACGGTGGATATTTCCAACGCGGGTAGCGGTGATGACTTCGTACTGGGTTTGAAAGAATTGGTGCTGCCGGACGGACAGCGCCGCCCCTATTCGATGTGGCTCTCGGGAGTCTACCCGCGCGCGCTCGACGGACTGTGCAAAGTGCTGAGTCTGGACATGCGCGTGATCGACCCGGCATGGATAGGCATGAAGCTGCGCAAGCTGCTCAACTTCGGCGAACCGCTAGGCGACTTCATGGCGCGCGTGCCGGGTGACGTGAAGATGGAAAGTTTCCCCTCGACGGTTTCCTATGTTGCCAGACTGATCATCCACCGCTACTCCATGCTCGGCATCCTGGACAAGCACGGCTACCCCGTGCAGCAGATGGGCGTGCTGGAGATACCCGAGGGACAGATTAAGCCGACGAGTATCAAGACCATCGCCGGCAAGGTATGCAAGGAATGCGGCAACGCCACTCTGATCAAGAAGGACGGCTGCGAGTTCTGCACGAGTTGCGGGGCGATAGGGGCGTGCGGGTAACCGTTGTGAAAGCTTTCTAAAAGAGGACTTCCAAATGAAACAGACTTGGTTAAGGAAGGTCTGAATAAGTAGCAATAAATGAAAACGACGAGCGCACATTCTGTTGCAGATGTTCGAGTTGGCCGGAAATTACCCTGGCAAGGGTCATTTCGCCGACCATTCCGGACGAT
>JBGSMU010000058.1:0-4955 GCA_041739955.1 Gallionella sp. | reverse complement strand
TCATCAGCGCCGAGGAAGCAAATCCACTCGCCTTTCGCCCGAGCCAAACCCTTGTTCCAGGCGTTGAATATGCCGTGATCCGGCTCAGAGATAAAATAACTGAACTTATCGTGATTCTCTTCCAGCAATTCGACCGTTCCGTCTGACGATCCGCCATCAATCACGATCAGCTCTTTGTTTGGGTAGGTTTGTTGCGAAATGCTATCGATACATTGCTGCAAAGTAGCCTTGCCGTTAAAAACGGCGACGATGATCGAAATCAAAGGTGTGGATTCCTGGTTCATATCATCTGCGACAAATGTGTTTCATTAATTTATCGTACCCAACTACACTTACATATTTGCTTGGCAACATCACTGAAAATACTCCACAACTCTTACCAATTGGCCTACAAACTTATTGTTGAATCGGCGAAAGCGCCTTAATTTGTTTTCATCGAATTTATCACTATTTCTTAACTGCAAAAATCCCACCTTGGCCTGATTGAACACTTCTATATCTATGGAATTCAATTCTGCGATCTTGTCCAAGTGACGTTGCTAGAATTTGATTCGATTGCCGGATTTTTTGGTGTTTCTTGTGTAATAAACAGGCATTTTCCAATTCAGTGCCGAGCTGAAAATGATCAGACTTTCGTCAAAATATTCCTGAAGACCAAAGTGAGAAATCTTGTTTTGCAAGTTATCCAGTGCCATATCCCTTGCATCGGCAGGGGACATCTGGTTCATCAACAGCGGGGATGTGCCATTACCAGTATTGATCAGCATTTTAGTCTGTACATTGGAAAGCTCATGCCCGCCACTCTCAAGCAATTCATCAAGAGAAAAATGATATGGTGGAAATTGCTTGATTAAATGCGGCGACTTGCCTTCGAAAACATGCTGGCAAAAAGACTGGACACGGCTGACTGGGTTCCTGAGAAAGGTAATCAAGGTGGCTCTGTCTGCTTCTTCAAGACCTGAAATTATCGGCGCATGCCCGGTAAATAAATCAACATCCTGCTTCTCTTCATCAGTCAGAGCTGCGAACCTTTCCAAATTGCTTGCGATATCCCCATTCAACTCAAATCTTCTTTTGGCAGGATACTGGCGGCGAAGAATGTTGGTAAAGGTTGTCCCGGCAGTTTTTGGAATATGTACAAACCTCAATCTATCCATTGGAAACACCTTCCTCACCGATTAATACACTGGCGATATAAGCGATATTATTCATCTATTGCTTACCGCAGCACGCAAGACGACATTTTGATAGCTTCTTGCGAATTCAATTCTGCGCAGGTCGGTTTCACGCTGCGCTTGCATGATGTTATCCACATCACCTGATTCAGGTGCACTCCATACTTCCCAAAGCTTGTCTGCAAGCGCGTGGAAATCATCTGGGGGGAAAAAGCTTGCATGATTCGGATTTTGCTCCCGATGAACCGGAATGTCGGACAAAATTATGCGCTTATCCAGCGATTTCGCTTCTTCTACTGTCGTGCTCCACCCCTCAAAAAATGAGGGATTGATTATAGCCAATGCACCGCGCATCAGGCCCGCGAGATCGGCCAACGGAACAAGGCCGAGGTGTCGAAAAATATCCCGAACGCCCAGCTGCCCGGCGCGATCCATCAGGGATGGGAAAAACTCCGGATGCCGGTAATCGACATCGTTCCCTGTCGTCAGTACCTGTACATTCTTGCCGTCCTTGATGAGCAAACCCAGCGCCTCTATGACAACGCGGTGATTTTTATGCTTCCAGAATTGATTGGGTAGCAGGAAATATTTTCCAGCAAAACCATATTTCGTTTCCAGCTCACTGACTTTGGGTAACAGATGATCTGGTCGAGTTGGCGAGACAACAAACTGCAAGACAACCGATTTTGATGCCTGTTCAGGGGAAAATTTGGCCAAGTCGGTCTGTGCGTCGTGACTACTCAAAATGATAGTTGAACAGTTTTCGCACATGTCACGATAGAGATTGTTTCTGACAGAAATTTCATCCGCGCTGAAAAAGTCCGGTAAACGAACATGCTGAAAATCCGGAATCCATTCGATAGCAGGAATAGCCGAACCCTTGCCTATCCATCCGGAATGGGAAAGCACACTAATACCGTTCTTCTTTAGCAACCTCTCCAGGAAATAGTCATAAGAAAATCTTCGGCGCCAATGGAATCTGATCCGCCAGAGTAATGAGCCAATGTCAAAAAATCGGCTGCGCACGACCTGCACTTCCGGAAACCCTTCAAAACTCTCTTCAGGTGTCCGTATGCCGGTGAAAATCACCACCTCAATGCTGCGCTCGGGCAAGGCGTAAAGCGCTGTCAGTAAATTCCGAAAATAATTGATGCCGCCCAGCCAACCATCTTCAAACGAAAGTAAAAAACCTACCCGAGTCACAGCGCCCTGCCCCTGACCCAGCACGCATAGTCACGAATACCTGTTTTCAGATCCACTACGGGTTGCCATTCCTTATTTACCCATGAGCCGTGTCCAAGGCCTATCACCTGCCAACCGTGGCCCGTCATTCGCCTCGCAACATGGCGGCCGATAAAACCGTATACGCCTGTCACCAAGGTTTTCTTAGACATTCTTTCGTCCCACAAAAGAATACAAGCGTCCCGGTTCATTGTTTTTTTCACCCATGCGGGTGAGCATGAAATCGGGAATCAAGAATGCGGGGAGATGTTTCCTTGCACCTAGTATTTTCTTAAAGCCGTAAGTTGTATCAGGGTATAAGTTGATATCGGACTGGTATGTGTTCAGGACTTTGGTCAGAACCAAACCGCTACTCTGAATAGCCTCAACATATTCATCCAGCAAGTAGGCATGCTCGCCACCATAAAGCTTGTGGAGCGGATGAGATGCCAGGAATTCAGGCAGATCCTCAGGGCGGGAGATAACATGTTCTCGAGTAGCGATAAAAATACCGCCTGGCTTCAGCACCCGGGCCGTCTCACGGCATAGCTGCCCGAGGTCGCGCGCATGATGCAAAACCGCTCTCCCGTGCACGAGATCGAAGTAAGCATCTGGAAATGGTAGCGACTCCCCCCAATTCTGCTCAACCTGAATATCGAGGCTGGCCTCCTGAGCCAGCGCACGAATCGCTCCTGCACCGACAATATTGCTCGGATCTGGCTCCAAAGCGCTAACCTGCCAACCATCGCGAGCAAGTGCATACGAAGAAATTCCCCGCCCAGCTCCCAAGTCCAATGCCGCTCCGCGCTTGCGACCTATCAGTTTGCGAACAGCCTGCCATTCAGTACTTTGGTAATAGCGTTCAGCCGCATCGCGCAACGGATCGTCGTAAAAACAGGCGCGCACCAATTCAGCCTGTTCAGGCTGATTTCGAAGCCATTGCACGGCCTGCTCCCAAGTATTAGTTTTAGCGCTCATTCAATGGTATCTCTCGAATTACTCGAGCTGGGTTTCCAGCAGCAATTGAGTAGGGTGGGATATCTTTAGTTACAACGCTTCCTGCTCCTATGACTGCCCCCTCACCTATCGTAACGCCCTTCAAAATGATTGCTCCAGCTCCAATCCATGCTCCTTTTGAAATCAAGAGTGGCTTACTGATCGTAGTGCTCCAATCATGTTTACAACCTTCCTTCCAGTCAGCTAAATCTTTTTTTCTTATGCTGTACCTCAGACTATGATTATCACTATCAGACAATATGCAACCGTAGGAAACTAAAACATCATCTTCAATGGTGACTGAAATAGCACAATCGATAGTTGACCCCCCCCCAAGAAACACATTGTTTCCAATTTTTATCCGACTATTGTCAGTTTCTGTTACTAACATACCGGAGATCAAACAGTCGTTACCGATCTCGATACTACTTTTTGGGGTTCTTTTATCAATGAATCCATTCAATGCAGAGTCGTGACCAAGAGTTGAAACCTTACTTCTATTGATTTTTTCAATACGAAAGCTCGCCCATTTGTTTCGTAGCTTAGATGCGAGTTTAATCAGCATTGATCACTTGCCTCCTTTAACACAAACAAACCATTTGCCCACAGAAATTGAGTCCTCCCACGTTGAATCAAGTACATACACAGTTTCATAAACTGACTGATACTTGCCAAGCCACCAAGCCACTGAATTATTGTGGAAGCTTTGATAAGTTTTGAGCCACCCTTCATCTTTTTCACTGCGTGAAACAGGAATCATATGGAAAGAAGTATGACTGACTGTTCTATGGCATTCCTTGAGTAATTTGATTATCCCATCCTCAGTAAAGTGTTCCAGCGATCCAATCGAGTAAGCAAAGTCAAAAGAATTATCTTCATAAGGCATATCAGTAGCATCACATACTGTCAGGTGATCATGTGCTATACCATGCTCGCGTGCTTTTTCTATAAGCATATCGGATATATCGCAGCCGAATACATCAAGAGGAAAACCTGAAATTATGCTCATGGTTTTTCCAGTTCCACATGCAATATCTAGCACCCGCCCTTTGCAATTAACCATCAACAAGGGGATTTCTTTCCAAACATTTTTCTCACCCCAAGTCTCCAGAATTTCAGCCATCTCAGCATCCCAGTAGACATCAAGGTCTTGTTCGGTCTTGCCCCCTGAAATATTTACTGTTGCTTCCTGAATGGAAGAGCCACGCAATGCAAGCGCTCTTAAGCCTCTCCAGAGTATCGGAGGGCAAAGTTGATATATTGTTTTCCTTAGTAATCCTTGGGATTTTTCATCCATAATGTTAGCTCCATTCTTACAAATACTAAGGAATCTCTGATTAAGTCCTGAACGATTTCGTTTCATGATGTCAGAAGCGAAGATCGAACAAACGGAGCCGAACGATGAAACAAATAACACTCTCTGCAAGCAGCTTTGACCGTTACAGCAAAACGACGCGACGCGCGGCGTTTCTGGCCGAGATGGAACGCGTGGTGCCATGGTCTGCCCTGTGTTCCCTGATCGAGCCGGTCTACCCGAAGGCGGGAAACGGACGCCCGCCTGTT
>JBGSMU010000023.1:0-25438 GCA_041739955.1 Gallionella sp. | reverse complement strand
AAACTTTTCGTTGCCAGCAACCTGATGCCGCACAACGCCAAGGTGAAGACCTATATGGCCGACATGGAGCCGGTGATCGCGATGAAACCCGACGCGCTGATCATGGCCGACCCGGGCCTGATCGCGATGGTGCGCGAACGCTGGCCGGAAATCGATGTGCACCTGTCGGTGCAGGCCAACACCGTCAATTACGCGGCGGTCAAATTCTGGAAATCGCTCGGACTCACGCGCGTCATACTTTCCCGCGAACTGTCACTGGACGAGATCGAGGAGATACGCCAGCTCTGCCCCGACATCGAACTCGAAGTATTCATCCACGGCGCGCTGTGCATCGCGTATTCCGGCCGCTGCCTGCTCTCCGGCTATTTCAACCACCGTGATGCGAATCAGGGCACCTGCACCAACTCCTGCCGCTGGGATTACAAGGTGGAGAATGCCGAAGAAAACGGCACGGGCGATATTCAAAAAATAGATTTCGATTTCGACAAGGCGCTGAGCGATAGCGCGCTGTCCGATTGCGGCGACCAGCTGCGCCACCCGATGGCGGATCGCGTTTATGTCATCTCGCGCCAGGATCATCCGGGTGAACTGATGCCGGTGATGGAAGACGAGCACGGCACCTACATCATGAATTCCAAAGACCTGCGCGCGGTAGAGCATGTCGAGCGGCTGGTGAAGATTGGTATCGACTCGCTCAAGGTGGAGGGTCGCACCAAATCCATCTATTACGTGGCACGCACCGCGCAGGTCTATCGCCAGGCAATAGACGATGCCGTCAAAGGTCGCCCGTTCAATCTGGAATTGCTGGGTGCTTTGGATGCACTGGCAAACCGCGGCTACACCGACGGATTCTACGAACGCCATCACACCCACGAACAGCAGAATTACATGCGCGGCCATTCCGAAAGCTTCCGCCAGCAATACGTCGGCGACATCGTCAGTTGCGCCAACGGCATGGCCGAGATCGATGTGAAGAACAAATTCTCGGTTGGCGACAAACTGGAGATCATCCACCCATCAGGGAACCACATCATCGTGTTGAACGAGATGCGCAGCCTGACCGGCGAAGCGGTCACTGTCGCACCGGGCAGCGGACATCATGTGCAGATACCGTTGCAGGGCAAGTTGGATAAAGGAATGGTGGCGAGGTTTATCTGACTCCCACCCCACACCGTTCACCCCGAGCCTGGCTAAGGTTGAACAATTACGGAGCGACTAACCATGATCCTTTCTGCACTTTCCCAAGCCTCCCGCTACACCGCGCTGCACCCGCTGTTCCAGCGCGCGTTCGACTACATACGAGACAATGATCTGTATTCGCTGGCACAGGGACGCTACAACGTCGTTGGCGACGATCTCATTGCTATCGTTGAGCATGTACAGGGCAGGACCAAGGAGCTGGCACGGCTGGAGTGCCACAGAAAATACATAGACATCCAGCTGGTGCTCGAAGGCGATGAGACGATGGGCTGGAAGCCGCTGGTGGATTGCCATAATCCGGTGGGCGATTTCAGCGTCGAGAAGGACATCATGTTCTTTCTGGATGCACCCTCTTCATGGGTGCCTGTGCCGCCGGATCATTTCTGCATCTTCTTCCCCGAAGATGCGCACGCACCGCTGGTGGGTAGTGGGCAGGTGCGCAAGGTGATCTTCAAGGTTGCCGTAGCGGCGGTGAATCGGGGAAGTTAGCCCTCCCCGGATTGCTGCTAGAAAGTCATGCGCAGGCCGATGGTCAGGCCGTCGTCGAGTTTCGCCTTGGCTTTGTTTTTCAACTCCAGTGATGTGGTTCGATACCCGACATACACCAGTGCTTGCGGGATGATCTCGAATTCGACCCTGACTGCAGTGTCGACATAGCGGGTGGTTTCGCCAAACGAGAGGATGGTGGGCGATGCATATACCTGTCCGACGATATTCAGGCGGGGATCGGGAATAGGCTTGACGCCGACAAGCGCGCCGATCGCGATCGCAGACCCGTTGTTGGCGGCTGCCCTGGCCGCAACGGCTTTGATGCCCACGCCGACAGTGATATCGGGGGATTTGGCGCCGATCTGGTCTTGTACCAGTAGGCCAAGATCGGCGAGGTAGTTATCCTTGTCTGCATACAAGACACCGAGGTGCATTTCCGATTTCCCCAACGTGTCACGTCCCATCGAAGCGCTGTATTTGACTTGAGCGCTACTGTCGCGCAGGTTGATGTCAAGGGAGTCGGCAAATGCGGCGTTGCCGGCGAAGACCAGCATGGAAGTTACAAGGAAACGGCTGAAAAACATAGATCTACTCCTGAAAAAAGATAACCAAAATATATGGATGCAATGAGCGCAAGCATATCACAGCCGACTCACCCTACCCATACCTGCAAGTGCGAACCGGCAAGGGAAAGTGCCATGCAGAGAGCCGATTACGAGTGCGTCTCATCGTCAAACGCAATATCACCTTCGTCGACATTTGTGCCCAAATCCAGCTTCTGAAAATCGAACAGGCTGCCATCCAGCAGGTGTGACGGTTTGACGTTTTGCATCGCGGTAAAGATGGTCTGACTGCGTCCGGGATACTTGAGTTCCCATTGCGCGAGCATTTCCTTGATGTTCTGGCGTTGCAGGTTTTCCTGCGAACCGCACAAATTGCACGGGATGATGGGGAATTCCATGCCGCGCGCATAGCGCGCGATGTCTTTCTCGGCACAATAGGCGAGCGGGCGGATCACGATGTGGTCACCCTTGTCGGTGACCAGTTTGGGCGGCATCGCCTTGAGCTTGCCGCCGAAGAACATGTTCAGGAACAGGGTTTCGATCATGTCGTCGCGGTGATGACCCAGCGCGATCTTGTTCGCGCCCAATTCACCCGCCACCTTGTAAATGATGCCCCGGCGCAGGCGCGAGCATAACGAGCAGGTCGTCTTCCCTTCCGGGATCTTTTCCTTGACGATGGAATAGGTGTCCTGTGTCTCGATGTGATATTCGATACCGAGCGACTTCAGGTAGTTCGGTAGCACTTCAGCCGGGAAACCCGGTTGCTTCTGGTCGAGATTCATCGCAACGATGCGGAAGTCGATCGGCGCACGCTTGCGCAGCGTGAGCAGGACGTCCAGTAGTGTGTAGGAATCTTTTCCGCCGGACAGACATACCATCACGCTGTCGCCTTCCTCGATCATGTTGAAGTCGCCGATGGCTTTGCCGACCATGTGCTCCAGACGTCCCTTGAGGCGGTTGAAGTTGGTCGAGTGGCGCTCGAAATGCTGTGGTTGTGTGATGTCGTTCATAATGAGAAAGAAAAGCGTTGCGAGCGATGACAGAACAAGGCGCGAAAGCTCGAGAAAGCGGAGTTTACATAAAAGTAAATGAGCTCTTCGAAAGTTTGAGCAACATAGTTATGTCGAGCGCAGTAGCTTTTCATAGGTTGATACTGCGTCCGCCATCCACTGCGATAACCTGCCCCGTGATGTAAGGCGCATCCGCGATCAGGAATTTCACGGTCTTGGCGATGTCATCGGGTTCGCCTTCGCGCTTCAGCAGGGTATGCGCGACGATCTTGCGGCGTTGTTCCACATCTTGCCAAGCGTCGCTTTCCGGCCAGATGATCACGCCGGGCGCGATCGCGTTGACGCGTACCTGGGGTGACATTTCCTGGGCCAGCCCCTTGGTCAGCGAGACCAGTCCGGCTTTGGCCGCGCTGTACAGCAAGTGCCCGTGCATGGGCCTCTCGGCATGGATATCGACGATATTGACGATACAGCCGTGACGGCGGCGCAATTCTGCTGCGGCAGCCTGGGCGAGGAACAGCGGGGCTTTCAGGTTGGTGCCGATCAGGTCGTCCCACTGGGTCTGGTCGATTCCCGCCAATGGTGTGGCATAGAAGCTGGACGCATTGTTGACCAGCGCATTCAGCTGTCCGAATTTTTCATGGACTTCGCTGACCAGTCGCGGCAATGCTGCCAGATCAAGCAGGTCCGCCCGGAATATCTCCGCGCTATCTTCACGAAGATCATTCAGCTCGTCGCGCAATGCCTGTGCTTCTTCGATCGAACTGCGGTAATGGATTGCAATGTTTGCGCCGGCAGCATGCAGGCGTCGGCAGATCGCCGCGCCGACACGTTTTGCTCCTCCCGTTACCAATATCGCTTTACCTTGCATACGACCTTCCTCGCTACGAATTTATTCAAGCTGTTAAACTTGGACAGTTTCTGATTATACCTGACCATGACTACTACTTTACCCGGCCCCGGTGCCGAAGCAGCCCGGCACAGCAGAGCGCTGACCGAACTCATCCATAGCGACATCAGCGAGCAGGGCGGCTGGATATCGTTCGCGCGCTATATGGAGCTGGCACTGTACGCGCCCGGCATGGGCTATTACACGGCGGGTGCGCACAAGTTCGGCGAGTCGGGCGATTTCACTACCGCGCCGGAGATATCGTCACTGTATGGGCGCACCCTGGCCCATCATGCGGCAGAAGTCATGCTGGGCAGTACGACGCATATCCTGGAGCTGGGCGCTGGCAGCGGCAAACTGGCGTTTGATATGCTGGCCGAACTGGAGCGGCTTGGTCGACTGCCCGAAAGTTATTCCATCCTCGAAGTTAGCGCCGACTTGCGTGAGCGTCAGCAAAAGATGCTGCACGAACGCCTGCCCCATTTGCGGGAACGGATACATTGGCTGGATGAACTTCCCGCAAAGATCGACGGTGCGATCATCGCCAATGAGGTGCTGGATGCATTGCCTGTGCACCTGCTGCATTGGCGCGACAGCGCGATCACCGAGCGTGGCGTCGCCTTTGGCGGGAATGGTTTCATTTGGGAGGAGCGCGCCATCACCGATGCTGCATTGCTGGATATCGCCGAGCAGATCATCGTGCCGGACGATTACGTCAGTGAGATATGTCTCGCATCGCGCGGCTTGATCAATAGCCTTGCGCAAAGGCTGGAGCAGGGCGCGATGCTGTTCATCGATTACGGTTTTGGTGCGCGCGAGTTCTACCACCCGCAGCGCAGCACGGGCACACTGATGTGCCACTACCGGCATCACTCGCATGATGACCCGTTCTTTTTTCCGGGCCTGCAGGACATCACCGCGCATGTGAATTTCACCGATATCGCCGAGTGCGGGATAGATGCGGGGCTGGAATTGATGGGCTACAGCAACCAGGCGTTCTTTCTGATCAACTGCGGTATCACCGGGCTGATGCAGGAAGTATCGCCGGAGAATGTGAAGGAATACCTGCCACTCTCTTCCCAGTTGCAGAAACTCACCAGCCCGGCCGAGATGGGCGAGTTGTTCAAGGTGATCGCACTGGGCAAAAAAATGGCGAACCCTTTGTCAGGGTTCGCACGTGGAGATATGTCGCGACTACTGTGACCGACTAGAAAGTGAAGCCCAGAGATGCCGAGGCACCCACTTCGTTGGCGCTGCCGGAAACAGCCACGTCGAGCGGCCCGAGACCCACACCGACTGAAGCGACACTGCGATTGCTGTTTTTCAGGTCTGCCCGGTAGCCTAGACGCAATTGCAGGATACTGAAGGCATTCAGTTCGCCGCCCAATGCTACATACTGGCTCTTGTTCTCAAAGCCAGCCGGGTCATTGGCAGTCAGGTCGACATCCAGAGCGACCGTAGACCAACTGGTAGAGTGGGAAGCGCCGACACGTGCCTGAGCCTTCATGTTGAGCGTACCGGTAGTTTGCTGTGCAGTTCCTGTTCCAGCGCCCGGTGCAATACTCTTAAAGTCATAAGTTTGGGGGATGATGTTCTTGATGACAAAACCGGTACGCCAGCCGTTGCCGTAATCCTTGGCCAGACCGAGATCGAGGTTCGCCGAGGTGTATTTGGCGGTGTAGTCACTGTCGGAAGCGTTACCTGTGCTGCTGCTGTTAACATTTGCCGAGTAATCCAGCAACGTGGCACGCACTACTTTCGGTGTGATACCGATCCCGACATCTGAACCGAACAGGTTGAATTCGTGAGACATGGCAAAGCCAACTTCTGACAGAACGACGCCGCGGATATCAACACTGGACTTCAAATCTTGGTTGGTATTGAAGTTGACGGTTGGTGCGATTGGATTCGTCGTGTCAACGGTAAAGTAAGTTGTCACTAGGGGGTCTCCAGCAAGCGGTGCTAAACACGCTACAGTTAATACGTTATTACACTGACCAGGACCGCTGCCGGTGATGGTGGTGTTGATAGTGTTGGAAGCAGTGACGAAATCCTGCAGTGTCTGATTGTCCTTGTATTTGATGACGCCGCCCATCGCGCCCCATCCTGTCGCATACACCGCGCCCCCGAACGACTTGCTGGGGATGCCCACGACCATACCGGCGCCTACCTCAACTTGAAGCGGCTTGTCGCTGAGCTTGGTGAATTCGGTCGAAAGCGTACTCAGGTCAGTGGTAACGCTGATTAGATTTGCGCTGATAAGGGCAGCATTACCACTGCCCTTATCATTATTGTAAGTAATCATTGAGTTATCCAAGTTACTAACAAAATTCCCATTTTGGAAGTCATCAACGCTGGTGACAAATTTGTCCGGGTCATATGCGCGCACACCGATGATCGGCAGTGCAATTGAGAAATCATCTTCCTCGCGGGTTACTGTCAGGAGTGCGGGGTTGAAGAACGGGGCCATCTTGGCGTCGCCAACAGCGACACCGGCACCGCCCATCGCCATCGAGCGCGGGTCGAAAGAGTTGAACGGCAAAGCCAGAGCTACGCTGGTGCTTGCCAGCAAGGTAGATGCCACCAGAATTCGTAAAGTGTTTTGCTTCATGATCCCTCCCGATATGGACAATAATCAAACTGAACAGTTGCCGTGCAAGCCAACATCACGCATGGTGAATTGTAGCACGGCGAGCGAATAAATTTGTGATTTCCGGTGGTAGGGGTGAGAGGATTCGAACCTCCGACTCCTGCGTCCCGAACGCAGTACTCTACCAGGCTGAGCTACACCCCGAATCGATACTAGAATTGCCGCGTGGCGGCAAAGTCGGCCAATTCTAGCAAACACTGTTTGTATTTTGAATCGGGCAGTTGCGCGATAGCGGCACAGGCAAGCCCGGCTTCGTTAATGGCTTGTTGGCGCGTGAATTTCAACGCTCCCGTGGCATGGATGACCTGCAATACTTCGACGAACTTTTCGATGTCGCCGTTTTCGATGGCATTACGTACCACTGCGGCCTGTTCGGGTGAGCCGTGCTGCATGGCATAGATCAGGGGCAGGGTGGGCTTGCCTTCGGCAAGATCATCGCCAAGGTGTTTGCCGGTTTGCAGTTCGTCCGCCGAGTAGTCAAGCACGTCGTCCACCAGCTGGAACGCAGTACCCAGATGCATGCCATATTTAGCTGCCGCCGCTTCCATCGTTTCATCCATGCCGGAAAGGATCGCGCCCAGGCGCATGGCGGCTTCGAAAAGTTTTGCGGTCTTGCAGTGGATGACATGCAGGTAGTTGTCTGCTTCCACATCGGCATCGTGGCAATTGAGCAATTGCAGAACTTCACCCTCGGCGATCACGTTGGTGGCGTCGGCAAGCGTTTGCATCACGCGCATGTCGTCCACTTCCACCATCATCTGGAAAGCGCGGGAGTAGAGGAAGTCACCCACCAGAACGCTGGCTGCATTGCCGAATAACGCGCTGGCTGTGGCGCGGCCCCGGCGCAGTTCCGACTCGTCCACTACATCATCATGCAACAACGTGGCGGTGTGGATGAACTCGACAACGGCGGCAAGATGGTGATGGTGGTTGCCGGAATAGCCGAATGCATGGGCGGACAAGACGACAAGTGCCGGCCGCAATCGCTTGCCCCCGCTGCTTACGATGTATTCGCCAACCTGATTGACTAGGGCGACATCGGAATGCAAGCGGGCACGGATGACCCCGTCCACAATGGACATGTCTTGCGCAAGCAGCTGTTTTATGGATTCAAACGACACAGTGGTTCCAGGAAAGCGCGCGATTTTACGGATTGATATAGTGACAGGCAATCAAATTTTGGTAGCATTGTCGCACAAACTATTGTCCCCGACTTTGCGCGCATGAGTAAAAACATGTTTTCCTATATCGCATGGCTGGCAGTTGCATTGCTGGGTGCCGGTGCGGTCGGGGGTATTGCACTCCATCGTGGAGAGTCCATCAATGCGATCTGGTTCGTTACCGCCGCGATCTGTGTGTATGCGATCGCTTATCGTTTTTATGCGGCCTGGATCGCGAGCAAGGTTCTGCTGGTCGACCCGACACGCGCAACGCCGGCCGAGCGGCTTAACAACGGGCATGACTATCTGCCGACCAATCGCTGGATCGTGTTTGGCCATCATTTCGCAGCTATTGCCGGCCCCGGTCCGCTGGTTGGACCGACGCTGGCCGCGCAATTCGGTTACTTGCCGGGGACTTTGTGGATACTGGTAGGCGCTGTGATGGGCGGATGTGTGCAGGACATGGTGACGTTATTCTTTTCCACCCGCCGCAACGGTCGCAGCCTGGGGCAAATGGCGCGCGATGAATTGGGCGTGATAGGTGGTGTTGCCGCGCTGGTTGCGACCATGCTGATCATGATCATCCTGATCGCCGTACTCGGACTGGTCGTTGTCAATGCGATGAAGAACAGCCCGTGGGCGACTTCTACCGTGGCGGCAACCATCCCTATCGCCATGCTGGTCGGCTTATATATGCGCAACATCAGGCCCGGGCGTGTGCTCGAAGGCTCCCTGATAGGCGTCATACTGCTGCTGCTGGCTGTGGTCGGGGGCGGTTGGTTGGATCATCAGCCGGGGCTGCGCGAATTGTTCAATCACCCCGGACTGCCGCTGGCGTGGGCTGTGATCGCTTATGGATTTGCTGCTGCCATCCTGCCGGTCTGGTTGCTGCTTGCGCCGCGCGATTACTTGTCCACCTACATGAAACTCGGCACTGTGATTCTGCTGGCGATAGCCATCGTATGGTTGCAGCCGACCGTGAAAATGCCGGCCTTTACCCAGTTCACGGACGGTACGGGCCCGATTTTCGGCGGCAAAGTGTTTCCCTTCGCATTCATCGTGATTGCTTGTGGTGCGATTTCGGGTTTCCACGCGCTGATCGCCTCGGGTACCACGCCAAAACTACTGACCAACGAACGCGACATTCGCATGATCGGCTACGGCGGCATGGCGCTGGAGTCTTTTGTGGCGATCATGGCGATGGTTGCCGCCATCGTACTGGAGCCGGGTGTGTTCTTTGCCATCAACTCCCCGGCGGGTGTGGTCGGCAAAGAGGCTGCCGATGCGGTGGCAACGATTTCGTCCTGGGGCTTCCCGGTCACCGTGGAGCAAATGAATTTGCTGGCGCAACAGATGGGTGAGGCCACGCTATTCGCACGCACCGGCGGCGCACCTTCGCTGGCAGTAGGCATGGCCAGCATCTTCGGGAGCGCGTTCGGGCAAAGCATGCTATCCATGTGGTACCACTTCGCCATCATGTTCGAGGCAATATTCATCCTGACTACGCTAGACGCGGGCACCCGAGTCGGGCGTTTCATGCTGCAAGACATGCTTGGTAATGTCTGGCCCAGAATGGCGGAAACTTCATGGTATCCGTCTGTGTTGCTGACCAGCGGTGCGATCGTCGCAGCATGGGGATACTTCCTTTATATCGGCGTGATTGATCCCAACGGGGGCATAAATATCTTGTGGCCGCTGTTTGGCATATCCAATCAGATCCTTGCCGCCATCGCATTGTCTGTTGCGACGGGTATCCTGGTTAAATCCGGGAAACTCAGGCATGCATGGATTACAGGATTGCCTCTCACATGGCTGGTGATCATCACAAGTTCCGCTGTATGGGAGAAACTCACGAGTGAGGATGTCAGAATCGGATTTTTTGCTGCGGCGAACAGTTTGTCTGGGAAGCTTGCCTCCGGAACTTTGCCAGCCGAAAAGGCCGAAGTGGCACCAACACTGATCTTTAATTTGCAGCTTGATGCGGCGCTAGCTTTTTTCTTTGTTTGTCTGTTGTGGCTCATCGTGCTGGATATGCTGCGTATCTGCTTCCGTTATCTCAATAATCAAACTGTGCCGGCTTTATCAGAGGCGCCGCACGAAGTTACGCGTTTGGAGGAAGCATGGCAGAGAGACTAGTAAGCTGGTCAGGCAGGATATGGCGAGCCATACGCCAGCTTTCAGGGGATGATGCTTATGAGCGCTATTTGGCTCACCACGCTAGCTCTCATGCGGAAACGGCGCCGCTATCGCGCCGTGAATATTTCCACCGTTGTGAAAAAGAGCGGTGGGACGGTGTGAGGCGTTGCTGCTAGGGTGTTTATTCGGATCTTTACAACCCCCGGGTATGTGCCAGCGCTTTGCTTTCAGTGCCTTGAAGCGCGTAATTGGCGTGGTTGCGACATATCAAATAGCGTTTGACACGCTAGGCATGACTGCAATAGAATGCGCGCCCTTCGAGGTTTACTTATTGAATTTTTAGGAATTGTGGCTATGAAAACATTTTCCGCTAAGCCCCATGAAGTCCAGCACGACTGGCTTCTGGTAGACGCAGCAGATCAAGTGCTGGGTCGTTTGGCTGCCCAGATTGCTTCGCGACTGCGCGGCAAGCATAAGGCGATTTATACACCGCACGTGGATACGGGCGATTTCGTGGTGGTGGTCAACGCTGATAAATTGCGCGTAACCGGCAATAAATCGGAAGCGAAGCTCTACCATCGTCACACGACTTACCCGGGCGGTCTGTACACAACCAACTTCGCGAAGATGCAGGGCCGTCACCCCGGTCGCGTGTTGGAAAAAGCCGTTAAAGGCATGCTGCCTAAAGGCCCATTGGGTTACGCGATGTTGCGCAAGATGAAGGTATACGCCGGTGCGGCGCATCCCCACGAAGCGCAGCAGCCGAAACCTGTTAATTTGATGAAAGCATAATCATGAGCGTAAGTTATAACTACGGAACCGGTCGCCGCAAGAGCGCGGTCGCACGTGTGTTCATCAAGCCAGGCAAGGGCGATATCGTGGTGAACGATAAGCCGGTTGACGTGTTTTTCTCCCGTGAAACTGGACGTATGATCGTACGACAGCCTTTGACTTTGACAGAAACGCTGAACAAGTTCGACATTATGGTGAACGTTATTGGCGGCGGTGAGGCTGGACAGGCTGGCGCAGTTCGCCATGGAATCACTCGTGCATTGATAGATTACGATGCCACTTTCAAACCGGTATTGAAGCAGGCTGGCTTGGTGACTCGTGATGCACGTGAGGTGGAGCGTAAAAAGGTCGGCTTGCGCAAGGCGCGTCGCAGGAAGCAGTTCTCCAAACGCTGATCACGTTATTGCGTCTTCTTGGGCGCAATCACAAAAGCCGCCTCAGGGCGGCTTTTTCATTGGGTTTTTGATGTAAAATACAAGACGATTTTTGGGATGAAACTAATGATCAAAGTTGGCATTGTTGGCGGGACAGGCTACACCGGAGTTGAATTGTTGCGTTTGCTGGCAAGGCATCCGCAAGTTGTTTTGAGGGTGATCACATCACGAGCAGACGCGGGCACTCCAGTCAGTCAAATGTTCCCCAGCCTCCGGGGCATTATCGATCTCACCTTCGTTCACCCTGATCAGGCGAAACTGGAAGAGTGCGATCTGGTTTTCTTCGCGACCCCGAATGGTATCGCAATGCAACAGGCGCGCGTTTTGCTGAATGCGGGAGTGCGGGTGATCGACCTTGCCGCAGACTTTCGCTTGCAAGACATTGCTGTTTGGGAAAAATGGTATGGCATGAGCCATGCGTGCCCGGATTTGGTCGCGGAAGCCGTGTACGGACTGCCCGAGGTGAACCGGGAAAATATCAAGAACGCACGCCTGGTTGCCAACCCCGGTTGTTTTCCAACAGCCGTTCAGCTTGGCTTTCTCCCTCTGCTGGAGTCCGGGCTGATTGATTCGGGCGCTTTGATAGCTGATGCAAAATCCGGAGTTTCCGGCGCGGGTCGTAAGGCAGAGATACATACTCTTTTTTCGGAGTCTTCAGACAGTTTTAAGGCTTACGGTGTGCCCGGCCATCGCCATTTGCCCGAAATCAAGCAAGGTTTGGCGCGTGTGGCCGGAAACGAGGTCGGGCTGGTATTTGTGCCTCACCTTACGCCTATGATAAGGGGCATCCATGCCACCTTGTACGGAAAGCTGAATCAGGATGCCGATCTGCAGACGATTTTTGAGCAACGTTACGCAGGCGAGCCTTTCGTGGATGTGATGCCAGCCGGCAGCCATCCAGACACGCGCTCCGTGCGCGGCGCGAATCTTTGCAGGATTGCGGTACATCGGCCACAAGACGGGGATACGGTCGTGGTGCTGTCGGTGATCGATAATCTGGTCAAGGGTGCGGCAGGCCAGGCAGTGCAGAACATGAATATCATGTTCGGCTTGGCTGAAGATACAGCTTTGGATATTGTTCCTTTGTTGCCCTGACGATGTGGCGAGGAGTCGAGCGCAGATTCAGTATTTCCGCACCGCATATGTCAGTGCGTCCGCATATTGCGTGGTATCTGCGCTGGGGAATGGCGTTGCCGTTTGTATTGGGCGCATTCGCTCTAGCTTGGTGGGCTTATGATAACGGTTTGGAATTTGCCGGATTTCATCGCTCTGAGACCGAGCAGGAGTTATCCAAGCTATATGATCAAGTCGCCAAGCAAAATATCGCGATTACGGAATTGAGGAGTCAGGTTGCACAATATGAACGAAAGATTCAAATCGAACAGGCTAGTAATCAGGCGACAGCCGAGCAACTAAAAAGCCTGGCCGATGAGAATGTGCATCTTCAGGAGGACTTGGTATTTTTTCAAAACCTTACAGCTACGCATGGTAAAGATGGCGAGTTGGGAGTGCATCGTATAATATTGGAACGTGACAAGATGCCGGGCGAGTATCACTTGAAAATGTTGTTGGTCCAGAGCGGGCAGAGGGCCAAAACATTTAACGGGTATTACCAATTGGTTGCAACAGTTGTTGAGGGTGGGCAAACTTCTACTCACATGTTTCCTCAGGAAGACGCGGCGAACGAGCAATTCAAGTTGAGCTTCAGGTATTATCGGCGTGTAGAGCAAAGTATCCAACTTCCTCCCGAAGCCCAACTGGAAAGCGTTCAGGTGCGCATCTTTGAAAAGAATGCGACCGAGCCCAAGGTAAGGCAGTCGGTGAGTTTGTCATAATTCAGGGAGTATGTATGTTCAACAAGAAACACAGTAAGCCGCAAACCCAGATTGATTCATTGATTGGCGCCGGCACTGTTATTGAGGGTAATTTGAACTTTAGTGGCGGGTTGCGGATAGACGGTCAAGTGAAGGGTAGTGTTATTGCAGTTCAAGGCAAGCCGAGCACTTTGGTGTTAAGTGAGCACGCATGTGTGGTGGGCGAAGTTAATGTTACTCATCTGGTCATCAACGGCACTATCAAGGGCCCGGTCTTTGTCAGTGAGTACATGGAACTACAGTCCAAAGCCAAGGTCTCTGGAGATGTGCATTACTCAACCATGGAGATTCACTTGGGGGCGATTGTTGAGGGAAGGTTGGTTCACAGTAATGCGGCGACAGATGATAAAGTGGTGGCGTTGAAGGCCGGTAGCGGCGATTAATTTTCAAGGAGAATTTAGATGAATGCAATAACTGAAATGCAGGATCCGCTGGTTTTTACCGATGATGCTGCCAACAAGGTTAAACAATTAATTGAAGAAGAGGGAAATGCTGACCTTAAGCTGAGGGTTTTTGTCAGTGGCGGTGGTTGTTCAGGATTTCAGTATGGCTTTACTTTTGACGAAGTGATCAATGAAGATGATACCGTCATGAACAAAAATGGCGTGCAGTTGCTGGTAGATCCAATGAGTTTCCAATATCTGGTCGGAGCAGAAATCGACTATCAGGAAAATCTGGATGGCGCTCAGTTCGTTATCAAAAATCCGAATGCGACCACGACATGTGGTTGTGGATCGTCTTTTTCGGCTTAAATCACGTAAGCTTATCTTGGTGGGAATACGGGGCGCTTTAGCGCCCCGTTTTTATGCGCGATGTATTGCACCCAAAATGCATGGATGTCTTGCACCGGTTACCTGAGGAAGATTGGCAGGTATGCCGTGTATGGTTTGTTGAGCTAACCATGCAAAGGCAATAGCCTCAAGGTAATCACTGCTCATGTCGAGTGCTTCAGTGGTTTGTATGTGGC
Organism: Gallionella sp.; assembly: GCA_041739955.1. GTDB lineage: Bacteria > Pseudomonadota > Gammaproteobacteria > Burkholderiales > Gallionellaceae > Gallionella. The sequence goes on along the minus strand of JBGSMU010000023.1, from coordinate 11,274 downwards.
GGTCGCTCAATAAGGTGGCAAGGCGGGCAAGCAGGACGCCATTGTGCGCGCCACCGCCGCAAACGTAAACTTCAGTCGCGCCAGCGCAGTATTGTTGGATAGCCTGCGCAATACTTTGGCAAGTCAATTCAAGCAGGGATGCCTGGATGTCTTCGTGCCTTTCATTTCCCCCCTGTTTTTCCTGCAACCATTTCAGGTTAAAAAGGTCACGCCCACAGCTTTTGGGTGGGGGGGCTGAAAAGAATGGCTCGTCGAGAAATTGCATGAGTAAATCAGGCAAGATCTTTCCGGAGGCTGCCCAAGCACCATTAGCGTCAAAATTGGTGTTTTGATGAAGTGAGCACCATGCGTCCATCAGCATGTTGCCGGGACCACAATCGAAACCAGAAGTGGATGCGTTGGGCGGGAGATTTGTCAGATTACTGATCCCGCCAATATTAACGATGACGCGATGTATATGAGAATCGCGAAAAATCTTGTCATGAAAAGCGGGAACAAGCGGTGCTCCCTGACCGCCGGCCGCAATGTCCCGGCTCCTGAAGTCACTGACTACACTTATACCTGTCAATTCGGCGAGCAGTGATGCATTCCCAATTTGAAGTGTATAGCCGAATTCTGGTTTGTGACGGATGGTTTGTCCGTGACAGCCAATGGCGACTATCTCTCCATTTGATACATGGGCCTGAGAAAGCAGTTTGCTTACCGCTGTGGCGTATATTTGCGTTAGCTGATTGCTTGCTAATTGAGTAAGGTGCAACTCATCGGGGCTTGCGGAATGCAGTGCCAATAATTCCTTCCTGAGGCCATCGCTAAAACGAATGAAGACTTGGGAGAGTAGCTTTGGTTTGTCGTTGCCGAGGTCAACAAGAACGGCGTCTACACCATCCAGACTGGTGCCGGACATCAGGCCAACATACAGATCCGGTAGCTGCTGCACGTAACCTTTAATCAAGTTGTGCCAAATTGGTGTTGCGGAGCAGGTTCAGGCTTGAAACCAAATTTTCAGCGACCAATTGAAATGCTGCTTTATCCGAATCATCGATAGGTTTCGCGTCGGGCAAGGCAATGCGCATGGGATTGAGTTGCTTGCCATCCACTCTGAATTCATAGTGGAGGTGCGGGCCGCTAGCCAATCCTGTCATGCCGACATATCCGATAATTTGTCCCTGAGTTACACGTTGGCCTTTTTTCAGGTTTTGGGCAAATCGGGACAAGTGTCCATATACGGTGGTGTAGCGGCCTTGATGGTTGATCATTATGACATTGCCGTAACCGCCCTCCTTACCGACAAACGAAACCACACCATCTGCGGTTGCTTTGACTCGGGTGCCAGTGGGTGCGGCAAAATCCACGCCTTTATGCGAGCGCCACGTCTTTAATACTGGATGCAGTCTCGAATTGCTAAAACCTGAACTTATGCGTGAATATTCAATAGGGGAACGCAAAAAGGCTTTTTGAATACTCTTGCCATCAGGGGTGTAATAGTCTCCGTGTTGTCCATCTTTCTCAAAATACACTGCCTGATACACTTTGCCTTGATTGATAAATTCAGCAGCTTGAATCCTTCCGGTATTCAGCATGGTTCCGTTGCTGAAAGTCATTTCATAGATGGCGGTAAACTTGTCGCCTTTTCGCAAATCGTGATGGAAATCGATATCGCCGCTGAAAAGCTCGTTTAATTGAGAAGCTGCCGCATCTGGCATCTCGGCAGCATCTGCAGCTGCATACAGATTACTCTGTATTTCACCAGTACGAACGAATAAGCGTGTTTCCAACTGTGCCGGCAAAATCCTGGTTGTGAAAATACCGTCTTTATTTTCAATCAAATACTGCAAGCCGTCTCTGTCTAGATAACGCAGAGCAATAAGATTTCCACTAGCAGTTGTTTCCGCCTGAATTTCAGTCCCTGACGGCAATTTTCGGAATAGTGAAGCGTCGTTGGATTTGCGCAAATAGTCACTGGCTATGGGGTCTTCAATACCTATACGACTTAGAAGTTCGTCCACCGTGTCGCCGCGAAGAACACGTTCATTACGCCAATAATTTGTGGAAGAGGTTGTGCTTGAGGGGGCAGCAGGAAGAGTTACTCCCTCTATGGCTATATTGGCTGAAGTAAAGCCCAAGTCATTTTGTGGCACCAAGCCAAATGCTGTTACAACACCCAGTAAAGGGAGGGTGGAAAGAGCAACGAACCAACGCAGTTTTTTTCTGTTTGGGTGCAATTTTTGCCGTTGGATAAGTGTGTTTTGGGTTAACATTCGCGCTTCCTCAAGTTGCTTTGTCATTGATTTCACAACCAGTTGGGGTTTTTCGATTGGCGCGCACTGTAGCAGAATTGGCTTCCCCTATCAAAGCTTGTCCGATAAACGGTTTTCCAGAGGATTGTGCGGTAAATGCAGCAAAAGTGGCTATAGTTGGCGAAGTGTGAGCTTTTTTCATACTTTGTGAGTGAATTCGCTGGGAGATGTGGTTTAAATGATACAAAACAATGGGCTGGATCAAATCAAGCGTGGTTGCCATGAGCTATTGCTTGAAGATGAATTGAAGCAAAAACTTGCATTAGGCAGGCCATTACGGGTCAAGGCAGGCTTTGATCCAACGGCACCGGACTTGCATCTTGGGCATACGGTGTTGCTTAACAAGATGCGTCAATTGCAGGATTTGGGTCACCATGCGCTGTTTTTGATAGGGGATTTCACGGGCATGATTGGTGACCCAACGGGGAAAAACACCACCCGACCGCCCCTTTCGCGCGAGCAAGTTCTGGAGAACGCACAGTCCTACCGCGATCAGGTATTCAAAGTACTTGATCCCAGTAAAACCGAAGTCGTATTCAACTCTACATGGATGGATAATTTCAGCGCATCTGATTTGGTCAAACTTGCGGCCACACATACGGTTGCACGTATGCTTGAGCGGGATGACTTTGGAAAGCGGTATAAAAGTAACCAGCCGATTGCTATCCATGAATTTATCTACCCGCTGGTGCAAGGATATGACTCAGTTGCTCTCCAGGCTGATATTGAACTGGGTGGCACTGACCAAAAATTCAATCTGTTAATGGGGCGTGAGCTTCAGAAACATTACGGACAATCACCGCAGTGTGTGCTCACCATGCCTTTGTTGGAGGGCCTGGATGGCGTGAATAAGATGTCCAAGTCGCTCGGAAACTATGTTGGCATCACCGACTCTCCAGCAGAGATGTTTGGGAAGTTAATGTCGGCTTCGGATGAATTGATGTGGAGATACCTGGAGTTGCTGTCTTTTCAAAGCTTGGAGCAGATTGCCGACTGGAAGAGGCAGGTTAGGGATGGACGAAACCCGCGCGACATCAAGGTCTTGTTAGCGCAAGAGATTGTGACCCGGTTCCACTCTAAAGAGGCAGCCGAGGCAGCGTTAGTTGAATTTGAGGCGCGCTTCAGAAAAGGAGTATTGCCCGATGATATGCCGGAAGCAATTGTTTCTGCCCCATCAGGTTCTATTATTGTGCCGCAACTGCTCAAGCAGGCGGGCTTGGTGGACAGTACTTCGGAGGCAATTCGTATGATCCAGCAGGGCGCAGTCAGGATCGACGGTGAGCGTGTCAATGACAGGGCGATGGCGGTCAAGTCTGGAGATATTGTTGTGGCTCAGGTAGGCAAGCGAAAATTTGCCAAAATCACAATTCAATAAATTACGGTTGTGGGTAACAATCTGATTTGCTAGAATCGCGCCCCTGATTTTTATGTAGAAGGTAGTTTGTTTATGACAACAATACGAGTAAAAGAGAATGAGCCGTTTGAAGTTGCAATGCGTCGCTTCAAGCGCTCAGTGGAAAAAACTGGTTTGCTGACCGATTTACGTGCTCGTGAATTTTATGAAAAGCCAACTGCAGAGCGTAAGCGCAAGTTGGCCGCAGCAGTTAAGCGTCATTACAAGCGCCTGATGAGCCAAGTTCTTCCTCCAAAACTTTACTAATCCACCGCCCTGCTAGGGGCGGTGTGTTTGGTTCTGTTATGAGTCTGAAGCAACAGATCACCGAAGATATGAAAGCCGCGATGCGTGCCAAAGATACGGCACGTCTCGGGGCTATTCGACTTTTACTCGCTGCAATGAAACAGCGCGAAGTGGATGAGCGCGTCGAGTTGTCCGATTCGGATATAGTCAGCATCATCGAAAAGATGAACAAGCAGCGCCGAGATTCCATCAGTCAGTATGAGGCAGCGGGTCGTCAAGATTTGGCAGATGTCGAGAAGTTTGAAATGACAGTGCTTCAAACCTATATGCCCCAGCAGCTGAGCGAAACAGAAATTACAGCCGCTATTATCGAGTCGATTGCCGCTGCGGGGGCAACCGGCCCGCAGGATATGGGTAAAGTAATGAATATGCTCAAACCCAAGTTGGCGGGTCGGGCCGATATGGGCAAAGTTTCTGCGTTGATCAAAGCGCAACTGGCCAAATAATTTGTTGCACTAATTAGTTGTTCAGGGCAATCATAGTTGGCTGCTTGCAGATCATTATGAAAAGGCGGTGCTGGCGTGATTCCAAAAAGCTTTATTCAGGATCTGCTTAATCGCCTCGATATTGTGGATGTGATCGAGCGCTATGTGCCACTCAAGAAAGCCGGCGCAAATTTCGTTGCCTGCTGTCCGTTTCACAATGAGAAGTCCCCTTCATTTACCGTAAGCCAAACCAAGCAGTTTTATCATTGCTTTGGATGTGGAGCTCATGGCACAGCCATTGGTTTTGTCATGGAACACGCGGGCCTTGGGTATGTCGATGCGATTGAAGAATTGGCACGCAACGCGGGGTTGGAAGTTCCTCACGAACGTGCTGCAGCAGGGGAGAGCACCTCAAAAGTCTCACCCGATTTGTATGAGACCATGTTAATAGCCACGCGATATTATCGGGAGCAACTCAAAAGTTCTCAGCGGGCGATTGACTATCTCAGGCAGCGTGGATTGAGCGGCGAAATTGCAGCGAAGTTCGGAATTGGGTATGCCCCTGAGGGTTGGCAGAGTCTGTCGGCTGCGTATTCTGATTACCAGGAAAATGGATTAGTCGAAACCGGATTGGTCATTAGCGGAGAAAATGATAAGCGTTATGATCGGTTTCGCGACCGCGTCATGTTTCCGATTGTTAACGTACGTGGAAATGTTATTGGGTTCGGTGGGCGTGTTCTGGATAAGGGTGAGCCGAAATATCTGAACTCACCTGAAACGCCGCTATTTGAAAAGGGGCGAGAGCTCTACGGTCTGTACCAAGGGCAAAAGGCTATTCGGGCGGCGCAGCAGGTGCTGGTGGTCGAGGGCTATATGGATGTGGTTGCGCTGGCTCAGCACGGAGTTGAATATGCGGTTGCAACTTTGGGGACGGCAACAACTCCTTATCATGTGCAGAAATTGTTGCGCCTTGTTGACCACATTGTATTTTGTTTTGATGGCGACAAAGCCGGGCAGCGCGCAGCATGGCGTGCCCTTGAAAATGCGTTGCCATTTTTACAGGATGGTAAGCGCATCAGTTTCTTGTTTTTACCGGTAGAGCATGATCCTGACAGTTTTATCCGTGAGTTTGGCAAAGAAACATTCGAGCAACGCATAAAAGAGGCGATGCCGTTGTCAACCTATTTGTTGCATGAAATCAGCGCATTAGTGGATTTGGGTACGCAGGAAGGGCGGAATCAAATGTTGCAAACTGCCAAGCCGCTCCTTACCTCTATCGTTGCGCCGACAACGTCATTGTTGTTGAGAAAAGAAATTGCTGCTCTTTCCGGCGTGAGCCAGTCAGAGTTGGAGGGGCTGTATGGTATCAAGCCAGTGGGACGCAAAGCTGTTCCGGCAATAACCAAGGGCGTAAGAGCGCAGCAGCTTTCAACCCAGCGCATATTGTTGCAATGCCTGATAGCAATGCCTTCACTAGGAGTACAAATGCCAGATGAATGGCATGGTGATGGGGTGGAGTCAGAGGTGATTTCTGCAGTATTGTCGATGCTAAAAGAATCCGACTTTTCAATCAGCAGTTCCGCGTTACTTCAATTTTTCCAAGGTACACCTTTTGAGAAGCAATTGGTTGAAGCGCAGGTGTTCGTGATGGAATGGGGAGACGAATTCGATGTGGAATTATGGTTTACAGATGCGTTGAAGAAAATTCAGGCAAGTAAAAAGTTGCAACAGCGGCAGGTATTGGAAAGCAAGCTTGGGAATAAAAGCGTACGGGATATGGATTCCGAGGAACGCAGAGAATATATGCGTTTATTTCAACGAAGCTAAGTTGTTCAGTTTGTAGAGAAAGAATTGATCAATTATTGTATAATTCGCCGCTTTTCTGCGCCCTCTCAAGATTTAGGGTATTACGCAATCGGGAATTTCATATGGCAAAGACTAAAGTAGTCAAAAAAATCCAGCAAAAGGCAAAGGCTGAGATAGTGGCAACGCCTGCTGTTGATCAACTGCAAGATATGGAAGCTCGCCGTACCAGACTGAAGGCACTGATTGTGCTTGGTAAGGAGCGTGGCTATCTTACATTCGCAGAAATAAATGACCACCTGCCTGACATGCTTGAAGTTGAGCAACTGGAGGGTATTGTCACCATGATCAACGAGATGGGCGTTTCTGTGTGCGATGTCGCGCCCGATGCTGAAACGCTCATCATGAATGATGCCACCCCCGCTGTGGCGGACGATGATGCCGTGGAAGAGGCGGAAGCGGCCCTTTCAACCGTTGACTCTGAATTTGGCCGTACTACCGATCCGGTGCGCATGTATATGCGAGAAATGGGAACGGTCGGCTTACTTACCCGCGAAAAAGAAATTGAAATCGCCAAACGAATAGAGGAGGGCCTGAAGCATATGATTCAGGCTATTTCTGCTTGCCCGGCAACAATTGCAGAAATTCTTGCGCTGTCTGCAAAAATCGAAAGCAATCAAATGCGCGTTGATGAGTTGATTGATGGTTTTGCCGATAGTGAAGATGAGGCAGTGCCCGGCGATGATGCTGATGCGGACGCCGAGGATAGTAGTGACAATAATAATGAGGATGCTGGCGAGGACGAGGACGAAGCGGAGGACGAGGAAGCAGCCGCCGCAGCTGCCGCAGCTAATCTGGCTCAGCTTAGAGATGATGCGTTGGCTCGGTTTACGGCAATCTCCGTTTTGTTTGTCAAAATGGGCAAGGCGTACGAGAAATATGGGTACCGCAGCAAGCAGTATGACAAGCTGCAAGAGGGCATATCCGACGAGCTGATGAAATTTCGTTTTACGGCCAAACAAGTTGATGCCTTGTGCGACACCATGCGCAATTTGGTAGAGGAAGTCCGTCGCAGTGAGCGTAGTATCCAGGACATGTGTGTTATCAAAGGGAAAATGCCTCGCTCCCATTTCATCAAAGCCTTTCCAGGAAATGAAGACAACCTTAATTGGATCGTGCAGGAACTCAAAACAAATAAACCTTATGCCGAGACTTTGGAACGATACCAGCATGCTATCGTTGAGCAACAGGGGCAACTGCTTGAATTGCAGCAGCGCGTTGGAATACCTATTCGCGATTTGAAAGAAATCAATCGCCAGATGACTAATGGTGAGGCAAAAGCACGGCGTGCCAAGCGGGATATGATCGAAGCAAACCTGCGGTTGGTAATATCCATTGCCAAAAAATATACGAATCGCGTGCTGCAATTTCTCGACCTGATACAGGAAGGCAACATCGGTTTGATGAAAGCCGTGGATAAATTCGAATATCGGCGGGGATATAAGTTTTCAACATATGCCACATGGTGGATAAGGCAGGCAATTACTCGTTCAATTGCAGATCAGGCACGTACTATTCGCATTCCGGTACATATGATCGAAACCATCAACAAGATGACCCGTATCTCACGCCAGATTATGCAGGAAACCGGCATGGAGCCTGATGTTGCCACCTTGGTAGCCAAGATGGATATGCCCGAAGACAAGATACGCAAGATCTTCAAGATCGCAAAAGAACCAATTTCCATGGAAACCCCGGTGGGCGATGATGATGATTCACATTTGGGTGATTTTATTGAGGACTCCCACACGACAGTGCCTATCGATGCGGCAATTTATGACAGTTTGCGTGGTGTGACCTCGGATATTCTGGACAGTCTGACACAACGCGAAGCCAAGGTATTGAGGATGCGTTTTGGTATTGAAATGAATACGGATCACACTCTGGAAGAAGTTGGTAAACAATTCGATGTGACGCGTGAACGTATTCGCCAGATTGAAGCTAAAGCCTTGCGCAAGCTTCGTCATCCATCACGTTCCGAGAAGCTAAAGAGCTTCCTGGATAGTGAAGATTGAGCTGTACAGCTAGAAGTTACTTGGGTCGTTAGCTCAGTTGGTTAGAGCAGAGGACTCATAATCCTTTGGTCGCTTGTTCGAGTCCAGCACGACCCACCACCTTGAAAAGCTCAACGTAATGTTGGGCTTTTTTTTGCCCGCTTGTAGCCCAATGCTGGCGGGGTTCAGGGTGTTGAAGCGTTGTTTCTCACTCCCGCAATTCTGCGTTTTTGCTGCCACTCGCACAGAGAATCCTCTCTTTTCTACGTTTGACCTTCGGATACCCTCCGGTCGACACCTATATTCCATGCGGGTTTCAAGGCGAGGGTTGTGCGTCAAACTTGCCCACCACTCTCGATTCAAACCACAACTACGTATCGAAACCGCCGAACAGTTTTTCCTGCTCATCCCAGCTACTCGGCAACTCGTTATTCTTCAACCAGTGGATGTTTAACGTCTTCGGCTGGTGACCATTGAGGATGTCTCGCATCATTGTTGGCGACAGCAAGGTGAGGCGCAACAGTTCATTCACACAACTCTGGTCGAGCCCCTCGCGGCGCGCAATATCCGACCCGCTGTTAACAACTCCCTCGTCGATCAAACGTTGCCAATGAAATGCTTTCGACAACGCGGTAAGAATCGGTGCGTCGTGCTCCGGACGGGCATCCGATGCCGATGACGGAATCACCACCTTCCGCCCGCCACGATGTTTGAGGCGAATCGGAATAATCGTCGTCAACTTCGGCCCTGCTTGTTGTTGCACTTTGCCGCTTTGAATAATTTGCGTCATGCCAATACCTCATCTTGTTCTTGCTCAAGTAATTCTGCACCTATCGTTCCGGGTCGCATTTCAGCGGCCAGACTTGTCCAGCCATCATCCCGCCAAACAATCTCAATCGCCTCGTCGCGCAGCGTCACGCGCTCAATCAGCAATTGCACAATGCGCTGGCGTTCAGCGGGAAACAATTGTTCCCAAACCTGACTCATCTGACGCAAGGGCAGCACAACCTCGGGTTCAGTCAGCTCAGGGTATTTGGCTCGCACTACGTCCCACACCGACTGCACCATCTCTGGCGCTTTAAGCGCGGCATGAACTTGTGCCAACACCATCTGCTCAATCGGTTCGGCCGGCACTCTTGTCGCTGTCGTCGCATCAGCACCGAAGCGCACCTTGCGGATCGGCACATAGTAGCGATAGCGTTTGCCGTTAGCCTTGCGCGTGAAGGCTGGTTGGAATCGCTCGCCGTCCTTGGTGAAGAGTAGGCCAAGCAGTAACGACGCTTCTGGCTGGCGACGATGCATCGTGTCTGCCATGCGCTGACGATTGTTCTGCGTGAGAATTGCCTGCGCCGCATCCCATACAGGCTGATCGATGATTGCGTCGTGCTGGCCGGGATACCATTTTTCCTTGTGGGCAATCTCGCCAAGGTAGAGTCGGTTGTGCAGCATGTGATAGAGCATCTGCTTGCTGAATGGCTTGCCCGTTTTGTTGGTGACACCTTCGGCGGCAAGCTGCCGCACCATATCGGTAGTGGAGCGGCATTCCACGAAATCATTGAACAGGCGTTTGAGCAGCGCAGCTTCGGTTTCAACTACAACCAGTTTCCGTTGCTCAACGCGATAGCCCAAAGGCTGCTGACCGCCCATCCACATGCCTTTGGCTTTCGATGCGGCAATCTTGTCGCGGATGCGCTCGCCCGTGACTTCGCGCTCGAACTGGGCAAACGACAGCAGGATGTTCAGCATCAAGCGACCCATGCTGGTCGTGGTATTGAATTGCTGCGTGACGGAAACAAATGAAACACCGTGCCGTTCAAACACTTCGATCAGTTTCGAGAAGTCACTCAGGTTTCTGGTTAAGCGATCAATTTTGTAAACCACCACGATGTCGATCTTGCCGGCCTCGATGTCGGCCATCAATCGTTTCAACGCAGGCCGTTCTACATTGCCGCCGGAGAAACCGGGATCGATGTAATCATCACGCACCGCAATCCAGCCATCGGAGCGCTGACTGGCAATATAGGCCAATCCTGCTTCCTTCTGCGCATCGAGGGAATTGAAGGATTGATCGAGGCGCTCGTCGGTCGACACGCGGCAATAGACAGCGCAGCGTTTGGGGGCAACGATAGTCGAATTCATTTGCGTCCTCCCTTCACACCAAAGAATGCCGGCCCCGACCAGTTCGTACCGGTGATGGCGCGCGCCGCCGCCGATAGGCTTTTGTAATGCTCGCCGTTTAGTTCATACACGCCATCGGGCAGCACCGTGACGCGATACTCGCGGCGATCCCATTCACGAATCAATGTCGTACCCGGCATCAAACGCACCTCTGGGCCACGGCCAGTTTTGATTTTGGAATGCCGCTCGCCGCAATCAGCCAGATGCGTTTTGACTGCTGGCGGCAAACCGCCGAGGGCGTTTTCTTGAAGGCGATAAGCGAGGCGTGCCTCAAGGTAGCGCCGATGAACCCGCTTGGGTCGGCGCGGGAAATGTTCGTCCCATAAAGTCCATAGACGATCTTGAGGTAGTTGCGGTAACGCCGTGAGCTGTGCAGCGATGGTAGGTGGTTTTGTCATTGTTAAACTCCAAGAGTTGAGGGAGTTGCATGAACGCTTCTTCCCGGGCAGAAGCCAAGTTAAAACTCGCGCTGTCTCACGTAAGTGTCGCTTCCTCGGGGGCAGGCTCGGGGGTCCTCGCCGATTGCAAGGTTTGTGGTTTTCCGTTCCGGCTGTCGACCGCCTTGCAGAAGGACAGGGCACCTTCCCACAGGCCGACAACGACATCGGTGTCGGTATCGCCTTCCGGTAGCAACCAGCCGGTGATGCCGTCTGGGATGTACAGCAGATCATCGATCCGCTTGACGATCCAGCAAGAGCGATCGGACGATTGCTCGGCGTAGTACAACAACTGCCAGGGAATGCCAGGGAAATTATCGGCGCTGAAGATGGGCAGCCAGAATAAGGTGCGCCCCTCCTTCAGCCATTGCTGAAGGCGCA